>JBBIQJ010000001.1:0-53951 GCA_037442385.1 Armatimonadota bacterium
GGCTTTTTTTTTTTTAATCCAGCCTCGCATTGACGGCTTTGGGATTGCGCCGAAACTCGCGCGGGCTGACCCCAAACCGCTGGCGAAACACACTGGAGAAATGGCTCAGGCTCAGGTAGCCCACTTCCAGCGCAATTTCGGAAATCGAGAGATCGGAGTTGAGCAACAGCTGCGCCGCTTTGCGCATGCGCAGTTCCGTGAGATATTCGGAAGGGGAGCAGCCAAGCGCCACACGGAACAGGCGCTGGCAGTGGCGCTGGCTCAGCGGCATCTGCTCAAACGCCTTGCGGAGCGCGTTCGGGTCGCTCAGGTGCGCCTGCAAATAGATTAGCGCCTCGCGCAGACGCGCGTCATCATGAGCAGGAACCACTTCTGGCTCCCGAAAGCAGAGATAGGCGATTAGCTCCCGCACTTTTGCTTCGTAAAACAGGCGCAAACTGCCCACGGGCGGCGGCGTGAGCATCGATTCCACCACGCCCGCAAGCAGAGGATGGCTGGTCATCAGGTAAAAGTTTTCAGGCAACGCCTGCTCGCCGCGCACGAATGGCTGTAAAGTCTCCAGTACGCGCGACTCCTCAGGCTCCAACAAAGCACGCAGATAATCGGGCGCGACTCGCACGACCAGATGGTGATGCAGGTAGCGCACATCGGAGCGAAGCGTGCGCGGGCAGGTCAGATGCTCTGGATCGGGCGGACGCAGGCTTAACACAAACTCCACCCAGCCATGTTCACAGGCGAACTCCTGCGCCCGAAGCGGGTCATCCGAATAGAAGCGCCGCTCGAACACCAGAAACGCTCCTGCCGCACACAACAGACGCACACCGGGGGGTAGCGCCTGCACCGGCAGCGACTCTGCTATCGCCATCGCCCTCATGATACCCCAAACCTGTTCCCTTCAGATTACTTTCAGGACCTCCCTAACCTCGCATCTCCACCGCCTCACTGTTGCTGGTGGAGCAGGACTGGGTTCCTGAGCCTGCCAGCCTGCTGGCGCTTGCGGTGGGGCTGGGGGGCTGGCGTTGCGCCGACGCAAGCGCTAAGCGCCTGAGTTTTCTGGGCTTCTCAAGGGCTGGGGCAATCCAAGCCCTTTTCTATTCGACAAGCGCCCAGGCGGACATCGCCCGCGCGTAGAAGCTGCCGCACTCTGGCTCGTTGAACGGGTTGCGTCGCCTACCATCGTGTCGGGCGCGAACAGCGCGCACCACACGCTCCGCCTCCGTATGCAGTTCGTAGTCCCGCAGAAGCCGCGCCAGCAAATACTCCAGTCCTGTCCAGCATTCAAATGAATAGGGCAGCGGCGCCTCAGGGCGCCCGTGTGGGTAGGAGCAGATAATTACCCCTGCTTCGTCGCCCAACGCATAGGTGCGCATATGATTGTAATGCGCATGAAAGCCCTGACGCCAGTTGTAGCGCATGATGGCTTTTAGCGCGCTTATCATATGTTCCCGCTTGAGCAGGTCGCCCAGCCCCGCGCGATTGGCTTTGTATTGCCCTGCCAGCTGGTCTATCAGGCAGCCAGAGCCAATCTGGTACGGCAGCGGCTCCGGCGGCACATGTTTGCAGGTCATCGGGTGTGGAGTCTGTTCGGGGCGGCGCACCTGCTGGATGTAATACTCCCCGTTGAAGAGGTGGGTGTCAATCCAGTCGCGCCCCTGCTCAAACAGGGTTCGGCAGCGTTTCTGAAACTCGGTATCGCCCAGCACGCGTGCCATCTCCTCGCACGCTCGCAGCCCCGCGAGATACCACACACTGCACAGCGGGTTCGGACCGAAAAACTCCACATCAAAAGTATTATGCTGGGCGCCTTCCATCACGCCATCCTGGTCGGCGTCCCAGCCACCCTGCACCCATGCGAAGGCGAGCATCTGTTGCGCTTTAGGGTAGACGCGCTTCAGCCATTCCCTGTCGCGCGTGCGCCGATATTGCTGATAGATTCGCACCAGCGTGCCCATCTGACCGTCTGCCGCCGCGAGCGGCCAGCGATTTATCCCCAGCGGCAGGTCCAGGCGAAACCGATGCGCGCCGTCTTCTGTAATGCCGTACTCCAGATGGCTATCCAGCATCGAGCCGTGAATCTCCGGGAACAGGCTGACAGTGGCTTGCTCATAGTTCCACACATGCGTGCATGACCCCTGACAGCAGCCTGTGGCGGCGTTGGACCCTTCGAAGCCCAGAAACCGCACGCGCCCCGAATCGGCAATCGCGAAGAGCGTGGGCGAGCGCAACACTGTGAGCGTATTCAGCGCGGACTCTTTGAACGCCAGCGGGAGTTTTCGGCGACTCAACCGGGAAACCCAGCGACGGGTGTCCTCCCAGAGCGCGGCGAGGCGGGGGATGACCTTCTCCGCAACCTCCACGGCGTCGCGAAAGCGTGTGGCGTAGGCATTCTGCACGAGAGGGCTTTCGTCTTTGCCTTCTTCGAACCAGCCCAGCTCGCGCAAATCACGATACGGGAAGTGCCATGTGAGCAGGAACCGCACCGTGTGCGACTGGCGTGGGTGCAGGGTGAACCGTGTGTGTACGGAGCTGTCCCAGCCGCGCTCATCGGATGGGGGGCAGGGAACCTCTGGCGCGGCATCAGGCAAAACGCCCTCTCGAAGCAGGTGGTCAATTATCCCCAGAATCTTGCCGCCCCAGCTATACTGGAACGCCCAGTGCCGTGCCACATGCGCTGAAGAATCTTCACATAGCAGGCACAGCGTGCCCACACGCGGGTCGCGCTGAAGGTCTGACTTTCGAAACACCACCCCTTTCCAGCCGTGAACCGTAATGGCGTCGCTGAGGTTGCCTCTGAGGTCGTTTTTGATGCCGTCGCTTCCGATGAAGTTGGTCAGCAGGAAAGTGAGCGAGGCTTCGACAGCCCCTTTGCCCAGCCATTCCACCTGCACCTGCAGTAGCCCCATCGGCAGGCTGGAAGCGTCCAGCGATTCGGGGATGAGTGGGTTGAACCCCGTGAGACTCGCGCGCAGGGGCAGAAGGGGGTCCTGGAGCAGGGCACTTCCGAAGGGGTACGCCGCCTCAAAGCCCACCGCGCGCATGCGGGGGATCCCTGCCAGCGCCTGCGGCGCGCCCGAATCGGCGTCCAGCTGGGCGTGCAACATCCCTTCCAGCACGCGCAAGTAGGCGTCGCCCTCGGCGGTGCGCACCCACAGCAACAAATGTGCCAGTGGGGGGCGCCAGCCCCTGTGAGGACGACTCATCAACTGCCAGTCAGTCAGGGCGCCCATCCCCGACAGCGCGAAACTGCCCGTGCCAATCCCGCCAACGGGCATCACAATCTGGCGCAACTGCTCTTTCGAATAACGAACTAGCGGCTCAAACTTCAGCATGCTTATGAGATTCCCTTTTCGAGAAGAGGCTCCTGTTGCTTCTTAATTTTTGTCAGGAAATTTTTGTCAGGAACCCACTCCACATGCCCATCGGCGTAGACCACCACGCGCCCGCCGGACGCCTCAAAGTAGCCTGCCATCGTTTCAGCAGGGCTTTGAATCTGAGCGATTGGGATGGCGTCCAGCAGGTACACAAACCCCACGCCTGTCTCGGAGTTCTGAAAGACGGATGAGTCGCGAGTATATGGCGTTAGCAGGAACGCGAGGTCTTGATCGGCAGGGGGGAATATCTCATCGTAGTCCTGGACATACATCAGGAGCGCAAGCCCGATCTGTTTTGCTTGGCTCGTCAGTTGCTCACGCAGTTGCTCGGCGGGCAGGCTGGTGAGGATCTGCACCAGCGGCACTACAAACGCGCCCTCGCGACCGATGTAGAAGAGCGCGTCTCTTTTAGGCGTGAAGGAAGTGTGCCGAAGATTCGCGCCCAGCAGATAGCGGTAGTTTCGCTTACCGACTTTGCTCACCAACCATGTCAGGTGCGGCGCGCGCAGTGTTTCAGGCGGTCTGGCAGGAAGTGTTTCCTGCATGATGGCGAGCGTGCCGACTTCGGTGGGAAGAGAGTCTCTCTGGCGCCTTGCCTCAAACTGAGATATCCTGGGCTGGGGTATCGTCGGGATTTCTGTGATGGTCTTCTGGCGCAGGTCTACTGCAAAATGGCGCGAAATCTCTTCCGTTTCGTTTGTCCTGTGGAGAGCCCGGAAGGTGTAAGTGCCGTACGCAATGGGCTGCTCTGGATCCCAGCCTGTTAGCCAAAAGGCAGCTTGTGGCTCCGGCACAACGAGGGGCGCTACCTGCGCGTTGCGTGTCACCACCAGCGGGGGCGTTTGCATGCCTCCAGAGACCAGCCAGTAAGGTAGTTTCGGGTGAGCGTCTACTTCCTGGAAGTCGCCCTGCGCAATTTCGCGCCAGCTGCGCGTTGCCGCGTTCAGAGAGTACAGTCGCGAAACAAAAGTCCCGTTCTCGCGAAACTGTGCCAGAATCAGCGCTTCAGGTGTGGTGGCGCTCCAAGCTATCGTGCGCAGCGCCGCGAAATCGATGTGGTCGCCCTGCGCCTGCCAGGTTTGATTCCACAGGCGGGTACTGCGCAACTCTTTCTGGTCCCAGAGCCAGAGGGCGCTTTCTATGACTGCCCTGCGAGATTGCGCGTCGAACTGTTTCAGGTTCAGCGAGGCGCAGAGCAGGTAGCGTCCTTCGGGATGCCATGCATACTGCGTGATAACGCCCCCCGCCACCAGCTGAGGGGTCAGCATGGAGAGCGCGCCCGATTCCAGTGGAATCGCGTCGCGCAGAGGTGGACGGGGAAACCCGATTACTTGCACAAGCCCCCACATCGCGATAGCGGTCGCGAGCAGCCCCACACTGATGAGCGTTAAGGTCAAACGACGTCGCATGGTCGCCCCCCTGTTAGCGACTGCCTTCTACCACCACATCTGCCAGCGGGCGCCCTTCCAGGAAGCGGAGCATGTTCTGAATCACGCCCTGCGCGATTCGTTGTTGCGCTTCCTGCGTAACGCCCGCGCCGTGGGGGGTGAGAATCACATTCGGTAGTTTCAGCAGGGGATGGTCTGGCGGAGGCGGTTCGGGGTGAAACACATCGATCGCCGCGCCGCCCAGATGCCCCTGCAGCGCTTCCACCAGCGCGTCGGTGTCCACCAGCTCAGCGCGCGCGGTGTTAATCAGAAACGCGCCGTATTTCATCCGCTGGAGACGCGCTTTGTTGAACATCCCGCGCGTTTCGGGGGTCAGGGGCATATGGAGCGTAATCACATCGCATTCGGGGAGCAGGACGTCCAGCTCCAGATAGGTCGCGCCCAGCGCCTCTTCCTGTTCTGGCGGGAGGGGGTTCACATCGTAATAAAAGGTCGTGACGCCGAAGGGAAGCAGTCGCGCCGCTACCTCGCGCCCGATGCGCCCCATGCCGACAATCCCGACGGTCTTGCCCTGCAGATCGCGTGCGTGCGCAATCCAGTAGGGGAGCGACCATTCGCCGCGTGCGAGCATATTGTGGGCGGGGATGAGTCCGCGCATCATCGCCAGCGCGACCATCACCACATGCTCGGCGACGCTGACTGTGTTTGCGCCCGTAACGGCAGCGACGGTGATGCCCAGCGCCCGCGCGGCGTCCAGGTCCACATGGTCCACGCCCACGCCCGCCACCTGAATAAAGCGCAGGCGCGGTGCCTTTTCCAGTATCGCGCGGGTAATCGGGGTGAAGGCGGTGGAAATCAGCGCTTCGCAATCCGCAAGGTGCGGCTCCAGTGCGTCGGCGCTGGTGGCTAACTCCACCGTGTGCCCGGGAAACAGCGCCCGCACCATCGCAATTTGCGCCTGAACCTGCTCCGAAGGAGGTAAGACCGCCACAACTTTCATCGTTAGCCTCCCTGGGCGCCCTCCACAATCGCACGGGTCAGCTCTGCCGCCTCGGCTTCTGCCTCTTCGGTTTCCCTGTAGAGTTGCTCCAGCGTTAGAGAGCGGGCGCGCGCCAGCCGATTTTCCCGGCGCATGAACTGGTTCATGGCGTAGTTCATAAACTCATCCAGTTCCAGCCCGAACGGCATCTCTGGCTCATACGCCTGAAACACTTCCTGCACCACGCCCACGGCGTAGGGGAGCAGTTCGTTCATCTTGTTCTGAATCGCCTCCCATACGGGGTCGCCATGCTCCGCAATCAGGCGCGAGAGGAAGTAGACGCCAAAAGCGATGTGGCGTGCCTCGTCCTGCATCATCTTGCCGATGCCCTGCACCAGCCCCGACATCACCTGCTGGCGCTTGTAGGCTTGGAAGAAGCCATAGTAGCCCGTTTCTGCCAGCACGCCCTCCACAATCATGTTGTAGACCACGCTGGCTTCCGCCTGCGCCACCGGGGAGCGGTCGTAGGTGAGCCGATGCATCGCCTGCGGTAACGCCTCGTAGAAGATAGCACGATAGGAGGGCGTGTGATAGCGCGAGAGGTCTTCCCCACGCACCTCCGCCACCTCGGTCAGGAAGCGGTTCATAAACTCCACATGCTTGGCTTCCTCAAACAGGAACGAAGTGAGGTACATCTCTTCTTCGAGGCGCCCCTCTTCAGCGACCACCTGAATGAGTGGGAGCAGGTCCAGCGTTACGCTTTCTTCGCCTGCCTGAAAGAGGGAAATAAGCCGCAGGGTCGCGTCCTTCTGTTGCTCGGTGAAGGTCTGCCAGTGTTCGCGATCTGGGGTCAAATCGATCGCGGCGGGGTCCCACACCCCCAGTTTCTTGGCTTTCTGGAACATTTTGAGCATGGGGTGGTTGCGATTCAACCCCCGTGCGCTGGTCGTGATAAACTCGCTATGTGTTTTCATCCTCTCAGACCTCCTCGTCGTGGATTTGATACGACCGTTCGGTCAAAATTCCTGCTGGCGTGTCATGTTTTGCAGACAGGCTTCGGCAAGGGCGACCGCCTCGCGCCCGTCGGTGCCGTCGTAGGGCAGCGGCTCGCCGAACAGCACGCCTCGTGCGAACAGTTGCAGTTCCCACTGATAGGGTTCGGGCGTGCTGACCTCTTCGGGGGTGAGAGTCTGCTCGTCGCCTGCATGTGTTTTGTAGCGCACCGTGCCGCCGAAGCCCGTATGCTCAATCGTGCCCTGCTCGCCGATAATGGCGACGCGATAGCTACCGAAGGGGTCTAACATCCCTGCCTCAATCTGGGCAATCGCGCCCGATTCGCTCACAAACAGCGCGTGCCAGTGTTGCACAAAGTTCGGCTCGGCGAAGGGCTGGATGCCCTGCGCGGCGACCACCCGCACCGTGCCCAGCAGCCAGCGCAGGTAGTCCAGTTCATGCACATTCATTTCCAGCAGTAACCCGCCGCTCTGGCGTACATCAGCGCGCCAGCCCTGGGCAAACAGGTTCCGATCGTTGCCTGTTCGTCGAATCGAGACCGCCAGCGGCTTGCCTATCACGCCTGAATCGAGCCACTGCTTCGCCTGATAGAACAGGGGGAACAGGCGCAGCACATGCCCCACCATCACGCGCCGTTGCGCCTGCTCAGCTGCATGCAAAATTGCGTCGCAGTCGGCAACAGAGAGCGCCATCGGCTTCTCCAGAAACACATGCTTGCCCGCCTTCAGTACCTGCTCGCACAACTCCCGATGGGTGTAGGGAGGCGTCGCAATTATGACCGCCTGAACGCTCTCGTCTTCCAGCAGCGTTGTGAGCGTCGGGCAGGCAGGGATTTCCAGCTCCTGCGCCGCCGATTCGGTCAGTTCGGGGTTCACATCGTACACGCCCGCAAGCGCAAGTTCCGAAACGCCCTTTGCCTGATGCGCGAGGTAGCGCCCGATTCCTCCCGCGCCGATTAAACCCACACGAAGTACCGATTTCATCGGCAAGGATTATACCTGTGGAGGCGAACCGCGTTGTGAAGGGGCATTTTAGGGGAAAATCACCTGAAATTGCCCTGAATAGTCCGCCGCCCTCTTGACAAACGCCCCGAAATTTGCTATAATATCGATATCCTGAAAAGGAGGTGCGATATGATGCGACATACTGCTGTAGTTGGGTTGGCACTTACGGCGCTGTTGACGATGGGCAGGCTCTCTGCCCAGGGACCCTTCGTTTACTTCGCAGGGAATCCCGCGAACTCGTGGTATGTGGTAGGCGGTACATGCGACGCTCCCACCCTGACCGCAAACTACCTCTACTTCATTTCAGGCGATCTTGCCAGTGCAGGCTTGCCAGCACGCTGGACAGCCCTTCCGTTCCGCATTCACAACACGATGACCTTCGACTCGATCTGTTACGCCCCAAGCCTGGCTACAGGAGTGCCCGAAATCCGCGTCTGGATTACAGGGGCGACCACCGATTCTGCTGGGTACCCGATTCCTGACCTGAGCAATGTCCTGTTCCAGACAAGCCTTGGGTTTTACCCAGGCGACCCGCCAAGCGATCCTTCCGACACATCCATTCTGACCTACTACGGAGGTACGACGACCTTCCTCTACTTGCGCACCAGCGCGCTGAACCAGAGCGTAACACTGTCCCCTGGTCTTTACTTCGCGATTATTGTGGGCGATGAGGACTATACCGCAGCAGGGCTGGATTCCTATGTCGCGCTGGCGATGGGCGCGCCGGGCGGTCCGAAACTGTATTACACCCCGCGCGGTCTGGGTAGTGCCGGGAGCGACCCCATCCAACCAAGCAGCTGGCAGCGCTTCCGCTACAACACTTCGGTGGCGCCCTTCACCTGTGAGCGCATCCTGAACACCGACCTGCCTTTCCGCGATGGGGATCCGTTTGCCAACACTCCGCCGTGGAACGGAGTGCCCGACTGGAACCGCTACCATGCTCCTGCACTCTATCAGGGGGTGCTGGGCTTCCGCAATTCAGCCGCGGCTTCAGGCAAGGTGGTCGGCACAGCCCAGTGCGCGGATGCGCCTTCCCCCGCACCGCCTACCAACGTGGAAGTGATTTTCTATCGCCCGGGCACGAAGCAGCGCGTTGCGCGATTCAGCATGCCGAGCGCAGCAGGACCCGACTTCCCCATCGACACGCCCGAAGTGGAGGCGGGCACTTACGACATCGTGGTGCGCCCCATCTACGCGCCCAGTATCCTTTCAATCAACTGCCCGACTAACCTCTGTGTTACAGGCGTGAGCTTCGACACGGAGACCCACTGGCTGGGCGTGCGCATCCCGAATGTGAATGTGTCGGGCACGGTGGACCTGGGCACGGTCATCCTGCCGAACGGCGACACGAACGCCGACCTGGCGGTGGATGACGCCGACCTGCTGACCATCCTGTTCGCGTTCGGCACGAACGATCCCGCTGCCGACCTGAATGGCGACGGTACAGTGGATGACGCGGATCTGCTGATTGTTCTCTTCAACTTCGGCGCCCAGGGCGAAGACGGCGACGAAGAGTAACTTGTTTTTTCAAGGGGCTGGCGGCAGATTGCCCCAGCTCCTTTTTACAAAAACCTGCAGGAATCTGGGGGTTTTTGGGTGTAATTATCCTCAGGAGGTGTTAAACCGATGCGTAAGCGTGGCTTTACGCTGATTGAGTTGCTTGTCGTGATTGCGATTATCGCCATTCTGGCGGCAATCTTGTTCCCCGTGTTTGCGCAGGCGCGGGAAAGCGCCCGTCAGATTACCTGCGCCAGTCGTTATCATCAGGTAGCCCGCGGGGTCGTGATGTATACCAGCGATTACGACACGACCCAACCGCTGACTCAGTGGTTTGCCTCGTTTGCCGGGCAGGAGAACTGCACTGACCGCATTCTGGCGCAGCTGCTCTGGCCCTATGTGAAAAACTGGCTCATGTTCCGCTGTCCTTCCGACCCGCATGCCACCGACTCCGGGCTGGATGCCTGCGCGGCAGATGGCGAGACCCCGCCGACCCAGCAGTGCATCCGTGAGTATCGCTGGGCGCTTAAAACGGACCTGGGTTACAACTATGTGTATCTCTCGCCCATCATGGAGCAAGCGAATACGGGGCGCTGGTATAATGCCCCCGCCACCGATGCCCGAATTCGCAACCATGCTTCCACAGTGCTCTTTGTGGATAGCCTCTGGTGGCGCGACCCCGCTTCGCGACAGCCCCTCTGCGGCGGTAACTGGATTGTGATGCCGCCATGCCGCTACTGGCGCAACCCTTCGGGCGGTGTCGTGGATAGCTTCACGATTGTCCGTCAGCAGTGCGACAGTGGGGCTGCCAGTCGGTGGTACGACTATGCCGCCAATAGCTGCGGCATGGGTGCGCGCCCCGCATGCTGGCGTCTGCAGTCGGCGACGGGCTGGTACACCTGGATGGAGTTCGGCGGCGCATGGCCCTGGCACCGACGCGAGCGGATGATGGTCGCGTTCGTCGACGGACATGTCAAACCCTACACGCCTGCCCAGCTCACTCAAGGTTGTGATGCGCGCCCGCAGTGTGGTGGTTTCATCCTGGATCCTCAGCAGTATCTGTGGGATCTGGATGACTACTACTAAGCGAGGTGAGCAGGATGCAAATTCCTAAACCTGTCGCGATTGCACTGATTGTGCTGGTTGCGGTGATTGCTATCGCCGCGGCGTGGTATTTCTCTTCGGGCGGCGGCGCTTCAAGCGAACCCGCAGCTCACGCCTACCCGAAAGCGCAACCCGACCAGCCCGGAGTGGAAGCGTTCGGAGTGCAACCCCCTGACAATCGCGCGGCTCCTGCGTCTTCTCTCCCTCTGGAAACAGGTGGCAAGCGCTGATTCGCAGTTCGCCCCCTCTCAGGCAGTCTGGGAGGGGGTTTCCCGAATCTGCTCCCAGGTGTAGCCCACGCGCAACACGGTCGGCTCGTCAAATGGCTTGCCGATAACCTGCAGCCCTACGGGCAACCCTTCCGCCAGACCACACGGAACCGACAAACCCGGCAGACCCGCCAGATTCACGGGGATGGTCAGCACATCCATCAGTTTCATCGCTACGGGGTCGTTCACCAGCTCGCCGAGTTTAAAGGGCGGCGTCGGCGCTGTGGGGCACACCAGCACATCCACTTCCTGAAACACGCGCTCGAACTCATGGCGCAACAGGGTGCGCCCCTTTTGCGCTTTGAGATAATACGCATCGTAGTAGCCCGACGAGAGCGCGTAGGTTCCGATAATTATCCGCTGGATGACCTCCTTGCCGAATCCCTGTGCGCGAGTGGCTTCCATCATGCCGATATGCCCTTTCTCCGCGCCCACGCGCAGCCCGTAGCGCACGCCGTCGTAGCGCGCAAGATTCGACGAACACTCCGCTGGCGCGAGGATGTAATACATTGCCAACCCCTGTTCCGCCATCGGGATGGAAACCTCGCGCACCTCCGCGCCTGCCGCCTCCAGCGCGGCAATCGCCTCTTGCACACGCTGGGCAACTTCCGGGTGAACCCCCTCAAAAAACTCCTTCGGAACGCCCAGTCGCAGCCCCTTGACATCGGCGCGCAACGCCTCGCGATAGTCGGGCACGGGCACATCCACGCTGGTGGCGTCTAGCGGGTCCTTGCCTGCAATTACCTGAAGCACCAGCGCGCAGTCTTCCACCGTTTTGGTGATGGGGCCAATCTGGTCCAGCGAGGAGGCGTAGGCGATTAATCCGTAGCGGCTGACGCGCCCGTAGGTCGGTTTCAGCCCCACCACACCGCAATACGCCGCCGGCTGACGGATAGAACCGCCCGTGTCGGAACCCAGCGCCGCGACCGCCATATCACTGGCGACCGCCGCTGCCGAACCGCCTGAAGACCCTCCTGGCACACGCTCCAGATCGCGCGGATTGCGTGTAGGGTGAAACGCCGAGAATTCGGTTGAACCCCCCATCGCGAACTCGTCCATGTTTGCTTTGCCCACGATGACCGCGCCTGCCTGCTTCAGTCGGACGACCACAGTGGCGTCGTAGGGGGGCACATAGTTTTCCAGAATCCGCGAGGCGCAGGTGGTGCGCACGCCGCGCGTGCTGATGTTGTCCTTAATCGCAATCGGGATGCCCAGTAAGGGGCTCCACTCGCCGCTGGCGAGTCGGGCGTCCGCCTCCCGCGCCATCTGACGCGCCAGTTCGGGCGTGAGCGTGATAAAGGCGCCAATCTGGGGTTCCGTGCGTTCAATATGGCTCAACACCGCTTCGGTCAGCTCCGTCGCCGAGATTTCACGCCGACGGAGTTTTTCGCTCAGGACGCTCAGGCTCAGAGTGTGTAGTGCCATCTATTCCTCCACGATACGGGGTACGATGAACAGCCCATCACGGGCTTCGGGGGCGTTCGCCAGCACCTCCTCGCGGGGCAGCGGCGTGCCTAGCACATCCTCCCGAAAGGCGTTATCCACAGGAATGGAGTGCGAAGTCGGCTCCACATCGTCCAGCGGGAGCGCCTGCAACTTCTCGAAGTGTGCCATCAGCGCATTAATCGGCGCCATGAGCTCCTCTAACTGTGCATCGCTCAGCTCCAGCCGCGCCAGCTTCGCAATATGACGCATCTGCTCCAGGGTCAACGCCATAACGCCCGAAATTATACCGCTTCCCGCCTGCCCCCTGAAAACCTCAAAAACGAGGGGTTTTTGTGGAGAAAGGAGGCAGGAACCGGCGTACTGGTAGCGTATAAGAGAAATATGGAGGTCAGACTCATGCGAAGAGGCTTTACATTGATTGAGCTTCTGGTGGTGATTGCGATTATCGCGATTCTGGCAGCGATTCTGTTCCCCGTGTTCGCACAGGCACGGGAGAAAGCACGCCAGACCACCTGCGTTTCCAATACAAAACAGCTATTGCTCTCCGCTTTGATGTATCAACAGGACTGGGAAGAGAAGTTTCACCGCCTGCTGGTGGGTAGCCGCAACTTTAACAACGACCCCAACGGACCCGACCAGGCGTTTGGCGCGGAGGATGCGCTGATGCCCTATGTGAAGAACCGCGGCATTTTCAGCTGCCCCAGCGATAACGTGAACCGCGACGATTGTACGGGGCCAAACGGCACATGGTTTCCCATCAGCTACTCATGGACGCACTATCAGCCCGACCCCACATGGGAGAACATCGCCACCTTTGGGGTCAGCGCCTATTACTCGTGGGCTGACTCGCGCCCGATGGCGGTGATTGGGCGCCCTGCCGAGACGATTGTGATGTACGAACTCTGGACGACCGTGAGCTATGGGCGCTACATGAGCTACTGGCGCTGGGATAACCGCAATATCGCCGACCCGACCTGGCCCGACGCGCCGAACACCTTCGCGTTCAACTGGTGTGGTCAGGGCGATGCCCGCATGACCATCGGCGCCCATTCTAAGCTCACCACCTTCGGTTTTGCCGACGGACACGCCAAGCCGATGGATCGCAAGTCTATCATGGCATGGCCATGGGATCAGACCGCCGTCCAGCAGAAGCGTCGTAACCTCATCCACTGGAGCGAGGAGTTCAAGAACTGAGGAGGCGCGCGATGAACGAACAAACGAAGAAGACGCTGATAATCATCTTTGCGATTGTCGCCATTTTGCTTGCAGGCTATTCGGCGTATCGCAGCTTTCGTCAGGAAGAGGGCAAGGTGATTCAGACCATCGATATGATTCCGGGCGGCAAGGCGGGTGAAATACAGCGCCAGCAAGAGGGTGGCGGTCAGGAGATGCCGCCGACGCCGCCGCGGTAGTAGAGCAGGGGGCGCTATGCCCGTGGCGCCCTCTCGTTTCTGTTCTGTGTAGAAAGCGGTTAGCTCAGACAGCTGACGCTGTTCCTGACAAACAAAACCAGTCTGCGCTGGCTCTCCGGAGCTTGGGCATCTTGCCCAAAATCACGCGCAGGATGCGCGTGCTACCGGAGCCGACGTAGGTCGGCTTCGTGTTGTGGGAACGGCTTTAGCCGTTGGGCAGAAACACCCTCTGATTCCGCGGTCTGCTCGGTTTCTGGACAACTTCTTCGCCGTTGCGTTTTCGCGCCAAAAAACGCTTCCGGGTCGCTCTTATCTGGCAGGAATTCTTCGGACAGCAGGCTATAATATATAAGTAGCCTTTCACAGGAGGTGCTGCAATGCGACAGCGTGGATTCACTTTGATTGAGCTTCTGGTGGTGATTGCGATTATCGCGATTCTGGCAGCGATTCTGTTCCCCGTGTTCGCGCGTGCACGAGAAAGCGCACGAAAGACCCAGTGTCTCAGTAACCTGAAGCAGTTGGGCACTGCCATCACCATGTACGCCAACGACTACGATGAGACCTTCCCCGAGTTAGCAAGCGGCGGGTGCTGGGGGCGCGCTTCGATCGCGAACTCCTTGTGGACACGCCAGATTTACCCCTATGTAAAGAACAAGGGCGTTTATAACTGTCCTTCGGCGGCTCAGTCGCGTGCGGGATTCCGGTTTAACGCCAGTGTACCTGTCCCCGAAGATCAGGAGGTGAACCCACCCCCTTGCGGCAACTGGCATACCGATCGTCGTCTCCAGTCCATCGGAATGAACAAATACTTCGCACCCTACTGGCAGTGTCGGGAAGGGGTTGATCCCGGTTGTCAAGCGGTGTGGGATCCATGTGCTTCAAACCCTAACAATTGTGATGGAACCTGTTCTGCGCAATACATTCGATACGCCCGCATCCGCGAAGCCGCCAGCATGGTGGTACTGACAGACGGCGTGACCAGCTGTGATGGTGGTGGCGGCTACTGGATTAATGTTTCCACCCCCGTGAATGGATTCTTCGGTATCTCTGGGCGTCATGAAGGGCATGTGGTGACCTTCGCCGATGGACACAGCAAGTGGTTCCCTGTGCGTCAGGATGCCCAGATTGCGCAGGCAGCGGGCGATCCGAATGTGCGTGTTTCTGCAACCCAACACCGTGGTATGGTGCTGGAGCGGGTTCAGACGGGGGCGCAGAACTTCACCTGTGTGAACTTCAATCCTGCAGGCGTCCACTGGAACCCGATGGTCTACTACCCCGGCGACAACCCGACCATCGACCAGCAGTGCCGTTCGACGATGTGATTCCTAACCTGTGGGGAGCCAGAAAGGCTCCCTTCACCACAGGGGGTTTGAGATGAAGAAAGAGGTTCCTACCTGGCTTGTGGTGGTTGCGATTGTCGTTGTGGTGGCGCTGGTAGCCGCATGGCTCTGGCAAGGCACTTCCAAAAGCAACGATGTGGTTGTGCCCAAAACCTTTGGCGACGAGTCGAATCCGTGGGGTAATCAGGGGGCGCCAGCGCGTCCCCAGGGGCAGGGCGCCAGCGGTCCATAGCCCCTATCCCACAGGCATCCATACGCGCATCGGGCACGGCTGGCGGTTATGCCACGCATAGTACGGGATAGCGCGGAAAGTGGCCCTCTGGCGCGGCGCCAGCGGGCGATAGAGCCGGTTGCCCCAGGCGGAGTCGTCGTCTAACACGACGGCTCCGCCTTCAATCACTCCCACGCCGTTTAGCAGGTTCGGCTCCCAGCGGTAGCGGAGCGGGCTCTGAGAGTCCACCGCCATCCGTTCCAGCGGCGCGGGTTGGTCTATTTCTTCCAGGCAGTAGACCAGCGGACCGCGCTGAATCGCTGCCTGCCAGCGGTCTGCCTCCACACGCGGGTGCGCCTCCATGAAGACAGGCGCCATGGGCAACTCCAGCGTAAGGCGGTCTTCTGGCTTCCACGAGCGGCGTATCACTGCGTAGCCTTTCTGAATCTTCGGCGGGAGCGGTTTCCCGTTCAGCGTCAGGCGTGGCTGGGCGCACCAATCGGGGAGACGCAGGTGCAGTCCAAACTCCACAGGGGCGCCCTCCACCACTTGAACCTCTATCGTGCCGTCCCATGGGTAGTTCGTGCGTACCTGTAGCACTGCCTCACGCCCTGCGAGCAAGAGTTTCGCGCGGCTCTCCACATAGAGGTTCACCCACAGGTCGCTTTCTGCCTGGGCATAGAGATAGCCCCCCAGCGAGGCAATCAGGCGAGCGATGTTCGGCGGACAGCAGGCGCAGGCGTACCAGGGTCGGCGGTGGTGTGTGCCGTCGCTCTCCAGCGGGTTCACATAGTAGAAGTTTTTGCCGTCCAGCGCGATTCCCGCGAGCGCGCCATTGTAGAGCGCCCGTTCCAGTGCGTCGAAAAAGCGGGCTTCTTCCAGCAGCAAGCCCATCCGGTGCGCCCAGAAAATCAGCGCGATTGAGGCACAGGTCTCCTGATAGGCGGTGCGGTTGGGCAGCTCGTAATCTCTGGTAAAGCCCTCGTGGCGCGCCTCGTTGCCGATGCCTCCAGTGATATAGGTGCGCCTCGAAATCGTGTTCTCCCACACGCGTAGCAACATCTGCAGGACGCGCTCGTCGCCCGTGTCGGCAACGAGGTCGGTCGCGCCCGCGAACAGATAGGCGGCGCGCACGGCGTGCCCCACAATCTCCCGATGCTCGGTCAGCGGGACATTATCCTGCCAGATGGTGCCGTCGTACTGCTCCAGCGGGATGTTATGCTCCTGCGCGAAAATCTTTTTGCCCCGATTCAGCAGGAAGAAGCGTGCCAGGTCGCGATAACGCTTCTCGCCCGTGGCGCGAGAGAGTCGAAACAGCGCCAGCTCGATTTCGGGGTGTCCGCAGTAGCCCAGCCGTTTGCCAGGCGCGTCGCCAAAGACCGAATCGATGTAATCGGCGTAGCGAGTGGCGACTTTGAGCAGGCGGTCGCTCCCTGTGGCTTCGTAGTGGGCGACGGCAGCCTCAATCAGGTGTCCCGCGCAATAAAGTTCGTGGTCATCGCGCAGGTTTGTCCAGCGGCGTTCGGGCGCCACCACCTGAAAATAGCTGTTCAGGTAGCCTTCGGGCGTCTGCGCCCGCTCCAGAATAGCGATGGCCTCGTCCAGCTTCTGGCGAATGGGGTCATCGGGGTAGAGTTGTAGCACATACGCCGCCGCCTCCATCGCCTTGTAGAGGTCGGAATCCATGTAGACGGGGCCCTGATAGCCTTCGCGCTTGCGCTCTGCCGCGAGGCGCAGATTGGGGATATTGCCTGCCCGCTCCAGCTCCGAAAAAAGATGGGGCACCGTGATGCTCCGATTCGCTTGCTGGCGCGGTTCCCAGAACTGGTCGCGGATTTCCACCTGACTCATCGGCACGGCTCGCATAGGAGATATTGTACCCTTCACAGGCAGGGATTGCGTGCGCCTGCGCGAACTAAGGTGCTATGCGACGGCAAGAGCAGCAACCGACGACGGAACGCAAACGGCTGATTCTGCACGCGGACGATCTGGGGCTGAGCCACGCCGCAAACCGCGCCACCCTCAAGGCGATGGAGGCGGGCATTGTCAGCAGCGCCAGCATTATGATGCCCTGCGGCTGGGTGATGGAAGTGGTGGAGTGGGCGAAAAAGCACCCCAACGCCGATCTGGGGCTGCACCTGACCCTTACCAGCGAGTGGAGTACCCTGCGCTGGCGCCCTGTGGCTCCTGGGGATAAGGTCAAGGGGCTGTTAGACCCCACAGGCTACATGTGGCGCTCGGTGGAAGAGGTCGTGCGCCACGCCAGCCCCCAGGAGGTGGAGACCGAACTCCGCGCCCAGATCGAAATGGCGCTCAAACTGGGGCTGAAACCGACCCACCTAGATTCGCACATGGGCACGCTCTACGCCTCGCCTCAATTCTTCGAGGTGTTTCTCAAAGTCGCGATGGACTACAAGATTCCGCCGATGGTGTTCAGCCCTACGCCCGAGATTATGCTGATGGCAGCTGCGCGCGGGCTGGACTACAAGCAGGCGTACCAGCGTATCCAGCAAGCAGGGCTGCCCACCATCGACTCGCTGAACCCCCAGTATGAGATTGGCGAGCCATATGAGAAGCACCGCGCTCGCCTGCACCAGTATCTCCGCCAGCTCAAGCCGGGCGTCCACGAGCTGATTGTGCATCTGGGCGAGGATGACCCCGAAGGGCACGCGACCACATCCCACTGGCAATACCGTGTGGACGAGTTCCGCATCCTGATGGAACCTGCCTTCAAAGACGTGTTGCAACAGAGTGGTGTGGAGCTTTATACCTATCGCGATCTGGCAAAAGAGCGCGGGAAATAGGGTACACTAAAGATATGAGGCGTTTGCTTGCAATTGTTGCCTGCGTGGTGATGGGCGCAGGGCTATGGGCGCAAACAGCACGCTCAGCGGACGAATGGCTTACAGCGATGTTTAACGCCTACAGCCGCCCTCAGCCAGCCCAGCAGAAAGCCACTGTCTCGGTCGTCATGGCGACTGCCCGCAACCCGCAGGGCGAGGTGATCCAGCGCCTCGTTTACACCTACACCCTCGAAGCGCCCGCAAAGCTGAATCTGACCGTCCAGAACACCCTCACAAATACCACAACCCGCGTGCAATCGGATGGGCAGCGACTCACTGTACAGGCGCCCAACCGCCAGACGCAGGAGGTGCTGATTGCCAGTTCGGGCCTGGCGCTTCTGGAGCAGCTCGTGGCGCAGGATGTTGTGCCCACCTACGATATGGTCTTTGTGTTCGGGGGCAAAACGAAACAGGACGAGTTTCGCAAGCAGGTGAGCCAGCTCAAAATCACCAGCGAAGACGAAAAGCAGGTCGTGATTACAGGCAAAATCCGCAACGAGCGCAATCGTGACGACGATCTGCAGCTTGTGCTGGACAAAGCGACTGCTCGCCTGCGCACCTTTCAGGTCACCACGCGAGTCAAAATTGAGGGAGCGGACGGCGCCTTTACCCTGCTGATGGAGTTTGAATCTCCCAGAGCCGAGCCGGCGGAAACAGTCGCCCCCATAAAGCCATGAGCCGTATTTCGGGCAATTCTTTCGGGCTTTTTCCAAATTGCCTGCTTCCACTTGACAAACTCAATTCCCGTCAGGTATAATAGTGCCACTCTACCACTATATAAGGGTCGCAAGCAGCCTAGGTGTGAACCCGGCTGAAAAGCATGGGTTTACCAGCAGGTTGCTAAGACCCAACGGAGGTGAAACCTATGACCGATCAACGAAGCGCCTATATCGAGGGTATCCTTAAGGCGTTTAAGGCAGGTGAGATTGATATGGCAGAAGCGATCAAAGCAATTCGGAAGCGCAAGCCGAATCAGGCGAAGGTTGAAGGGGCGAAGGAGTTCGCCAAGCTCGTAATGGAGGGCAAAATCGAGGAAGCGTTTGCGAAGTACCGTTTCGGTCTGAAGGATGTGCGTCAGCGCCGAAAGAAGGCTCGCGCCGCTTCCTGATGTGTGAACCAAACGGCTCTCCTGAGGGAGAGCCGTTTCGCTTTAATCCACCCAATCAGCAAGAAAGATATTAGTTTCGCCGCGCACTCTGGCGTTGCGGTTAGATGCCCAGACCAGTTTTTTCCCATCCCGCGAGAAGATCGGAAAGCCGTCGAACTCCGCGGTGTAGGTAACCTGTTCCAGTCCCGTGCCGTCGAGGTTAATCAGAAACAGGTCAAACTCGCGCCCGCGCGGGTCATGGTGATTGGAGGAGAAGATAATCTGTCGGTTGCCGGGGCGCATAAACGGAGCGAAGTTCGCGCCGCCCAGTTTACTGAGCTGCCAGCGTCGTTTCCCATCGGCGGTCATCACCCACAGCTCCAGTTTGCTGGGGCGCACGAGGCGCATTTTCAGCAAGCGCTGGAACTCTTCAATCTCGTCGCGCGTTTTCGGGTGATAGGCGCGGTAGACGATATATTTGCCGTCCCATGAGTAAAACGGTCCCCCGTTGTAGCCCACCTCGTCAGTCAGGCGGGTAAACTTGCGCGTGCGAAGGTTATACTCACACAGATCGATATTCCCCCAGCGCGTGGTGGTGAACAGGATTCGGTCGCCTCTGGGGTGGAACGAGCCTTCGGCGTTATAGGCGTCGTCATCGGTGATGGCTTCGCGCTGGGAGCCATCAGCGTTGGCGATATATAGCCGATAGGGCAGCAGGGGCCACACATAGCCCTGCGAGCGGTCAGGTGGCGGGGGCGGCTCTTCGCTATACCAGTCGGTGGAACTATAAAGGATGCGTTTGCCATCGGGCGCCCAGAAGCCGCAAGTGCAACGCCCCTTGTTAGTGGAGACCAGACGCACATCGGAGCCGTCGATGTTCATCGTGAAAATCTGGTCGGCTTTGAAGGGCGGGCGCGTGCTTTGAAAAATCAACTTCTTACCGTCGAACGAAAAGTAGGCTTCCGCATTCTCCCCGCCAAAAGTCAGCTGGCGGATGTTGCGCAGATGGCGCTCGCGCGGATCATGCAACGATTCTCCAGACTTCCACGCACTTTCCTGATAGCGGGGCAGATAGCACATAGCAGGATTCTACCCGACAGCGTGGAATGGAATAGCGGTGACCACGGCAATTGTTCTGGCAGGCGGCGAGACGGACCCCGAATGGAGCGCGCATGCGGGCGTCAGCCAGCGGGCGATGGTGCCAGTAGCCGGCATGCCGATGTATCAGCACGTGGTGGACGCCCTGCGGCTGGTGCCCGAAATCGCCGAGATTCTTGTGGTGGGCGCGGTGCCCGAAGGCGCTGGGTATCGTGTGGTGGCGCCGCAGGAGAGCCTTCTCGCAAATGTACGGCGCGGGCTGGAAGCGAGCCAGCACGAATCGGTGCTGTTCGCCACCGCCGACATCCCTTTTCTGACCCCTGAGAGCGTGCGGTTCTTTCTGGAGGCGAGCCTTCAAAGCGGTGCGGCGCTGACCTACGCTGTGGTGCCCGCCGCTGTGTGTCGGGAGAAGTTTCCCCAGCTTTCGCGCACGACAGTACGCCTGCGCGAAGGGGAAGTTACAGGGGGCAACCTGTTCTGGGCACGGCGCTCTGTGGCGCTCAAAGAGTTGCCAAGATTAGAAGCGCTCCACCGGGCACGGAAACAGCCCCTAAAACTGGCATGGCAGCTGGGGCTGGGGCTTTTACTCCGCTTTGTGCTGGCGCAAAAACTCTCGCCCCGCTGGCTGGGGATTGAAGATATCGAGCGTCGCGCCGCCCGCATGCTCGGCGTGCCCGTCAAGGCGATTTTCACCCCGTACGCCGAAGTAGGCACCGATATTGACCGCCTCCAACACTGGCAGCAGGTGCAGTGATACTTGCATTCCCACCGGTCCATCGGGTATACTTCGAGGCGTGAGCCGGTAGCTCAGCGGTAGAGCAGTGGCCTTTTAAGCCATTGGTCGTGGGTTCGATTCCCACCCGGCTCACCATGGAGCCCTTGCCGGGTCGTCTAAGGGCAGGACGCCAGACTTTGGATCTGGTAGTGGTGGTTCGAATCCACCCCCGGCAGCCAGTTATTTGCCGCTGCGTCGATTTTCTGGTTTTCCCCATCCGCCTCCGCCGGGCGTGTGGATGCTGAGCGTGGCGCCTGGGGGCACGCGCACGACTCCTTTGACAATCTCGGCGTCCATTTCGCCCTCGATCATCAACAGGTTCGCCCCTTTCGCGCCCGGTTTTCCGCCCTGCAAGCCGTAGGGCGCACGCCGTCGGCGCTCGGTCAGCAGCGTGAGGGTGGTCTCGGTGAGGAAGGTAAAGGTTTTGACAATCCCATCGCCGCCGCGGTGCTTGCCAGCCCCACCCGTACGTTCGGCGTAACGGTACTCCAGCACACGCACAGGATAGGCGCTCTCTAAAGCCTCGACAGGCGTGTTGCGGGTGTTGGTCATATGCACCTGAATGCCGTTGGCGCCATCGGCGTGAGGACACGCTCCCGCGCCGCCAGCAATCGTCTCGTAATACACAAACGCACGCTGACGAAACGGATCGTAGCCGCCCAACAGCAGGTTATTCATTGTGCCCTGCGAGGCGGCGGGGATTCGGTCGGGCAACGCCTGAGCCAGCGCGCCCAGCACCGCGTCCACAATCCGTTGCGAGGTCTCCACATTACCCCCCGCCACCGCCGCGGGATAGCGAGCGTTCACAATCGTGCCCTCAGGCGCATCGATCTCCACGGGTAGCCAGCAGCCTGCATTCGTGGGCACCTCCATCGGAATCAGGCACCGCACCACATAGTAGCACGCCGATTGCGTTACAGGCAGGGGCGCGTTCAGGGCGCCTGCGGTTTGCGGGGCACTGCCCGTGAAATCGAATCGTATCGTGCCCGCGCTGGAAGCGGGCACACAGATTCGCACGCAAATCGGCAGGTTCTGTTGACCGCGCCCGTCGTCATCCAGATAGTCCGTAAAGCGATACTCGCCTGGAGGGATTTCACGAAGCACGGCACGGGTGATCGTCTCGCTGTAGCGAATCAGTTGTTCCCAGCGGTTGCGCCACACCTCCACGCCGTCCTGTTCCATCAGTTCGCGCAGGCGCAAAATGCCGATGCGGTTCGCCCCGATTTGCGCCATCAGGTCGCCCATACGCTCGTCGGGCGTGCGTACATTGTGCCGAATCAGCGTCCAGAGCGATTCCTCCAGCCGCCCGTCACGCACAATTTTCACGGGCGGGATGCGTAAGCCTTCCTCGAAGATTTCGCTTGCCATCGGCATCGAACCTGGGGTCGCGCCACCCGTGTCGGCGTGGTGCGCCCGGTTCGCCACGAAGCCCACACACTCACCCCCCACAAACACAGGCGCAATCAAGGTCCAGTCGGGCAGGTGCGTGCCTGCCTGATAGGGGTCGTTGGTCAGCACCATATCGCCTTCGCGCCACTCGGTTCGGGGCAGCCGCCACGCCATCAGCGCGGGCATCGCGCCCAGATGCACGGGAATATGCGCCGCCTGCGCAATCAGGCGCCCGCGCTCATCAAACAGGGCGCACGAATAGTCGCGCCGCTCCTTGATGTTGGGCGAACAAGCGGCATACTCCAGCACCATCCCCATCTCTTCAGGAATGGCGCTCAGCCGCTCATGATAAAGCCAGATTCGCGCCAGATCAAACCGCGCCTTGTCCCCTTCCATGGGCTATCAGGATACCCCATCACGGACGAGGTATACTTCTAATGATAAGGCTGATGGAAAACCAGCCACTGGTGAGTGTGATCGTGCCAGTCTACAACGAGGAAGCCACCCTGCGCGAGCTGCTGGAGCGGCTAAGGCGTGCGCCCTTCCGCAAAGAGATTATCGTGGTGGACGATGCTTCCACCGACAAGACACCCGATATTCTGGCGGAGCAAACCGATATTATTGCGATTCGCCACGAGCGCAATCAGGGCAAGGGGGCTGCCATCCGCACGGGTATCCAGCACGCCACCGGCGAGGTGATTATTATTCAGGACGCCGACCTGGAGTACGACCCCGAAGAGATTCCCAAAGTGGTGGCGCCGATTTTGCGCGGCGAGGCGACGGTGGTGTACGGCACGCGCTTCCATCGCGGCATGCCCAAAGGCATGCCCCTGCCCAACAAAATTGCGAACATCCTCTTAGCATGGACGGTGCGCCTGCTCTACCGCTACCCCCTTACCGACGAGGCGACTTGCTATAAGGCGTTTCGTACCGATTTTCTGCGCTCGATCCCGCTTAAATGCCAGCGGTTTGAGTTTTGCCCGGAGGTTACCGCCAAGACCCTGAAGCGCGGCGTGCCGATTCTGGAGGTGGAGCTGGAAGGCTACCGCCCGCGCCTCAAACACGAGGGCAAAAAAATCCGCTGGACTGATGGCGTGGAAGCGTTGTGGACGCTGATTAAGTATCGGTTCGGGGGATAGCGAGTGATATGGCATAATTAACTCCGATGGAGACTAGGCACCGTGTCCTTTTTATAGCACCGCGATTCCATACGAACCAAATTCCTATTGTCAGGGCGCTCAAGGCGCACGGGCATGAGGTTGTCTATGCAGTGCGCTGGAAGCGTGCTCAGGAGGATTACGAGGCTCTCACTCCTGTAGAGCTTGAAGACTCCTTCCTTACTCGCGGACTAGACTGGCTTGCACGAGGAAAAAACAGCGCTTTTCGGTATCGTCTTCGGTTTCGTTGGGGCATGCCCCGACCGAAGGCTGTAATAGAACTCATGCGCGCATATAACCCTACCGTAGTCGTGATTCGCGACCCTCTTACTCTCACGGGACTCCTTTGCTTGCGGGTTGTACAACTGAAGAAAGCGGTGCCTGTGGTCTATACTCAGATGCCCAAATACACTTTGTCTCCGCGCCCCTGGCTTAGCGCCTTTGCGACCTGGACTCAAAGCGCCTGGTACACGCCTGTACTGGGAACCTTCTCCCCAAACGCCTATTCTCTGGAGCATTTCTACTATATTCCTTTTGTCATTGAAGCACAGCCGGATGCCCTCTCAAAGCCTTGGTTTGAGGGCGATCGAATTAATATTCTGTGTGTCGCTAAATTTGAGAAGCGAAAAGGGCATAAGCTGCTCTACCAGGCATTGGCTCGGTTAGCGCCCCACTATCCGCTTCGTCTCACTGTCGTAGCCGATGCTTCGACAGAAGAACGCCAGAAGTACCGTCGCGCGTTAGAAGAGCTCGCCTGTCAACTCCAGATTGCTCCCCTTATCGAGTATCGCACGAATGTGCCCTACCGCGAAATGGGGTGGTTGTATCGCAGCCACGACTTATATGTGTTGCCCAGTTATGATGAGCCTGCATCCGTTTCTTTGCTGGAAGCGATGGCACATGGGCTTCCTGTGATTTGCAGTGACACAAACGGTATGTGTTTCGCAGTCGTGATGCAGTGGATCTGGCGTGCAAGATAGAAAGCGTCATAGAGGATCGAATCCGCCTGCAACGAATGGGCGCAAATAGCCTGTGCCTGGTTGCTACGCGGCACCATCCCCGGAACTATGTGCGGGTGTTAGAAGATTTGGCAGCAGGGCGCCCTGTAGACGAGAAAATGTTTCTTGCGCTTCCGAACTAAGTGGTTCGCTTCCTGTTCCAGAGCGAAGCTGCTTTTTTCGCCGTTTCTATCAGCACACGCCGGCTCTGCGGTAAACCCAGCGCTATCAGCAGCCCAATTCCATAGAGCCAAGCGCTGGTGAGAGGGGCTACTATCGCGGCGCATCCGGCGACAAACCACGCGAGCGTTAACGAATGGCGCGCCTTGCCCACATGAGTACGAAAATTCGTGTGCCTGATCAAAGCGGTGATAAGCGCAGCAAAGATACCAGCAATTCCATACGCATGGACACCCAAGAGACTGTGGCCCAGTAAAAGAAGAAGGTATGTTGCCAGCCCTAAGACGAGACTATTGACCGCTGACGCGAAGAAAACCAGCAAATTCTTGCCAATGGCATATAGAACGGCACCTTCTAAGGCAGTCAGCGCGGAAAGCAGCGAGCGTATACTGAGAAGGGCAAACAACCATGCGATGATGCTTATATCCCATTTTTTACCCAGCAGAATTGGGGTCACATAAGGCATCAGAAGAGAAGCCCCTGCATAGATTACTCCTAATCCTAACATCTGCCATGGGGCGCCTTCCTCTACCGCGCGAACAAGGCGTTGTGTATCATGCTGAAGTCGCGAGAAGGCAGGAAACACAGCACGCCCGATAGCACCTTTGGCAAAGGAAAACAGTGCAATGAGCCGTTCTGACATCGCGACGTAGCCTACGGCAGATGCCCCTAATATGGGAAACACAACCAACGAAGGGACTAACCTTTGCAAACCACTCGCCCAGTCGGAAAGAGCAAAAGTTACCCCGTAAGCCAACATAGGACGCAGTTGAGAAAAATCCCAGTGCCAGC
Source organism: Armatimonadota bacterium (assembly GCA_037442385.1). Classification (GTDB taxonomy): domain Bacteria; phylum Armatimonadota; class Fimbriimonadia; order Fimbriimonadales; family GBS-DC; genus LDYB01. The sequence goes on from JBBIQJ010000001.1 coordinate 25,355, forward strand.
GTGGGAAATAGCGTGCCGCCCAGAAAAAGCCCGCAGTGGTTATTAACTCTCCAACCAGATATCCCCAAACCAGAGACCATGCGCCGTAGCCCATCTGAACCAGAGTAATTGCAACCCCATAATACGCTACTTGAGCCACGGTTTCGACAAAGGCGCTTTTGTTGTATTCGAATCGGCTTTCCAACACAGCTAAGGGAACTTCGCGTCCCAGAACAAAAGGCAGTATAAAGGCAAGTGTAAGCAACATTAACGGAACCTGTGAGTGGCTTAACACGTACCATATGCTTCCTATAAGAAAAATCATTATAAAAAGCGATGTACCAAAAATCAGCTCGAAGCTGAAAGCAAGATTGAGTTTCGTCTGATGTTGAAAAAGCTGAGTCTTAATGAGGTAGGGGCGTATCCCAAGCAGCCCAATCATGGCTGCATAGCTCTGGATTCCAAGGGCTGTTGCGTAAAGCCCCTGATTTTCTGGTCCCAACACACGCGCGATAAACAGCGTGCCAACCGTTGCCAAAACCGTAGAAACAATCCGACGGAGCGAGAGATATACCACGCTCTTGGAAACCTGCTTTTTCAGGGAAGAGCCTTTCGGCATTTCCATCACAAAAATTATACTCAACGGGCGAATGCAGTTGTGGGACGCCATGTGCCATAATAATTGGGTATGGGCATTCGTATGGTGCGTGAACGCAGTTTACGAGTAAGCGACCTCTGGCGAGCGCCTTTAGAGAGGGTCGCAGCGCTGACGGCACGCTTTTCGGGGGGACTCAATCAGGAGCGATGGACGAATTTACTCATTGTGAGCGCTCTGGTAGTAGCGAACCTGGCTGTTCTGGCTTTTATCTTGCGAGGTCAGGAGAACCGCGCTATAGCCTTTGTCGTTCTGATGCTTCTGGCGCCGTTAGCATTTTTGATTCCCGAAGTTAGTATAGTGACCTTTATTTTAGCAGGAACGGGGCTTTTTGTGAACGCTTTTTACTATGCCGTAGAAGTTGGGACAGGAGAGCGCGTGCTGAACTTGCTATTCTTGTCTATCCTTTCAGTCCGCGCTGTATATGAGTATATGCGGACGCCGACCGAGAAGCGTGTAAGAGTTTTTAGTTGGTTTATTATTTTATTAGTTGTGTTTTGGATTTTTTACATGTTTCATGTAGGATACATCTATCTTTTTCGCTATCATGAGATTCCTCCTGATGAACGCTTTGCGGCGCTTGGTCTTTATCGTCCTGGTTTCTTTCGATATTTCGATCGGCACATGCTCTGGATTGGAGTGTTGCCGCTGATTATTCTTCTCTCGGACATACGCCGTGCTAAGCGAGTGGTAGCCTTGCTCAGTGGTGTTGCTTTTATAGGTGTGATAGTACTTGTGTGGGAGTATTTTGCTCCCCTCCCCCCTATTGCGAAGGTGTTATTCCAGCTGCGCGGTGCTGGAGAGACGATGGAGGGCTACCGAATTCGTGATCCTGCTTCGCTATATCTGATTGTGACTGGCTTTGTGTTTGTCGTGTACTCGCTGGGTTTTTCTCGCGGCTGGCGTGCAGCGATAGCCACACTTTACCTCGTGGGTGCTGCGTTCGTGATACTGGTTACAAAGAACCGGGCACTCTGGGGCGCGTTAATGGCGGTTATACCTTTCGCCTTGCTCTGGAAGCCTCCCGCTGTGCTCATGCAGCAGCTGCGAATCGTTTTTGTATCTGGTTTGTTCGGCTTGGCTCTTCTGCTGCATCCTTTTGTGAATGATGCGGTTTCCCAACTGATGCGGGAGGTAATCCAGCGGTGGGAGCGCAACTACGCTTTTGGTGGGGATCCTCGTTTAGATCCGTCCTACCAGTTTCGGGTGCGTGAGCGGGAGGCGTGGGAATTTCGAATGCAGCGATTGACTCCGTTTCAGCGTCTTTTCGGAGCAGGGCTGGAAGAGCCCTATGGCAAATATGTTTCGTTAGCCGAGGCAGGCTACCGAGCTCCTGGCTTTGATAAAGTGTACTTTCAGCGCATAGAAATGCATTTCGCGTGGCTCGCACGTGTTCTTCATATTGGGCTGGTGGGCACCGGTCTGATGGTATTGCTCTTAGTCAGCTTTTTTATTCGTGCGGCGCAGGCGTTCTTTGCCTCCAAAGATCCTTTTTGGCGCGCGGTAATCGCTGGGATTATGGGAGGCATGAGCGCTGCTATAGGATACGATATGATGCATTCCGATTTTCTAAACTCACAGCAAGTTGCTCCGATTGTCTTCATGTGGTCCTTTGTTGAGGCGTTGTTCCACTGGAAGCGTACGGGGCAGTTAGAAGCGGCTCAGTCCAACAATACCTGAAGGTACTGCTCGCTGATGTGATCAGTTGCGAACTGGTGAAGCCAATCGGAAGGAACCTCCTTTCGATGGCCCTGTAAGGTTTGCTCGATTGCTTGTGCCAGAGCATCTACATCGTCTACAGGCACTAGGTGCCCGTACCGACCACCATCCAGTATCTCTTCAGGACCACTGAGGCAGTTGGTGCTAACAACAGGACAACCACACGCCATCGCCTGAATCAGGGCGTTGGGCAATCCTTCTCGGCGTGAGGAAAGCACAAACACGCTCGCACGGCGCATATATTTGAACGGGTTTTTCTCGAAGCCCGGCATCCAAACCCATTCCCCCAGGTTCAGAGAGTCCACCAGCTTCTCCAGAGAAGCACGCTCTTCGCCTTCTCCTAAAATTACCAGCCGTGCATCCTGCCCCGCGCGTACCTGGGCGAAGGCGCGTATAAGCGTATCGAATCCCTTGTCCCATATCAAACGCCCGACGCTCAACGCAACGGGAACCAGCGGCTGAGTAAACCATGGATGCATCACCCGTTCCAGACTTTTTTGGTAGAGCGTTTCGTCGATGACAGGGTTATAAATAACCTTAATTTTTGGCTCAGCGTGAGGGATAATCTGTAGGATGTCTTTTTGAACACCTCGCGAGGGCGCCACGATAACATCAGCTTTTGGATAAAGATAACGAATCACTTGAAAATCCAACCGCTGTTTGTGGGTACGAAGCTGCTTCAACACTACAGTAGGCGTAGTGGCTTCTCGAACCACCAGCCGTGCGTGGCTGCGCGCGAGCGACCGAGCAATCGCTGCCCAACCGTTGATGCGTGTTACCGTGGAGAGGATTGCGTTGGGCTTGGCATGTCGTAAATAGCGTGCGAAGCGCAATCCACCCACCATGAGGCGAGAGGCATGAAGATCTATCTTTTCCACAGAGGGATGTAGTTCGTCGGCGTAAGTGTGGTGGGGAAAGACAAGAACCATAGAGACTGCATGCCCTCTTTGAGCAAAACTATTCGCCAGTGTTACCATCACACGCTCCGCCCCGCCGCCTGAAAGGCTATTCAAAAAGAAAACTATCTTCCCACCAGCCATCGTGAAGATTATACCTGCATGGCTCCCTGCTCTATGGTATAATCCTCCATGAGCGAGGTCTGCGATGCGAATCTTTCTCACAGGCTGTGCCGGATTTATTGGCGCGAAGACCGCTGAATTGCTACTCAAAGAGGGGCATGAGGTAATCGGGGTGGACAACCTCAACGACGCCTACGACCCGACCCTGAAGCGGTGGCGCCTTCAGCAGTTGCTACCCTACCCGAACTTCCACTTTGAGACGCTGGACATCAGCGCGTGGGAGCCGACCCGTGCGGTGTTCACGACGCATAGGCCCTACGATGCGGTCATCAATCTGGCGGCGCGGGCAGGCGTGCGCCAGAGTGTGGAGAACCCATGGGTCTACATCGCCACCAACACGACAGGGGCGTTGAACCTGCTGGAACTGTGCCGTCAACACGGTGTGCAAAAGTATGTGCTGGCGTCCACTTCCAGCCTCTATGGCAACAACGAGCGTCCTTTCCGTGAGGACCAGCCTACCGACCGCCCCCTCTCGCCCTATGCCTCTTCCAAAAAGGGCGCGGAGACGCTTTGCTACACTTATCATCACCTCTATGGGCTGGACATCACTGTGCTACGCTACTTCACGGTGTACGGTCCTGCGGGCAGACCCGATATGAGCATTTTCCGCTTCATCCGCTGGATTGAGGAAGAAGAGCCGATTCAGCTCTTCGGCGATGGCTTGCAAGAGCGCGATTTTACCTATGTAGACGATATCGCACGGGGCACGGTCGCCGCGCTCAAGCCGCTGGGCTATGAGATTATCAACCTGGGGGGCGACCGCCCTGTGTCGCTCCGCTGGATTATCCAGAAACTCGAAGAGTATCTCGGCAAACCGGCACGCTGGAACCAGCAACCGATGCACCCTGCCGATGTCAAAGCCACATGGGCGGACATCACGAAAGCCCGTACCTTGCTCGGCTGGGAACCCCAGGTCAGTGTGGAAGAAGGTCTTAAACGGTCTGTAGAATGGTATCTGGAGAACCGAAGTTGGGCGAAGGAGATTGCGTTGCCATGAAAGCGCCTGAAACCGTTGCGATTGTAGGATTGGGCTATGTGGGGCTGCCGCTGGCAGTCGGTTTTGCGAAACATCTGCGCACGATTGGCTACGATGTGAACCCGGAGCGCGTGGCGGAGCTGCAGCAGGGGTACGACCGCAACGGTGAAACCCCCGAACACGAACTGCGCCAGCCGCACCTGGTATTCACCAGCGACCCCAGTATACTCCGCGAGGCGGATGTAATTATTATCACCGTGCCTACCCCTGTCGACAAAGCCAAGCGTCCCGATTTAAGACCGCTGCTGAGCGCCAGCCGCACCGTAGGGCAACACATGAAGCGCGGTGCGATTGTGGTGTACGAATCCACGGTCTACCCCGGCTGCACGGAAGAGGACAGCGTGCCCGTGCTGGAAGAGGCGTCGGGCATGAAATGCGGTGTGGATTTCAAAGTGGGCTACTCGCCAGAGCGCATTAACCCCGGCGACCCTGAACACACGCTGGAAACGATTGTCAAAGTCGTCGCAGGGCAGGATGAAGCCACCACAGAGCTGCTGGCGAGCCTGTATGGGCTGGTGGTGAAGGCGGGGATTCACAAAGCGCCAGATATTCGCACTGCGGAAGCCGCCAAAGTGATTGAGAACACCCAGCGCGACCTGAATATCGCCCTGATGAACGAATTGGCGCTCTTGTTCCATCGGCTGGGGCTGAACACGCGCGATGTGCTCTCTGCGGCGCGTACCAAGTGGAACTTCCTGCCTTTTGAGCCAGGGCTGGTGGGTGGGCACTGTATCCCCGTCGACCCCTACTACCTCACGCACAAAGCGCAAGAGATTGGCTTCCATCCCGAAGTGATCCTGGCAGGACGCCGCGTGAATGACCAGATGGGGACGTATGTCGCTTCGGAAACCGTGAAGTTGCTGATTCACGCGGGGCGCAGTGTGCAGGGCGCGAAGGTGCTGGTGCTTGGGGTGGCGTTCAAAGAGAATGTGCCCGATGTACGCGACACGCGCGTCAAGGAGCTGATTGAAGAGCTACAGAGTTTCGGGTGTGATGTGGAAGCGCATGACCCGCTGGTATTGGTCAGCGACCGCGCTCGCTTCAAGGCGCGCTTTGTGGAGAACCCCTTCGAAACGCGCGACGGAATCTATGAGGCGGTTGTGCTGGCAGTGCCCCACAGGGTTTTTTGCGAACGCCCGCTGGAAGACTATCTGCGGCTGTTACGCCCCAGCGGGCAGGGCGTGTTTATGGATGTTAAAGGCGTCTATCTGGAAGCGTTCCGTGGCATCCAGCCCCCACCACCAGTGCTTTACTGGAACCTGTAGAGCAGGTATAATCCCTGCTGATGTTTATTGATGAAGCGGTTATTGAGGTTGAGGCGGGGGCAGGCGGTGATGGGTGCGTTTCCTTTCGGCGCGAGAAGCATGTGCCGCGCGGCGGACCTGACGGCGGCGACGGCGGCAGAGGCGGCGATGTGATTCTAGTCGCGGCCCCCCACCTGAACACGCTGCTGGATTACCACTACAAAACCCGCTATAGAGCTGAGCGAGGCGGGGCAGGTTCGGGGAGCAACCGCAAGGGACGCAACGGGAAATCCATCACGCTGCGGGTCCCTGTCGGCACGCTGGTGTACGACGCGGACACAGGGGAACTGCTGGCAGATTTAGCGCGCCCGAATCAGCGGTTTGTTGTGGCACGCGGGGGACGCGGCGGACGCGGGAACGCCCATTTCGCCAACTCGGTGCGCCAGACCCCCCGATTCGCCGAAAAAGGGCTGCCTGGCGAAAAGCGGCGCATTCGCTTGGAACTCAAGCTACTCGCCGATGTTGGGATAGTGGGCATGCCCAACGCGGGCAAAAGCACGCTCATTAGCCGGATTTCCGCCGCACGCCCCAAGATTGCGGACTACCCGTTTACGACGCTCGTGCCGAATCTGGGAGTGGTGCAGTACCAGGATTTCAGCTTCGTGGTCGCCGATATTCCGGGTTTGATTGAAGGCGCTCACGCGGGAGCAGGGCTGGGGCATCAGTTTTTGCGCCATGTGGAGCGCGCTCGCCTGCTGCTGTACCTGCTGGACGCCTCGCCGTTCGCAGAGCATGAACCCCTCCACGCTTTTGAAATCCTGAAGAAAGAGTTGCGGCTTTACAAGCCAGAACTGCTTGAGAAACCCGCGCTCGTCGCCCTGAACAAGATCGACACGCTCCATGACCGCGATGTGCTGATTCCGATTCGGGAGGCGCTGGAATCGCAGGGCTATGAGGTGTTTTTGGTTTCTGCCTACACGGGCGAGGGGCTTGATGCACTGGTCGCCCGCATGGCACAGAAAGTGGCAGAGCTGCCTCCCCCTGAGCCGCTTCGCGAGGAAACGCCTGAGGTCGCCCCACGCCGCTACGAACCTGTGCGCGTCTACAAGCAGGACGATTATTTTGTGGTGGAAGGTTCGCTGGTGCGCGAAATCGTGCTGACAACCGATTTGAACAACGAAGAGGCGCTTCAGCGCATGCAACGCCGCCTGCAGGGGCTGGGTGTGTTTCGGAAACTCAAGGAGCTGGGCGCTCAGGAAGGCGACACCGTGCGCATCGGCGAGATCGAGCTGGAGTATATCCCCGATTAACCCCCTCTCAGGTACAATTCCATCACCCATGAGCTATATCAGCCTGTACCGCAAGTATCGCGCCCAGGACTTTGACGAGCTGTTGGGTCAGGAGCATGTTACCGTGACTCTGCGGAACGCGATTGCGCAGGGCAAGTGGGCGCATGCGTATCTTTTCTGCGGTCCGCGCGGGACAGGCAAGACTTCTACCGCACGGCTGCTCGCCAAAGCGCTCAACTGCGAGCAGGGGCCTACACCGAACCCGTGTAATCAGTGCCGATTTTGCACTGCCATTCAGGCGGGCACGCTGGTGGATGTGGTGGAGATGGACGCCGCCTCCGAGACCAGCATTGAGGATGTGCGCACCTCGATTATTGAGAACGCGAAGTATCCCCCGATGGAGGCGCGCTACAAAATCTATATCATCGACGAGGTGCATGACCTTTCGGCGAAGGCGTTTGATGCGTTGCTGAAGACGATTGAGGAGCCGCCGCCCCATGTGGTGTTCGTGCTGGCGACCACCGAGTTCCATCGCGTGCCGCCCACGATACGCTCGCGGTGCCAGCGGTTTGACTTTCATCGCGGTTCGATTGCCGATATTGCCCGTCGTCTGGAGCAGGTGGTGCGCGCCGAGGGGCTGGAGGCGGAGCCTGCCGCGCTGAATTTGATCGCTCGCTTTGCCGACGGCTCGTGGCGCGACGCGCTCACTGCGCTGGAGCAGGTGATTGCCTTCAGTGAAGCGGGCAAGATTCGGGTGGAGACAGTCTACCACGCGCTGGGGGTGCTGGAAGACGAAACGCTGTTCCAGCTGACCGACGCGCTGATTGAAGGCGATGCCGCGAAGGTGCTGGAGGTGCTGGACGCTCAGTTGTTGCTGGGGCGCGAACCGCGCGTGTTCGCCGAATCGCTGATTCAGCACTGGCGTGCGCTGATCCAGGCAGGCGTTCACGGACAGGATCAGGCGGGCTATTATGACCCCACGCTGTGGAGTGCGATGATCGAGCAGGCGCGCCGCGCAGGGATTCCCCGATTGCTCGGCTGGTGGGAGAAGATGGCAGGCGCTCTGACCGAGATGCGCGCCTCAGGCTCGCCCCGCGCGATTCTGGAGCTGACCCTTCTGATGTTCGCGATTCCTCCGCAGGCTCCTGCGCCCGCCGCAAGCGCCACGCCTGTTCAGAGCGCAGGGCCGCGCGAGGAGGGACCCCCCCCACACCACGCCCCGTCGCTCCTGCGCCATCAGAGACGCCCCCCGCACCACGCCCCGTCGCTCCTGCGCCATCAGAGACGCCCTCTCCACAACCCGCCAGCGCACCCGCGCCCGCTCCTCCAGGCGCGGCGCCTGTTGCGGGCGACGACCCCAACGCACGCTGGCAACAAGCCAAAGCTGCCATCACCCAGAACAGCCCCAACCTGGAGCGCTACCTCGCTGGCTCCACCGTGCGTGTGGAAAATGGGGTGATTTACCTCACCCTTCGCACTCGATTGGGCTACAACTTTTTCACGAGAAACCCGAAGAATCATCAGGCAATCATCCGCAAAGTGCAGGATGCCGTTGGCATGAACGCTCATGTGGAGATCGAACTGGATGAGTCTGCCGTGCCCGCTCCCGCAACGGAGCCACCGCCTACGGCGACGCCCCCCGAACTCGCAGGCGAAGAGCTGGTAGAGGCGCTCAAAAAGACACTTGGCGCCTATCCCGTGGATGACGAATAAAAATTCCCCGCAAAATTTGCAGGAATCCCCCACAGTGTGTGGTATTCTCTCTAAACGGAGAACGCAACCAATGACACACAAGCGATTGGGTGCAATAGCGTCTCGCCTCTGCCTGTGGGGGAGCGTCCTGCTTTTGGGCTGGAAGCTCCTGCCTCAGAGCGCGCATATCTACGGTTTGTGGGGGCGGACGCGCGCAGAGGTACGCCAGCTGGAGGCGGATCGGGCGGCGCTCCAGCAGGAGCAGCGGGCTTTGCGCGCGCAACTTCAGCGCCTCTCCACCCCGCTGGGCAAAGAGGCGCTGGCGCGCGAACGCGGCTGGCTCATGCCCGGCGAAAAGCCTTTACAGATTCATCTGAACGAGTGAATCGTGCCTAATCCTGAAGCGTGCCCGACAAATACTGGTCGTAGGCGGTCAGATCCAGCAAGCCGTGTCCACAGAGGTTGAAGAGGATAACCTTCTTCTCGCCTCGCGCTTTGCACTCCAGCGCGAGGTCAATCACCGCCTTGATGGCATGTGTCGGCTCCGGGGCAGGCACAATCCCCATCGTGCGCGCGAACAGCACTCCCGCTTCAAAGACCTGCGTTTGGTGGTAGGCGCGCGCCTCAATCAGCCCCAGTTCCAGTGCGTGCGAGACCAGCGGCGCCATCCCGTGATAGCGCAGTCCACCCGCGTGAATACGCGGCGGCATAAACTCGTGCCCCAGTGTGTGCATCTTCAGCAGGGGCGTCTTACCCGCTGTGTCGCCAAAGTCGTAGCGGTACTCGCCTTTGGTCAGGGAAGGACAGGATGCTGGCTCCACGGCAATAATCCGATACGGCTTCCCCTCGGTAATCTTTTTGCGCAGGAACGGGAACACCAGCCCCGCGAAGTTGCTACCGCCGCCTGTGCAACCCACCAGAATATCGGGTTCCTCGCCTGCCATCTCCATCTGTTTGATGGCTTCCTGCCCGATAACAGTCTGATGGAGCAGCACATGGTTCAGCACACTGCCCAGCGCGTAGCGGGTATCTTCGTGGGTGAGTGTGTCTTCCAGCGCCTCGCTGATGGCAATCCCCAGACTGCCCGGACAGTCGGGGTCTTGCGCCAGAATCTGGCGCCCGTATTCAGTCTGCTCGCTGGGGCTGGGGTACACAATTGCGCCCCATGTGTTCATCAGAACTTTGCGGAACGGTTTCTGTTCATAGCTAACCCGTACCATATAGACGGTACACTCCAGCCCGAACAGCTGGCACGCCATCGCCAGCGCGCTACCCCACTGTCCTGCGCCCGTCTCTGTGGCTAAGCGCCGAATCCCCTGTTGTTTATTGTAATAGGCCTGCGGTACGGCTGTGTTGGGTTTATGGCTTCCTGCGGGGCTGACCCCTTCAAACTTGAAGTAGATATGGGCCGGGGTATCCAGAGCCTGCTCCAGCCGCCGCGCCCGAAACAGCGGCGTGGGACGCCAGAGCGCATAAATCTGGCGCACAGGTTCGGGAATCTCTATCCAGCGTTCGGTACTGACCTCCTGCATCACCAGCGTCTCGGGGAAAATGCGCATCAGGGGCGTCGGGTCGTCAAACGGCTGACCTGTCGCGGGGTTCAAGGGCGGTGGGGGTGGGGTGGGCAAATCAGCAACCAGATTGTACCAGTGCGTTGGAATCTCCTCTTGTGTCAGGTGATAAACCCATCGTTCCGTCATCGCTGACCTCCAACCCCCTAATTATACTGCACGCTTCATGGATGGAATCGGTGTATAATAAGGCTGTTGCCGAAACGGAGGGAATAAACGATGCGAACGTTGTTCTGGAGTCTCGGACTGGCTTTCGGTATGAATATGGCGTTTCCCCAGGCGCTTCTGGACACAGGCTTTGAACCCCCCGAATTTTCGCTGGGGAACTTGACGGGGCAAAGTGGCTGGCAGGCGTTCCATCTTGCGACGCCGAACACAGCCATCGTCTCTGATGCCCTCGCCTTTTCGGGGGCGCAGTCGGTGCGTGTGGCTCCTGTGGCAGGCGCATCCAGCAGCTGGTGGTGGAAACCGATTGGCTATAACACGGGCGGGAGCGGCTACATCACGGTAATCTGGGATATGTATCTCGGCGCAAGCACGGTTCAAGCAGCCTACGGCGTGGATTGCTACGATCCGGACGCCCTGCGCATCGCGGCGATGCGCGTAAACAATTTGAATCGGGTACAACTGGTGCAGGATAATGGATTCACCACAACGATTATTGATACGGGCGTCGTCTACCCGCGCAACACATGGGCGCGGTTCAAGCTGGAGCTGAACTACAATACAGGGCGGTTCCGACTCATTATGAACAATCGAGAGCTGGGAAGCGCGAATCTCAATTCGGCGGCGGACACCATCTTCGCCGATGCGGACCTCTGGGTTGTCAACATCCCAGGGAACGCCGACGACTTTGCTCATTACGACAACTTTCGCGTGATTGCCTCCAACACGCCTCTCCCTGACGCCGACATCACTGGCGACGGCTGTGTGGACGACGCCGATCTACTAACTGTCCTGTTTGCCTTCGGTACTACCGACCCGATTGCCGACCTGAACGGCGACGGGATTGTGGACGACGCCGACCTGCTGGAGGTGCTGTTCAGCTTCGGGCAGGGGTGTTAAGCAAGTGCTGGGGAAACCGCGCGTTTCCAGCAGAGAGCCTCCAACCGTAGAGGAGTGCCTCAAGCAAGCGGAAAAGGCGGCAGCTAAGATACCGTCGGTCTTCTGGCGCGTCAGCACGCATACGCGCCTTGCGGAAGTCTGGGCGCGCCTGCAGAATCTTCAGAACGCCCGCGCTCACTTACAGCAGGCTCTCGAGGCGTCTCTGAGCGAACCGCCTGCCGAGCGCGAGGCGCGTCAAGTCTTTCGGATAGCTGAGGTCGCGAAGACTTTTGAGGAAGAGGCGCGCTGGAAACAGATTCTCGCGCTCGCTTTTGAGACGGTGGAGGCTGCCCCGGAGGACTTTCTCACCATCAATCTTGTCGTGAGATCGCTTGTGGAATGGAACCTGCTGGAGGAGGCGCTCCGCGCCTCTCGAATCCTGTCAGATGAACGGGCGAAGGACAAGGCAACGCTACTATGCACTCTCGCAGGGGCATACTTCCAGCGTGGGGAAGCGGAGCAGGCCGAGTCTCTCCTCCAAGAGGCGGTTGAGTATCTGGGCGTCTTGCCGTGGGACGACGATGAGATTCGGGTCGCGCTGGCTCAAGCCTGGGCGGCAGGGGGACGCTGGAAACAGGCGGTTCTCTGGGCTGGCTTGATTGAGGAGCCGGACTATCGTGCGGAAGCATGGTGTGCGCTGGCGCAGGCGTATCACCAGGTGGGGAACACGGAAGGTGCAGCAAAGGCGCTGATAAACGCCCGAAACCACGCGTTGGAGGCAGAGAATGTATGGCTCTGCGCCCAGACTCTGGCGCAGGTAGCGCGCGCGTACGCATTAATTGGGCTGACCGAACAGGCAGAAACGCTCTTTGCGGAATCGCTCGCCATTTGTGAGACGGAACCCGACCCAGAACAGCGCGATCGGACGCTGGATCAGATTGCTGAATACGCTCTCGAGGCACGCCTGCCTCAGATTTCCTATCAGGCATGCCTTAAAAACCAAAACCCTGTCTACCGAACCTTCAACATCATCGATGTGCTTTCCTGCCTTGCCCCTGATTACGACGCCGACATGTACGCAGAGGCGTTGCGCTCGGCGAAGCGAGTTGACGGCGCATCGGGGCGCGCGGAAGCGCTCGCCAAGATTGGACGCCAGCTTGCCTGGGCGGGGCAATTTCAGCAAGCGTGGGATATTGTGCGCCTCCTTCCGCACGCTTACTGGCGCGGCGTGGGGCTGTTGGGCTATGCACGCGCCTGCGCCCACCACCAGCGCTGGGATTTAGCGATGAAGGCGCTGCACGAAATTGAGCGGATGCACATACCAGACCTCACAGCGAACGCCTATCTCAACTTTGCGGAGGAGATACTGGAGGCAAAGGACAGCGACTCCAGACCGCTTGAGCCGAACGAGTGAAACGGCTCCGTTGCACGGAGGCTCCTTCCCCCTGTGGCATGACGGATTTTGCCACAAGGGGGGCTGCGACCGCGCTCCTACGCGCACCTGTACGGAGGCGGTTCCCGTGTCCTGTTCGCCGAATCCCACCTGCTTTGCAACAGAGCAGGAGGGGAGGGGATTTCTCGAGAAGCCTCCCGTTACCCCTTGACAAACGCCGCTGGCTTGTGGTATAATTGCCTCACTTCACTAAGTCAGGTGAATGACTCAAAAACAAGGCAGGTGAGAGACGATGAACAACACACTGCGTCAACTGGGTCTTGCGTTGGGTATTGTAAGCCTTACTGCGCTCCTGGCGTCCTGTGCGCCGCCTCCCCAGAATCAGTCCGCCTCAACAGGTTCTGGGGAAACCAAGTCCGCTGAGAATAGCGCGACATCCAGTGGCACTTCCAGCACTACCAGTACGACCTCTTCAGGAGGGGTGCCTGCTCCTGGCAACGACGACCCCGAAGCCAAGAAGGGGATGATTCTGTTTGTCCAGCAGGGCTGCAACGCCTGCCACATGAACCCCGCCAGTGGGAAGGACTATCCTGACCTGCGCGGTGTCTATGGTTCCAAGGTCAAGCTGGCTGATGGCTCGGAAGTGGTTGCCGATGAGGCTTACCTCAAAGAGTCCATCATGGACCCGAATAAGAAGGTGGTGGCGGGGTACACCCCCAGCATGGCGTCGTACAGCTATCTCAAGGAAGAGCAGATTAATCAGCTGATTGCTTACATCAAGTCGCTCAAGGGCCAGAAGCCCGTCTATACCAAAGAAGCGAAGTAGGTGTCCCAACGAGGTGGGGCGTAATGCCCTACCTCGCTTCAGTAAGCGCCCAGCTCGCGTAAGCGTTCGTCGCTGATGCCGAAATGGTGGGCAATCTCGTGAATCACGGTGCGGCGCACGCGCTCCTTTAAGTCCGCTTTGCTTTGTGCGAGGCGCTGGAGTGGCTCCTGAAAGATGGTAATCTTATCGGGCGGCACGAACCCGTAAGAGACGCTCCGCTGGGTGAGCGGCACGCCCTCGTAAAGCCCCAGTAGCAGATGCCCCGCGCGCACGCCTGCCCGACGCAGTTGGGAGCCTGTGGGGCGCCATGCGACCACCACCTCCACATTCTCCATATAGCGAGCAATCTCTTCGGGGAGGCTATCCAGCGCCTCTGCCACCAGCGCCTCAAACTCCTGTGGGGTCAGATCGATTGCCATCGGGTGGAATCTTACCCCACTCCACCTGCAGGCACGCGGCAACGGTTTGCGCGCCCCAGCCAATCAGCAGGTAGTCGGTCAGCGTCTTGCCCACCTGTGGGAGAACCCAGTAGTGTTCGAACGGGTGCAGAAACGCCATCGGCAGCAGGGTGAGCGCGTGCCAGCCGAGCGCATAGCCAAAATATCTTCGCCAGCGATAGAACGCCCCCACAACCCCCGCATAGAGCAAAAGACCTATCAGTCTGTCCCACGGGTCCTTGAGAAGCCACACAGTCGGTTCCAGTCCAACGACCTGCCAGTAGTTCCACTGGCTCACAGGAGGAAAGAGGTCAGAAAAGTAGGTCAGCACGGGACCTGCAACGCTGCTGCGCAGTTGCTGGCGCTGATAGCGCGTGGGTTCTGTGCTAACGAGGCTCACGCGCAGAAGCACAATCAGCAAAACGCATACCAGCACCGCCCCTATGACCCGCGCCGTGCCCGCGCCCCACTTGCGCCGATGGGCGAGGGTTACCGCAAGCAGGAACGGCGCCAGCATAATCGGCTGCTCATAAGAGCCAAGCGCCAGCAGATAAAGCAGACCGCCCAGCCCCAGCCAGTGCCATGAGCGTTCTTCGCCAGCTCGCAGGAAGCAAACTGCTGACCACACCCCGAACGCCGTGCCCAACAGCGCCGTGCGAGAGGGAACCCACTCTATCAGGCGCACATACTCAGCAGAGAGCAGGTGATCAAAGCCCCAGAAAAGCGCCCCCACACCGCACGCGAGCCAGAGCCACTGCTTATGCTCCCATCGCGTGGCGTCCAGCCTTGCCCCAGACTGTCGCAGCCAGAGCCGGACCCCTGCCAACACGAGCAGTACCCCCCACCATGCGGAGTGGGGTATCAGCCAGCGCGTCAATCCCAAGTATTGAGCGCTCAATACAACCGCCATGCCCCAGCCCCACGCGGGGTTAAGCCTTAGCAAGCGCGGGATTAAAACGGCCACGCCCAGCGCAATCGTGAGCAGCAGCAGCCAGTTGGTGAGGCAAAAGCCCCACACCGCCTCACCGTAGAGCGCGTAATCCAGCGTCAGCGAAGCCGAGCTGATGGGGCGATAAAAGCCGTTTTCCAGCAGCCAGTCGCCCAGAAACCAGCGCCCAACCCCAGACAAACCGCCCGACGCCTGAATCGCATCCAGCATCGCGGCAGTGTCGGTATCGGAGCGCAAGGGCGGCGCATGAAACACGCGGGGCAACGCCATGAGGTGTATCAGCAGCACTGCCGATACACCCCACCACAAAACGCTACTTCTGCTGCTTGAAAAAGTTCGCGTTTTTCTCAATGTAATGACGCCATTCAGGAGGTACTTCGGTGTCGGGGTAGATGGCGTTTACGGGGCACTCCGGTTCACATAGACCGCAATCGATACACTCGTCCGGGTTGATATAGAACTGGTCTTCGCCTTCATAGATGCAGTCCACGGGGCAGACTGCAACGCACGACTTGTCCTTCACACCAATGCACGGTTCCGTGATGACATAGGGCATGGGTAAAGCCTCCTGTGAAGAGAATTATACCTGCCCGATGTGGCGGAGCGCGTCCTCGATGCGGTTGAAAATGGGAATGCCTGCGGGCAGATTCAAGAGAATCTCGCGCCCGTAGCTGCGGTTCTGGATTCGAGGGTCCAGAATGCACACGATGCCCCGATCGGTAGACCTGCGTATCAGCCGTCCGAAACCCTGGCGCATCTGTTGCTTGACCATCGGCAGGCTCCAGTCCCGAAAACCATCTTTACCTTGCAGTTCCAGCAGCGCCTGGCGCGCCCGCTGGGGGGGCGTGGTCGGCACTTCGAACGGCAGGCGCACGATAATCAGGTTAGTGAGTGTTTCGCCGGGCGCATCAAACCCTGTCCAGAAGGAGCGCAAGCCGAATAGCACCGAGTGGGTGTTCGCCCGAAACTGTTGGGAGAGGTGCGCGTTGGAGCCGTCGCCCTGCACATAGATAGGGATGCCTTCCAGTCGTGGCATGCGCTGATAGACTTCCATCATCTCCGCGCGGGAAGCGAACAGCACCAGTGCGCGTCCCCGCGAGGCGCGAAGCAGGCGCGCCAGCTCCTGCGCGACGCGGTCGTAATAGCCCGTTTCTCTGCCCTGGCGCGTGTTGGCAGGCGGTGGCGGAATGGTGCCCAGCGGCGGCAAGTAGAAAGCGCACTGGCGAGGATACTCAAACACAGGCGGCAGCTGGAGCGTGCAGGGATTCTCTAGCCCGACCTGCTGGAGATAAAAATCGAAGCGGTTATCTATCGTGAGCGTGGCGCTCATCAGCAGGGTAGGCTGGTTGCAGAACAGATTCTCGCGGAGCCACCCGCTCACATCCAGCGGCTCGTAACAAAGACGCCAGCCTTCTGGCGCAGGCTCCGCCCAGCTGACCCCCTCGGGCGGATGTATCAGGCGCTCCAGCTGGGTGAACACCCCCTTCGCCCAGAGGTTGAACTGTAGCAACACCTCCTGCACTGACACCTTCTGGGAATCGGTGAGTTGAGACTTGTGGTCTTCCCACGCCTGGCGCAGACGGTTCTGAAGCTGAATCAGCAGGATTTGAAGCGCCACTACCAGCGACTCGGCTTGCTGAGCGTGTTCCTTGCTGATGTGGATGGAATGGGTCTGCTCCATCTCAGGAGGCGCAACGCCAATAATAACACCGTTTTCAGGAATCGCGCCGAAGTCCACCCGGTTCATGTGGGCTTGCACCAGTCGAGCAAAGTCCTGAACTGCGAGCTGGACCTGATTCAAAAACCCCTGTGGCGGGTTTTTGCTCTCCAGAGCCGAAGCGAACTCGTTGCTCACGACACTGACCGTGCGGATAATCTCCTGCGCGGTTTCGAGGCAGAGTTCGCTTGCCAGGGCGTTCTGGGCAGCGCCTATCAGATCGTGCGCCTCGTCTATCACCAGAAAATCGTACTTACCCAGCAGCGACGCTTTGCCGGCGGAGACCTCTTTCAGCAGGGCGTCAGCCAGCACCACCGCATGGTTCGTAATCACGATTCGGGCGCTTGCGGCTCTGTCTCGGCTCTTATAGAAAAAGCATTCGTTGTAGTATTTGCAGGCGCGAGCGCGACAATATGGGGGCACTGCCACGATGCTGAATAAGTCGCGCATCATCGACTGGGGGATTGCCTTGCGTGTCAGGAAGGTGTTCAGTTCGCTTTCAGTGCCTTCTTGTGCGATGGACACCCACTCCTGCAGGAACCCTTGCAGTTCGGGAGCGATTCTGCCCAGCTCGCGTCCGTAAATGCGGGAAAGACATGCGTAGCGGGAGCGCCCCATCGCCAGCGCGGTGGAGATTGGCAGCTCAGGGAACAGGCTCAGGGCGAAGGGCAGGTCCTTGAGCCAGTATTGCTCCGCCAGCACATTCGTGTAGGTGCAGATGACGATGCGTTTGTTGCTTTGGGCGCAGGCGCGAATGGCGGGCAGCAAGACGGCAAGGCTTTTGCCCACCCCTGTCGGTGCTTCCACCACGCCCGATGTGCCTGCCTCGATACACTCGGCGACAAACTGTGCCATCTGGCGTTGCACAGGACGCGGTTCGTAGTCTGCCTGCGCCTCCAGACGCTTGAATGCTTCCCCCAAACTGAAACCCGTTGCTGACATCAGATATCTCGAGTATACCCTGCCAAGGCTTGCCGCTTCGGGTAGGGGGATGAGCGCCCTTGTAAACGGAGTGCGTTCCCGCTGTTGGGCACAGGCGCCCCTTAATTCCGTGTCTTGCTCGTTTTCCTGAATCGCCCCTGAAGCGTTTGCGACAGGATTTTTATCCGAACCGCTGAAAGAGGCAAGCTCTATGTGGCTCGATGCGTGCAGGATTGGGTGGGCGGAACGGCGCACTTATCGGGTGCGGATGCGCGATGGGGTTCACCTCGCGACCGATGTGTATCTGCCAGAAGGCAAGCCGCCGTTCCCCCTGATATTGATTCGTACGCCGTACAACAAGGAGGCGCTTCAAGGGCTGGGCGCGGAGGGGGGCAAACGGGGCTATGCGGTGGTGATTCAGGACACGCGCGGGCGGTTTGCCTCCGAAGGCGAAAACCTGCCTTTTGAGGGCGACGGCTGGTGGGAGAACCGCGCCGACGGCGTGGACACTGTAGAGTGGATTCTTCAGCAGCCCTGGTGCAACGGGCGAATCGGCACATGGGGCGGCTCGGCGCTGGGGATTAACCAGATTTTCCTGGCATGCGCGGGCGAACAGCGAATCGTCTGTCAGCATATCACGGTGGGCGAGCCGAACCTCCATCGGGCGCTCTACCCGGGCGGGGTGTTCAAAAAATCGCTCGTGGAGGAGTGGCTCAGAGTGACCCAGCATGCGCCCGAAGCGCTCACGCTCTGGACGCACCATGCGACCTACGACACCTTCTGGCAAACGCGCGATGCCACCCGCCGCTTCGAGCGCGTAAATGTGCCTGCCGTGCATATCGGAGGCTACTACGACATTTTCGCGCAGGGCACGCTGGACGCCTTCGTGGGCTACCAGACTCGCGGTGGGAGCCGTGCGCGCGGTCAACAGAAACTGCTGATGGGACCCTGGACGCACGGCGTCCTTCAACGGCACGTGGGCGAGCTGGAGTTCCCCAACGCCGATAAGCCACCTTGCACCTTTCACGATGCATGGCGCTGGTTCGAAGCGCATTTGAAGGGCGTGCGAAACGGGACTCAGGGCGAGCCGAATGTGGTCTACTATGTGATGGGCGATTGCAGCGACCCTCGTGCGCCCGGCAACGAATGGCGCATGGCGCATCACTGGCCGCCCGTGCCCACACGCTCCACGCCCCTCTACCTGCATGCCGACGGAACCGCCCGCTGGCGCCCTCCCCAGGGACAGCGCACACTCAGCGCCCGCTATGATCCACGCAACCCCGTGCCCACCATAGGCGGACGCGAGCTGAACCTGCCTGCGGGACCCCGCGATCAGCGCAAGATTGAGGCGCGTCCCGATGTGCTGGTCTTCACGACCGATCCACTGCCTGCGCCCCTTGAAATCACGGGCAGGGTTTCCGCGGTGCTATGGGTGGAGTCGGATGCGCCTGACACCGACTTTTTCGTGCGTCTGTGTGATGTCTACCCTGATGGACGCTCGTTCAATCTCTGCGAGGGAGTGCTGCGAGCGCGGTTCCGCAAATCGCTCTCTCGCGAGGTTTGGATGCGATGGGGGCGCATCTATCGCCTGCAGATAGACCTCTGGAACCTGAGCGTGATTGTGAATCGGGGGCATCGCCTACGCGTGCATATCACCTTCAGCAGCGCCCCGGGCTATGATCCCAATCCCAACACCGCCACGCCGTTTCGCCAGGGCGCCGCTTCGCGCCCTGCAGTGAATACGGTTCATCTGAGCGCACGCTATCCGAGCCACCTGATTTTGCCCGTCCCGAAGAGCGGATTTAACCGAACCGCGCGATAAGCGCCTCCAGTAACAGGCGCACGGCGGTCAGCGCGCTGTTCTGAGTGGGGTCCAGGGTGGGGGTCAGCTCCACGAAGTCCGCTCCGACGAGCGTGTTCTGGCGAATGATCTCAGCGATTATCTGCACCGCCTCGTGGAAACTCAAGCCATCGGGTTCGGGGCTGTTGACGGCGGGCAGCAGGGTGGGGTCTAAGGCGTCGGCATCGATGGAGAGGTAAACAGGCTTGCCCGACGGCAGGGGCAGCGGTTGCCCTTCACGGAGCGCCTCACGAAACACCAGCGTGTGCCCCCGCGCCCGCGCCGCCTGCACCGCTTCGGGGTCAAACCGCACGCCGCGAAGTCCGATTGTGGTGATGTGGGTCAGGTTCGGCAGCACCTCCACCGCGCGGCGGAAGGGGCTGGAGTTGGAATAGCGCACGCCGTCGCGCGCGTCGGTGAAATCCAGGTGGGCGTCAATCTGCACCACATGCAGGTCGGGCACATCGTCAAACGCCCGGAGCAGGGGGAAGGTGATGCTGTGATCGCCGCCGAGAAAAAGGGGCAACTGCACGCGCTGGCGCAGGAGTCGGGCTGATTCGGTAATGCGTGCAAACGCCGTCTCGTAGTCCATCGGCGGCGTGTCTACATCGCCCGCGTCCACAACACGAACGCCTTTCAAGCGATCTCCATGAAGGGGATGGTAGTAGCCATGCTCCGAGAGGGGATAGCGCAGGCTGGCGAGCCGCAACGCCTGGGGCGCGAACCGCGCGCCGGGGCGATAGCCCACCGCCCCATCCCACGGAACACCCAGCACGCCCACCTCCGCCTGCCACGAGCCGCTGAGGGTGTGGTGAGGCGCACGCAGGAAAGTCGCCACACCCGCAAAGGGAACCATCGCCTACTCCACCGTAACGCTCTTGGCGAGGTTGCGCGGCTGGTCAATCTCGCACCCGCGCAGGCGCGCCACATGGTAGGCGAACAACTGCAGGATGGGAATCGTTAACAGGGGCGCGAGCTCCTCCATCGGCGGGTGCGGCACCATGATGGTGTAGTCCGCCTCCTGGGGCAACAGGTCGTCGCCTTCGGTTGTGACCAGAAACACCGTGCCCTGTCGCGCTTTAATCTCCTTGAGGTTGCCCAGCAGCTTTTCACGAGTGCGCTCCTGCGAGGCGATGAAAACCGCAATCACGCCCGGCTCCACCAGCGCGAGCGGCCCGTGTTTCATCTCGCCTGCGGGCGGCTCCTGCGTGGGGATGTAGGCAATCTCCTTGAGTTTGAGGGCGCCTTCCATCGCGACATAAGCGTCCACGCCGCGTCCCAGGTAGAACGCCAGATGCGTGCGATGGAGCGCTTCCGCTACCGCGCGCACCTCTGGTTCACGCTCTAGACTGCGGGCGATGAGCGACGGCAACTGCATTAGCCCCTTCGCTCCCTCCGAATAGGTCGCCATCGGGAGCGTGCCGTTAATCGCCGACAGGTACAGCCCCAGCAGATACAGCACCGCCACCTGTGTGCTGTAGGCTTTGGTGGAAGCGACGGAGATTTCGGGACCCGCTTGCGTGTAAATCACATGGTCGCATTCGCGGGCGATGCTGCTGCCCACCACATTCACGATGCCGAGCGTGGTATAGCCTGCCTCGCGGCACAGGCGGAGCGCGGCGAGCGTGTCGGCGGTCTCGCCCGACTGGCTAATAAAGATTGCCAGCGTGTTTGGCTGCAGAATCGGGTCGCCGTAGCGAAACTCCGAAGAGTAGTAGACTTCCACGGGGCGTCGGAGCCAGCGCTCCAGCACATGCTTGCCAATCAAGCCCGCATGGTACGCCGTGCCGCACGCCACAATCAGGATGCGCCGGAACTTCTGCCAATCCTCCACCTCCAGCTTCAGCTCGGGGAACTGGATGCCGCCGTTGGGCTTGAGACGCCCTCGCAGGGTGTCGCGCACCGCCTCAGGCTGCTCCAGGATCTCCTTGATCATGAAATGTTCGTGTCCGCCCTTCTCGGCAGCCTCGGCAGACCATGTGATTTCCACAGGGGGGCGCTCCACGGGGCTGCCGTCCAGTCGGAACAGACGCACCGAGTCGCGCGTTATCACGCCGAGGTCGCCATTCTCCAGCAGGATGACCCTCCGTGTGTAGGGCAGCAGGGCAGGAATGTCCGAGGCGATGAAGTTTTCGCCTTCGCCCAAGCCTATCACCAGCGGGGAGTCGTTGCGCGCCACCACCACGCGGTCGGGGTAGTCGGCGAACATCACCGCAATCGCGTACGAGCCGCGCACGGGCAGTAACGCGCGACGCACTGCCTCTTCGGGCGAGTCGCACAGGGGCAGCTGCTCTTCGATTAGGTGCGCCAGCACTTCGGTGTCGGTCTCGGAGCTGAACCGATGTCCGCGTCCCAGCAACTCCTGACGCAGCTCCAGATAGTTCTCGATAATCCCGTTATGCACGACGGCGACTTTGCCCTGCTCGTCGGTATGGGGGTGGGCGTTCGGGTCGTTGGGGATGCCGTGGGTCGCCCAGCGCGTGTGGGAGACCGCCAGTCCGTGCGCCTCCACGCCGTTCAACAGTTCCGTGAGCTGCTGGATCTTGCCTGCCCGCTTCATCACCTCCAGCTGGCGCCCGCTCCAGAACGCCACGCCCGCCGAATCGTAGCCCCGATATTCCAGCCGTTTGAGCGTGTCCAGCGCAATCTCTATCGCCTGTCTCGGTCCGATATAGCCTGTTATGCCACACATGGGTGTCGTTCCCTCTCCTGATAATTATGGCGTTGCAAAGAAGGATACCCGATGGACGGGGTTTTCGGGACGACTCACGCGAAATTCGGTGGCAGGGATGCGGAGAGGGATAGCCCTCCCTCGCCTTCAGGGTACACTTCTTTATGAGGTGAGCCAATGACCCACATCGGAACCGTTCACGGCAACCGAATCGAACTGGAAGAACCGGTCAACCTGCCCCAGGGCGCGCGGGTGCATGTCGTTATCCTGCCGCTAACGGAACCCGACAGCCGCCGCCTGATTGGGCTTTTTGCACAGGACGCTGATGTGCTGGATTGCCTGATAGAAACCGTTACGCATGAGCGCGAGACGCGCCCCCTGCGTGGAGACAATGGACAAAGCCTTACTTGATACCGACATGCTCTCGGAGGTACTCAAAGGGCGCCATCCACAGGTGGTGGCGCAGGCACTGGCGTATCTAGCTCAGCATAGGGTACTGACGGTTTCGGTAGTGTCGGTAATGGAGGTGGTGAGTGGTCTGTAGCGGGTGGAACGCTGGGAACATCTGGAGCGTTTTTTGCAAGCGTTGCAGGAGATGGAGGTGCTGGTGCTGGATAAAGAGAGCGCGGTACTGACAGGGCGGATAGACGGTGATTTGTGTCGGGTAGGTCAGCGGATAGGGCGTGCGAATCCGATGATAGCAGCGCAGGCGATAGCCAATAATCTGGTGCTGGTGTCGGGAAGTGTGGAGCATTATGCGCGTATTCAGGCGCTGGGTTATCCGTTGCGTGTGGTAAATTGGCGGAGGGATGAATAGAGGCAGTGCGGGTGAGAGCTCACCCCTGCATCACTCTGGCAACGAACCAAAGGAATGGATCTGGGCGCTTCAACACGAACTGCCCTCTACACTCAACAGGTATAATCTCCCCCGTAGTGGAGGCAAACAGGAGATGGTAAACGGAAACCGTCGCAAAGGGCACGCCGTTGTGCTGGGCGCGGGCACTATGGGCAGTGGAATCGCAGGACTTTTAGCGAGCATCGGCTGGCGCGTCACGCTTCTGGATGAATTCCCCGAAATCGCAAAGCAGGCTTTAGAGCGTATTCAGAAAACCAGCGCCGTCTACCGCCCCGAAGACCTTCAGCGAATCACTATTGGTGCCGTCGCGGAACATTTGGACTGTGTGGCGGAGGCAGACTGGGTGGTGGAGGCGATTGTGGAGCAGATTGAGCCGAAACGCGCCCTGTGGCGTCAGGTGGCAGAGCGGGTGAACCCGAACGCTGTGCTGAGCTCCAACACTTCGGGGCTGGGGATTGCCGAGATTGCCCAGTCGCTCCCCGAATCGCTCCGCACCCGATTCCTGGGTACGCATTTCTTCAATCCGCCAAGAGTGATGCACCTGCTGGAGCTGATTCCCACTGCCGACACCGACCCTGATTTGACCCACCAGTTTACCGCCTTCGCCGAGCGCCTGCTGGGCAAGCGCGTGGTGCTGGCAAAAGACCGCCCTGGCTTCATCACGACCCGAATCGGCATCTACGCGCTGTTGCAGGCGCTCGCGGCTGCCATCAAATATGGAATTGCCCCCGAAGACGCCGACCTGATGCTCGGACCGCTTTCTGGGCGCCCGCGCAGTGGCGTATTTCGGCTGGCGGACCTTGTGGGGCTGGATGTCGCCCACAACATCATTCGCAATCAGAAGGAGCGCCTGCCCGAAGACACCTATGTGCAGGCGCTGGAGCTGCCCCCCCTCTGGCATCAGCTGATTGCCGAAGGGCGCCTGGGTGAGAAGAGCGGGCAGGGCTTCTACAAGCGCGAGGGCAAAGACATCTGGACCCTGGACTTCGCCACGGGGCAGTATCGCCCGCGTCGCGAGCCGAGCGAGATTCTCAGACAAATCCCCGAACGCGCACCCCTTAGCGAACGACTGATTGCCATGCTGAACCTGCCCGACCCCTACGGTGCCTTCTTCCGTGAAGCGTTCCTGATGCCGCTGGCATACGGCGCCGAAGTGATGCCCGAGGTCGCCTACGATATTCCCTCACTCGATATGGCGATGCGACTGGGCTACAACTGGGAGCTGGGCGTGTTTGAAACATGGGATGCGCTGGGCGAAGCGGGGCGAAATGCCCTCCAGAGCCTGAACTTGCTCGGCGAACCCTATACCCTGCGCGCTCTGCGCAACGCCGGGCTGGAAACCTTCTACGCCACACACGGCGCGACCCGATTCTACTTCGAACCCCACGAGGAGGAGGGAGACTACGCGCCGCTTGCCGTACCCCCCTTCTTCATGCGCCTTGACGACCTCGCCCGTGCGGGCAAAGTGATCGAGGAAACGCCCGAATGCCGTGTGATGGACCTCGGCGATAATGTGGTGTGTATTGAGTTCCGCACTAAAGCGAATGTGCTGACGCCTAGCCTGATGGAGTTCATGCACCGAGTGCTGGAGCGTGCCGAGCGCGAATTTTCTGGCGTGGTGATAGGCAATCAGGGGCGCATGTTCTCCGCAGGGTTCAACCTGAACCTGTTTCTGGACTATATTGCCCGTGAGGACTGGCAAGGGCTGGACACAGGACTGCAACTGCTTCAAACCCTGAGCCAGCGGATTCGGTACTGTGGCGTGCCTGTGGTCGCGGCGGTGCATGGTTATGCACTGGGTGGTGGCATGGAGGTGGTCTTACCGTGCGTTCATGTGCATGCGCATGTGGACGCCAGCGTGGGGCTTCCTGAGGCACTGGTGGGATTGATCCCTGCGGGCGGGGGCACGACGCTGATGACGCGCCGTGCCCTTGAGAGCCTGCCGCCTGACGGCGACCCGCTACCCCACCTGCGTGCTGTGTTCCAGACGCTGGCATGGGGCAAGCGCTCCAGCAATGCCTTTGAGGGCTACACGCTGGGCTTCCTGCGCCCGCACGACACCCTCTGCTGGAACATCGACCGTCTGCTCTATGAAGCCAAACAGCATGTGCTGGCGCTCTCACGGGCAGGCTACCGCCCACCCGAACCCACGCCCATCCTCGCTGTCGGCGAGAACGGCTACAGCCGTCTTATGATGGAAGTCCACTGGGCGCATCAGGCGGGTCAAATCAGCGACCACGACCGCCTGATTGCTGAAAAGGTTGCTTATGTGATGACAGGCGGCACTCTCAAGAGCGCGACGCCGCTGCCCGAAGAGCATTTCCATGCGCTGGAGCGCGAGGCGTTCGTCGAACTCTGTCGGCACCCGAAAAGTGTGGAGCGCATTCGCCACATGCTGGAAACGGGCAAGCCGCTACGCAATTAAGACCCCTGAGGCGCGGGAGGCGAGGCACATACCAGGTGGGCAATCCGCTCGCCAATCGCCTCCAGCAGCGCCTCATCGGTGATATCAAAAGCGCCCACTTCGGTACCGTCCACATCGATCTGCCCGATAATCTTGCCCGTTTGCGGGTGGCGTATTAGCACCACAATCTCGGAGCGGGTCTCCAGATTACACGCCAGGTAGTTCTCGCGCTTGCGTACATCGTACACAATCTGGTTCATCCGCTCCGCGACCGCCGTGCCACACACCCCACGCCCCACGGGGATGCGCACATGCTCCGTCGGCGGCCCCACATACGGACCCAGCACCAGCTCGTTGCCCCGGAGCCAGTAGATGCCCACCCAGTGAAAATGGGGCAGGCGGTCATGCAGAAGTTGCATCACGCGCTGGAGTCGCTCTTCAACACTTCCGTCCTGCTCTAGGAGCGCCTCGCATTCCATCAGCACTTCAGTGGCAATTCCATCATCTATCATGGACTCTGACCACCCTCCGACTTCGGCTTCCACTCTTTGAGAATCTCCGCTTTGACAATCGTATCGCCCTTGACGATACGATCCACCACATCCATGCCTTCCACGACGCGCCCGAAAATCACATAGTTGCCGTCCAGCTGAGGCAGGTCTTCCAGACAGATGTAGAACTGGCTTCCTGCGCTGTCGGGGTCAGGCGTACGCGCCATACCAATCGCGCCACGCTTATGCTTCAGCGAGTTGGGTTCAAACTTGATGGTGTAGCCGGGTCCGCCAGTGCCCATGCGCGGGTCATTCAGGTCCATCGTTTTAGACTGGGGGTCGCCCGCCTGCGCCACGAACTTAGGCACCACGCGATGGAAACGAATCCCGTCGTAGAAGCCTTCGCGCACCAGCTTCAGGAAGTTTTCGGAGGTTTTGGGCGCTTCTTTCAGGTTGAGCTCGATCACAATCGCGCCCTTGTCTTTGATCTCCATCTTCACATAGGCGAAGTCGCCCTTCGGTTTCTCCTGTGTGGAAGAGTGTTCGCTTTGCTGGGTTTCCTGAGGCGCAGGTGCTTTATTATCCCGCTCCGCAAAGGTGTTGCTCTGGCACGCGCCCAGGCTCCAGCCAAGCGCTAACACCGCAAACAGTTGGGCATATCGCATCGTTTTCGTCCTCCTTGCTGAATGCATAGAGTGTACCCTACCTGCAAAACGCGAGGGACGCTCAGGCGTCTAACCCTCAGGTATACTTCGGGAGCGACGATGAAACGCGGGCTACAGATTCTGGGCGTTCTGGTGTTATTCCCCCTGCTTCTTGTGTTCACCAGCTGCTGCAGTGGCGGTCGTGCGCGTGGCATTATCGGGGGCACGGGCGCGGTTCGCTGGACGGTGATGGTGTTCCTGAACGCGGCGAACGATCTGGACGAGTTCAGCGAGATGAATGTGAACCAGATGGAGCAGGTCGCGGGCAACCCGAATGTACGGATTGTGGTGCAGTGGAAGCGGGCGCGCCCTTTCGCTCCTCAGGGGAGCTGGACAGGCACACGCCGCTATCTCATCAAGCCCGATAACGACCCCAATCAGATTCGCTCGCAGCTACTGGAGGACATGGGCGAGGGTGTGGATATGGGTAGTCCTGATACCCTTCGGGAGTTCATTCGCTGGGCGCGGGCGAACTACCCCGCCGAGCGTTATGTGCTGGTCATCTGGAATCACGGTTCAGGCTGGCGTTCTCGTGCGGCGCTGGGGCGCGGCGTCTCGTTCGACGACCAGCTGGGCACTTACATCCGTATCTGGGATTTGCCCACCGCCATCCGACCCACCAGCAACGACCCCATGATGGATGTGCTGCTGTATGACGCCTCGCTGATGCAGATGCTGGAGGTGGCGTATGAGTGTCGCAATGTGGCGCGGATTATCGTTGGCTCCGAGGAAAGCCCTCCTGGCGAAGGCTACCCCTATCACGAGATTCTTGCCCCGATTGTGTCTAACAGCGACCTGGCTCCTGTGGAATGGGCGCGCCAGATCCCAGACCGGTTTGTGGCGTGGTATGCGGCGAACTATCCCCTCTACACCAATATCACCCAATCCGCGGTGGACACCAGTAAACTGGATGCGGTTGCAAGCGCGCTGGATTCGTTTGCCGAAAGCCTGATTAACAAACGCACGCTCTATCTGAACGCGCTCCAGAACGCCCGCCAGAACGCCCAGAGCTACTCCAGCTACCCCGAATATCGCGACTTGTGGCACGCTGTGGACCTTATCAAACTCTACACGAACGATGCTGAGCTGATTCAGCGTGGGAACGCCCTGCAGAGCGCGCTCCAGCAGGCGATTATCGCCAACAATCGCGCGAATAATAATCGGGTACGCTATTCCTATGGGGTATCCATTTACTTTCCAAGCGCGGGGGAGTACCTGGGACGGTATAACAATACTGCCCTCTCCCGGGCAACTCGCTGGGACGAATGGCTTCAGCTTGCCCCGTGAGGGAACCGTCAGAGGCTCTGAATCGTTTCTGGAGTAGTGTTCGTGTATGGGCTGACCGATAGCGAGCTGATCGCACGCGCGTGCGAAGGCGAGGAACGCGCCTTCGAGGTGCTGTTCCATCGCTATCATGCGGCGGTCTATCGCCTCCTGCTGGGCATCACAAACAATCACGACGATGCGCAGGAGCTGGCGCAGGAGGTGTTCCTGCGGGCGTATCAGGAGTTGCCGCGTCTGCAAAACCGTGAAAATCTCGGCGCGTGGCTCCGACGCACCGCCACCAACCTCGCTATCGATAAACTCCGCCGCAATAAGCGCGTCCGTTTCGATTCACTTGATGCCCCCCTCACCACGGAAACGGGCGAGGAGGTGGAATGGCAGCTGGAGGACCCTGCCGCCGATGTGCTGGCGGAGGTGCAATCCAGCGAACTCAGTGAGGCGGTGGAGCGCGCGCTCGGTCAGCTCAGCGACATTCACCGAAGTGTGGTCGTGCTGCACTATATGGAAGGACTGCCTGTGGAAGAGGTTGCCCAGATGCTGGGGATTCCTGTGGGTACGGTCAAGTCACGGCTGGCGCGAGCGCGCCTTGCGCTCCGGATCTTGCTGAAAGATTTTGTCGAGGTGGAGGGCGGAAACGAATGAAGCACACATGTGAAACCATCCGGAAGCAACTGGCAGACTATCTGGAGCAGAACCTGGAGCCGACGACCGCGCGAGAGGTCGAAGCGCACCTTGAGGCGTGCGAGTCGTGCCGCGCCGAATGCCGCCGTTTAGAACAGGTCCCTGAACTACTTCA
>JBBIQJ010000002.1:0-45963 GCA_037442385.1 Armatimonadota bacterium
AACCGAAACCGAGTTCTGGGAACACCTCGCGCTGTTTCAATCCACACCCGCCCTTGGGGGCGGGTGCAACGGTAGAGCTACGCACAAATTTTACCCTCTCCGGACGGCGTTTGTCGCCAGGTGGCGGTTTCGGGCGAGCGATTTGAACTCACCCGTTTGCGCGTACCTCCTGCATAATTATACCCCACTAGGGGTACGCGCAGGGTATTTAGTGTGGCTAAATAATCGGGGGCGTCATTCGCGCAGAGCTGAGGGGTCCTGAGGGGGAGCAGGGGCAAGCGCGGCGAAAAGATAGCGCATGCGCTTTCGAGGCAGAAGAAGTATAATTTAGTGCGAGGTGATCCAAATGGCTTGTACGAAAGGGCTTTCCAAGCGAAGCGCGATGTATGTAGCGGTTGTGGGAATGTGTCTCTCTACCTGTGCAGCTAGCCTCCCAGCGCAACAGCTCACATGGCTGGGCACCCTGGGCGGCAGCTACAGCGCTGCCGAAGCCATCTCTGCAGACGGCTCTACCGTTGTGGGCTGGTCGTGGACAACCTCTGGGTATTCTTCCCATGCATTTCGCTGGAATCGGTTCACCTTGATAATGCAAGACCTCGGAACCTTAGGAGGCGACTACAGCTGGGCTTATGGCGTTTCTGCAGATGGCTCAGTGGTCGTGGGGTGGTCCCCGCCTCTGAATAGTTCCCAGCATGCGTTTCGCTGACAAAACGGCGTGATGACCAATCTGGGTACCTTGGGGGGCTATGCCAGCCAGGCTTACGCCGTGTCTGCGGATGGTTCCGTGGTGGTTGGGACTTCTGTAACGGCACAGGGCAGTTCCAGGGCGTTCCGTTGGATTGAAGGTACAGGAATGGAAGATTTGGGAACGCTCCCCGATGGTACTTACAGTGTCGCGCGCGGCATTTCTGCAGACGGAAGCGTGATTGCGGGTGTGTCTACAAACGCTGGTGGGAACTACCGCGCGTTCCGCTGGACCGAGAACGAAGGCATGCAAGATCTGGGCACGCTGGGAGGTAACGAGAGCAGCGCCACTGCTGTTTCTGCGGACGGCACGGTGGTGGTCGGGTTCTCACGCAACCCCGCAGGAGCTTTTCGGGCTGTTCGCTGGACTCAGGACGGCATCGAAGATCTGGGTGCCGGGGAAGCCTACGCGGTCTCGGCAGATGGTTCCGTCATCGTCGGTCAATCTAATAGTCGAGCGTTCCGCTGGACCCCCACTAGGGGCTGGGAAGATCTGAATGTAGTCTACGCGCAGCTCCTGGGCGGCTCCGTGTTGAATAGAGCCACGGGCGTGAGCGCGGACGGGCGCTACATCGTCGGTCAGGGTTATAACGCCGCGACTGGGCGCTTCGAGGCTTTCCTGCTCGACACGGGACCATCCTGCTTATCGCATCAGGGCGATGTGAATGAGGATGGCTGCGTAGACGACGCGGACCTGCTCGTAGTTCTGTTTGCCTTCGGGCAGAGCGGTTCTGCACTGGGGCGCGAGGATGTCAACTGCGATAGCGTGGTGGACGACGCCGACCTGTTGGTTGTGCTGTTCCATTTTGGCACAGGGTGCTAGCTTCCTGACGCTGCCTCATCCCCCAGCGGGGGAGAGGCAGCCGCGACTGCTTCCATCAACGCCTTGAGACCCTCAAAACACCGCATTCCCCCTTGAAGCAGCTGGCTCCAGAGGGTGGTCGCCTGCCCATCCGTGTAGTCTCGCTCTTCGAAGGGGCGCTCGCAGAGGGCGTACACGGGCACACCCGCCCGCTGCGCCTGCAACGCCACCTCCAGATTGCGCAGGTTGCCGTACCCGAACGGCACATCGGCAATCACCACCGCCTGAGCGCCGCACGCCATCTGGCATGCCCGCTGAAAGCTCTGCTCCGAGATGGGCGAGAACGCCGGCTCGGTGAGATGCTCCAGCTGGAGGGCGCGGGCAATCTCTTCATCCGTATCTAGCAGGTTCAACACGCCTGTGCAGACGCGCCAGCCCTGCTCCAGAAGCGCATAGTAGAGTTCAGCGCCAGTGCCCCCGCCCGCAATCACGAACGCCCTTGGCGCGTTCGGTTCCAGCGTGAAATGCGTCTGGGGCGTCAGCGCAAACACCAGCGGCTTGCCCGTGAGTGGGTTGCGTCGCACCAGGGTGGGCGTGTGGTAGACCGACTCCAGAATCGCGGGTTCGAACACGGCGTCGGGAGCGCCGTATGCCACAATCTGCCCCTCGCTCATCAACGCCACATGGTCGGCGTACTCGCTGGCGAGGTTCAGGTCGTGAAGCACCACCAGCACCCCCTTGCGCTGCTCCAACGCATACTGGCGAAGCGCGTGCAGAATCTGCACCTGGTGGCGCAGGTCTAAGTGGGCGGTGGGTTCGTCCAGCAGCAGGTAACTGGCTTGCTGGGCGAGGGCGCGGGCGAGATGGATTCGCTGGCGTTCGCCACCGCTGAGCGCGCCCACACGGCGTGTGGCGAGATGTGCGATTCCCGCAAACTCCATCGCCCGGTGGACGGCTTCCCAGTCGCGCGGACTGACGCCCCAGAACCCTTTCTGGTGGGGGTAGCGTCCCATCATCACCAGTTCGGCGACGGTAAAGCCCATATCGGGCGGCGACTCCTGAGGCGCGTAAGCCACTTGCTGAGCGAAGCGCGCCGGGGGAATCTGCTCAAAGGGGTGTCCGTCCAGTAGGCACTGCCCGGAGTGGGGTCGCAGCACCCGCGCCAGCACGCGCACGAGGGTGGTTTTACCGCTGCCGTTGGGTCCAATCAGAGCCACGAGCGTGCCGCGCTCGATGGCGAGCGAAACTTTCCGCAGGATGGGGCGTTCGCCGTAGCCCGCTTCCACATGGATTGCCTGGAGCATCAGCGTGCGGCGCCACGAAAGAGGCGAGCCAGCTGCTTCACATGCTCGGCAGGGGTCAGCGCCACAATCGTGTCGCCCGGTTGCAGGATTAGATTCGCCAGCCCCAGCGCCAGCTGCCCGTTGCGCACCACCACCGAGAGCAGGGTTTTGGGCGGCAACTCCAGTTCGCCGATACTTTTGCCCGCCACCTTCGATTCGGGCGTCACCTCAATCTCTACCACCTCAATCTCTCCCCGCATAATCGCGCCGATAGGCAGTACCTCGCCATACTCCACTTCCTGCTCCAGAATATTGAAGATGAATCGCGTGCTACAGATGGTTTCGTGGATGCCGAGTCGGAAGAAGAGGGCTTCGTGGCGAGGGTCGCGCACGACTGCCAGCACGCGCTTAACTTTGAAAAAGTTCTGCGCAATCTGGCAGATGATGAGGTTGTCTTCGTCGTCGCCAGTGGCGGCGACCACCACATCGGCGCGTCGAGCGCCCGCTTCGTTCAGCACACGCACCTCGCAGGCGTCGCCATACATCACGCGCTCGCCCATCTCGTCCATCAGTTCCGCGGCGCGTCGGCGGTTTTTCTCGATCACCAGCACTTCATACCCATGTTGGTGAAGCGCCTTGCCCAGGTGATAGCCAATATCGCCTCCGCCAGCAATCAGCACATACATCGGGTTTTACCTCCGTGCCAATTCGTTGAGTTGCGCCACCCATTCCTTCAGGGGCGTCAACAGGTTATAGGCAGTGAAATCCAGGTGAACGGGAGTGATCGACACATAGCCGTGTGCGACGGCGTAGACATCGGTGCCTGGCTGGTCGCGGTCTTCGACCAGGCTGCCGCTGAGCCAATAGTAGGGTCTGCCCGCAGGGTCCACGCGGGTTTCGATGCGATCGGCGTACTGGCGTTTGCCGAGCGCGGTCGCCTGGAAGCCGCGAATGGCGTTCCAGGGCAGGTTCGGCACATTCACATTCAGGAAAGTGTGTGGGGGTAGCGGATGCTCCGTCAGCAGTGAGGCAATCTGCACCGCCGCCCGTCCTGCGGTTTCGTAATGCAGAACGGGTGGCTCGGCGGGCGCCTCGTCCCCTGAGCGCGCGAGGGGCAGCGCTTCTTCCGCCGCAAGCGAAATCGCGAAAGCGTTCACTCCATGCACCGCGCCCTCAATCGCGGCGGCTACCGTGCCAGAATAAGTCAAATCCCAGCCCAGGTTCGGACCCGCGTTGATGCCCGACACCACCAGGTCTACCCGATGTTCCATCACGGCGTGCGCACCCAGAGTGACGCAGTCGGTGGGCGTGCCGTTGGTGGCATAGGCAATCGTGCCATCCAGCAGATGCACGTGGTGCAGGCGGAGCGGTTTGTGGAGGGTGATGGAGTGTCCTGCGGCGCTTCGAGGGCGTTCGGGCGCGACCACAAACACCTCGCCCAGCGTGCGCAGATGCTGTGCCAGCACCCGAATGCCCTCTGCGTAGACTCCGTCGTCGTTCGTGACCAGGATGCGCATCACTCTGCGCCCTCGCCCACAACCTTGTCAGGAATAATCCCCAACCACTTCTTGAGGCGATAGAGGGTGGTGTCGCGGTTCAACTCGGCAATCGCGCGGGTCAGCGGGATGCCTTTCGGGCAGACCTTCACGCAGTTCTGAGCGTTCCCACAGCCCGTGATGCCTTCGGGACCTGTCAGCACTTCCAGCCGCTCGTTCTCCAGCGTGCTGCCTGCTGGATGCAGATTGAACAGTCTGACCTGCGCTATGGGGGCAGGTCCAATAAAGGCGGAACGCTCGTTATACTGCGGGCACGCCTCCATGCAGCACCCACAGGTCATACAGCGGGCAAAGGCATAGCGCAGTTCGCGCACGCGGTCGTCAATGCGCGGACCCGGACCCAGGTCGTGATAACCGTCCACCGGGATCCACGCCTGAATCTTTTTGAGCGCTTCGAACATGCGCGAGCGATCCACAATCAGGTCGCGCACCAGCGGGAACTTGCTCATCGGCTCTAAGGTGAGTTCTATCGCGTCGCCGCTGCGTGTGCCGACCTGATCAATCAGCGCGGCGCACGCCTGCTGCACCATGCCATTGACCACCATCGTGCAGGTGCCGCATACCTGCTCCAGGCATGCGGCTTCCCATGCAGGGGGCGATACCTGCTTCCCCGTGCTATCCACAGGGTTGCGCTGGATGTCCATTAAGCAGGAAATCACATTCATATTGGGGCGATAAGGGAGTTCGAACACCTGCCAGTAGGGCTGGGCGTTCGGACCATCCTGACGCCGTATCTTGAGGCGAATGGTTCGGATAGAGCCGTTTTGCATGGCGATGAACCTCCATGCTGATTATACCCTCTTGGTGGGTCATTGGGTTCGCCCCTTTAACTTTGGGGCGACAGTCTCAGGGTGTTTGTCGGGTATAATCTGCCATCACGCTTTGAGGGGGACAAAACGATGGCGATCCGACAGAAGCTGAGCCAGCTGACCCACTGGTGGAACATTGTCAAAGAGCTGTCGCCGCGCCAGGTGGAGCAGGAGTTGCTGACCCCGTTTCGGATTGCGCTGGTGGGGCAACCGGAGCGCACGGAAGCCGTCTGGCGCGTGCTGACCGAGGGCGCAAGCCCCACGATGCTCCAGACCGCTGGCGAGTATGTGAAGCGATTGACCGCCCCCCCGAATGAAGAGTTTGACTTCATTCTGGCATGCGATGTGCTAGAAGTGCCACAAGATGCGGTGGAAGCGGTTGTGGATCACTTCCACAAGCACGAATTCCCGTTGGTCGCCCTCGCGCGGGTGCTGCCGGGCACGCGCACGCTGGTGGTGAACCGCCTTATTGAGGATGTGGCGACTCTGAACGCCGGGCTGGCGATGCTCTCGGCGGTACCGAGCGTTTTTCCGCTGCTGGGGCTGCTCGCGCCGCCGGCCGCGCTGGCAGATATCGTGGTGCTGACCAAGAACCAGCTGATGATGGTGTTGCGCGTCGCCGCGGCGTTCGGCAAAACGCCCGACTGGAAGCAGCGTCTGCCTGAGCTTTCTTCGGTGCTGGGCGCGGCGTTCGGATGGCGTGCGCTCGCGCGGCAGCTCGTAGGGCTGGTGCCAGGGGGGGTCGGGATGGTGGTCAAGGGCATGGTCGCTTACGCAGGCACGCTCACGGTGGGGCGCGCTGTCGCATGGTTCTACGCTACAGGGCAGGCGCCGGGCAAGGCGGAACGCGCCCGGCTCTACCAGCAAGCATGGGAAGAGGCACGCGAAAAAAGCAAGGAATGGGGGCAACCTTAGCACGGTTCGCGGCGCTGGCGCTGGCATGGGCGCTTAGTGGCTGGCATGCCACGGGACACGCGCCTTACAAACTTTCCCAGCTGCCCAGCGGTGTCCGCCTCGTGGTGGAGTCTGACCCCACCGCGCCGCTCGTGGCGATTGAAGTCTGGGTTCAGGCAGGCGTCGCCTGCGAAACGCCCGAAACTTCAGGCGTTGCCCACCTGCTGGAGCATCTGATTTTCAAAGGCACTGCCCACCACCCCCCAGGCGCGCTGGACAGGGTTTGCGAGGAGGCAGGGGGCATTCTCACAGCGACCACTGAACGCGACTGGGCGCGCTATTCGGTCAGCGTGTTGCCCGCGCACTGGCGCGATGTGCTGAAAACCCTGCTGGAACATCTGCATGCGCCTGCCATCCCGCCCGAAGAGCTGGAAAAAGAGCGCCAGATTATTTTGCAAGATGAGTACGCCCTGCACCACGCTGACCCTGTGCGCCCTGTGCGCTACCACATCTTTGAGCAGGCGTTTCCCGAACATCCCTACGGACTGCCGCTGCTGGGCCATCCTGAACGACTGCGCACCCTGAGCCGCGAGGCAGTCCTGGAGTTTCACCGCCGGCACTACCGCCCCGAGCGGATTGTGGTGGCGCTGGTGGGCAATCTTCAGGAGAGTGAGGCGCGTGCGGTCGTGGAGTCGGTCTGGGGACAGTCATCAGAAGGCAAGGCAGAGGCGAGCCTCCCTGTCGCTTTGCCCTGCCCCCCCAATCGCTTTCTCGAGGTCAACGGGGTGCTGGCGCGCTGTTTGCCTGCTCCCCCTGCCAGAGCCGCCGACGCGATGCTGGCGACCGAGATTTTGCGCCTCGTGCTGGCGGAGCCATATCTGGGGCTGCTCTATGCGGGCGAGCCGCCGAACCCATTCGGGCGCTGTGTGAGCGAATACTTGCCGCGCACAGAGTCGGGGCTGGTCTGTTTCTATTTCCTGCCGCCCGTAGAGTCCGATGAGAACTGGCAGGCGCGCGTGGTGGAGCGGTGGGCAGGGGCGCGAGAGCGCCTCAGGAGCCAGCAAGCGCGCCCGCTGATAGAGCAGGCGAAACAGTGGCTGATTCTGCGCCACCGCCACGCGATGCGCAATCCCGCCGAGCGCGCGCGGCTGTACGCCCTCTACACCATGCTGAACCTACCCCATCTGCCTGCCGAATACGAAACGCGCGTGCGCCAGATAACGCCAGAGCAGGTGGAGGCGCTCGCCGAAAAACTTTTTCAAAGCGAACCGCCCCGCGACTGGAACCTGCCTTCCGGGAGCGAGCATGACACATCGCTTCAGCCTTCTCTGCCTTCACTCACCGCGCCCTCCAGGGTCGTGCGCCAGCGCTACGCGAATGGCTTGCGTGCGGTTGCCCTTCAGCAAGCCGAGCGCGAGACCGCGCTCATTCAGATTCTGATCCGCACCGACGCTTCTGACGCTTTCCCAGCAGGCACAGATGAGCTTACTGCCCGTATGCTGTTTACCACCACGCGCAGCGAAACGCTCCAAACGATGGGCTACCGTATCGCGCTCTCAGGCGGCACGTTGCAGATTTTCTGGGAACCGAACCTGACGCGAGTCGTCGCCCACGCGCGTCCGAACGCGCTGGGGAATGTGCTGTCCACCCTCGCCGAGGGGCTGGCGCGTTCCGAGTTCGAGGCGGAGCATTTCCAGCGGGCGGTACGGCAGGCGCTCTGGGAGCGACGCTGGTCGGATGGCACGCAGGAGTGGCGGCTCTATCAGCAGTTGAGCCAGTTTTATGCGGACGAGAACGCCCTGCGCCGTGTGTCTCTGGAGACAGTTCGCCGATTCTATCGCGCAATCTACCGCCCTGAGCGTGTGGTGGTGGTCGTGCTGGCGCCGCAAGCACCCGAAAGCGTGCTTGCGGAGATTGCCCGCTACCTGGGTAACGAATGGGGAGAGCCGGCACACTCGCGCTCCCGCTCGCCGCTGGAGCCGCCCACCCCGCGCCTGCAGATCGGCGCAATAGAATCGCAAGGTACGGTCTACGCAGGCTCCATGCAGACGCTACCCTGTGAGGGTGTGGA
Source organism: Armatimonadota bacterium (assembly GCA_037442385.1). Lineage (GTDB taxonomy): Bacteria > Armatimonadota > Fimbriimonadia > Fimbriimonadales > GBS-DC > LDYB01. Next base: position 8,160 of record JBBIQJ010000002.1, read on the forward strand.
GCCGTACCTGCAGGCGCTGATACGCCACACGGCATTAAGCGAAGGCAAAGGTGCGCGCCTGTTTCGGGCATTCCGTGAAGAGCGGGGACGGGGCTACGGCGTTCGGGGACAGCTCGCTTTCACCGAAAAAGGCGCGATTCTGGGCGGCTTCGTGCAGTTCGGCTCCCTGACCTCGGATGAACGCAAAGCATTCACAGAGATACTTGACGTCCTCTGTACCGCGCCCCTCACGTCGGAAGAAATCCGCCGCGCACGCGCCCTGCTGAAAGGGCAAGCCTATCGGAACCTGTATGATGGCGAGGAGTTCACGCGACGGCTCGGCACGGCGGAACTTTTCGGATGGGGCTACGAGGTGGAAATGCGCCTGCCCGAAGCGCTCCCGAATCCAGAAAACCCCTAAATCGGCTACAATTAGGGCTATGGACGCTCTCAAGGAATGGGCGAAGGGTTTAATCCAGGCGTATGGACTTGGGGGGTTGTTCGGGATGTGTTCATGATGGGGTTGCTGCTGACCTCCGATCCGCCTTCACCGTTTCTCACCGCGCTTGTCTGTACGATAGGGAGCGTGCTGGGAGCGGCGTTGGGCTGGGCGATTGGGGCGTATGGAGGCTACCCGCTCTTGCATCGCTTCTTCAAGGAAGAGAAGGTGCAGGCGGTGGAGCGACTTTACCAGCGTTATGGGGTCTTCGCGATTTTGATGGCGGCGTTCACCCCCATTCCCTACAAAGTGTTCACGATTGCCAGCGGCGTGTTTCGGTACAACCTGCTGGGGATGTTGGCAGTGAGCGTGGTGGGGCGCGGGGCGCGCTTCTTTCTGGTGGCGTATCTGGTGCAGTGGTTCGGCGAGAGTATCCTCAAGCAGTTTGACCGCACGTTGCTGGTGGGTACGGTTTTGCTGATTGCAGGAGCGGCGGGTTATCTCTACTGGCGTTCGCGCCACGGCAAGGTACGCCTGCGCGGGCAACGGGAAATCCCGGCTGAGAAAGACTGAACTTTAATGGCTATAGCAAGGCTCCCCTCCCTGCCATAATTCACCTCAAAACCCGCATTTTTGCTTATAGGCATGCGAAACCTGGCACATGGGTTGCTATGTCTAATCCCCAGACTTCAGAAATGGGGGTAAGAGCGATGCGAAAAACACTGCTTGGCTTGGGATTAGCGATTAGCCTGTGTGTGATTGCGAATGCCAGCCTGACGATAGATGACTTCACAACGGGCGCTTATTCGGTGAGTCTGATTTCAGGCTCCGATGTCAACACCCAGTTTGGCTCGATGCTGGGAGGCACACGGCAAACTGTCCTGCAGGTGCTTGCCAACCCGTTGAGTCGCCCCGTGGCACTGGATATCGGTTCAGGGCTGAGTGTGCTGGATAATGGGAGCCTTGCCCAGTCGCAGCTGACGCTGATTTATCTGCAGGGCGCCACCACGGTAGACCTGAGCAGCTACGACCGCCTGCGCCTGCACTTTGTGGGGAACGACCTGCCGATGAATATACAGGTTGCCTTCTACTCTCCCAGTGGGCAGGCGATGGGCACTTCTGCGGTTGCACCGGGTGTGGGATTCCACCACGATGTCCTGTTCAGCTCTCTGATGACCTTTGGCACGATGGGCTGGTCGCAGGTGAACTATATCTCCGTGCGCTTCGAGCCTGCACCGGGCGGCGACTTTGCGCTCTCGCAACTGGAAGTTGTGCCTGAACCTGCCAGCCTGATTGCGCTGATGACCGGCGTCGTCAGCCTGGTAGGGTATGTACGCCGCCGTAAGTAAGTTTGCTTCATCCCCTCTGAAACCCTCCCTGCCATGCCTGCGGTAGTGCAGGCATGGCATTTTTAAACGGGTATAATCCCCCCACAGGATTTTTGACTTGCGAGTCGAAAACACCCCGTAGAGGAGGTTATCCGATGCTGAATGAACACAAAGCGACAGGCAAAGCTGCCGTTTTAGGGGCAGGCACGATGGGCGCTCAGATTGCGGCGCACTTAGCCAATGTTGGCTGGCAGGTGCTGCTGCTCGATATCGCGCCCACGCAACTGACCCCTGAAGAAGAAGCGAAAGGACTTATCCTACAGGACCGTGAGGTGCGCAACCGAATTGCGCGCACAGGCTTGGAGCGCGTTAGCAAACTCAAACCCGCGCCCTTCTACCTGCCCGAACTGGCGAGCCGAATCGAAATCGGCAACTTTGAAGACGATTTCCCGCGCCTCAAGGAAGCCGACTGGGTTATTGAAGCGGTCGTGGAAGACCCTCAAATCAAGCGCGAACTCTGGACGCGCGTGCAGGACTATGTGAACCCCAACGCGATTCTTTCCACCAACACGAGCGGTCTCTCCATCCACGAGATGAGCGAAGAGTGCCGCGACGACATCAAGCGGCGCTTCATGGGAACCCACTTTTTCAACCCCCCGCGCTACCTCAAACTGCTGGAGATTATCCCCCGCAAAGAGACCGACCCCGAGCTGGTGGAAGGCATGATTCGCTTCGCGGAGCGCGTGCTGGGTAAGCGCGTGGTGATTGCCCGCGATACCCCCGGCTTTATCGCGAATCGGCTCGGCGTCCACGCCATGATGGTGGTCTTCCCCATCATGCAGGCGTTTGGCATGACGATTGAAGAAGTGGACGCGCTCACAGGTCCCATGATTGGGCATCCGCGAAGCGCCACCTTCCGACTAGCAGATATTGTGGGGCTGGATGTGATGGCGAGCGTCGCCAAAAACCTGCACGAGCGCCTTGAAACCCCCGAAGAGAAAGCCGTCTTCACTCTGCCCGAAGTGGTGCAACGCCTGATTGCCGACGGGCAACTGGGCGAGAAAACGGGCGCGGGCTTCTATCGGCGCCGGAAAGACGGCACAATAGAAGCGTTAGACCTCAACACTTACGAGTATCGCCCGCGCCAGAAGCCCAAATTCCCTCATCTGGAGCCGCTGGAGAAGCTGCCGCTGGAAGAGCGCCTCAAAGCGCTGGTGAACCACGACAGCCGCGAGGGGCGGTTCCTGTGGCGCCTGACCGCCGAGACACTGACCTATGTCGCCCAGCACGCCCCCGCCCTCGCCGACGACCCGATTGCAATCGACCACGCCATCAAGTGGGGCTTCAACTGGGAGCTGGGGCCGTTCCAGATTTGGGACGCGCTGGGGGTCAAAGAGACCGCCGAACGGCTGGAGCGCGAAGGCAAACCCGTGCCTCCCGTGGTGCAACAACTGCTCGCCAAAGGGCGCACGGGGTTCTATGAGACCGCCGACACGGGCGAAACCACGGTCTATGTCTGGATTGGCAGCGGACAGATTGCACCTTATCACCCCTCCGAGGAGTTTCTCACGCCGGGCAATATGGCGCGCCACTGCCCTGAAGTGGAACGCAACGCCGACGCTTCCGTGTACGACATGGGCGACGGCGTGTTCTGCGTGGGCATCCACAGCAAGATGAACACGCTCGGTCCTGGCGTGATGGAGATGCTCTACAAGGGGGTGGAGCGTGCCGAGCGCGAGGGCGTCGGGCTGGTCATCACAGGCATCGGCGAGCATTTCTCGGTCGGGTTCAACCTGCAGCTGTTTTTGATGATGATTGGCACGGGCGACTTTGACGAGTTGCTGATGGGCGGCAAAGCCTTTCAGGATTCGCTCTTGCGCCTGCGCCACGCGAAAGTGCCCACCGTCGCGGCAGTGTTCGGCTACACGCTGGGCGGCGCCTGCGAGCTAGCGATGCACTGCACCAAAACCGTTGCTAGCGCCGAAACCTATATCGGCTTGCCTGAAGTGGGGGTGGGCATCATCCCCGCAGGCGGCGGCACCAGCACGATGCTCTGGCGCGCGCTCAGCGACCTGCCCCCGAACGCCGACCCATACCCTGCCATCCGCCGCGTGATGGAAACGCTCGGCTTCGGCAAAGTCGCCACCAGCGCGCTGGAAGGCGTGCGCTACGGCTTCCTGCGCGAAGGCGTGGACCATATCGTGGTGAATCCCGACCGCGTGCTGTGGACTGCCAAGCAGGAGGTGCTTCACCTCGCCGAAGTCGGCTACACACCGATGGAAAAGCCGAAGGTGATGGCGTATGGCGATACGGTGCTGAACCGCCTGCTGGTGGAACTGCACAACCTGAAGCGGGGCGGGTTTATCACCGAGCATGACTTCACGATTGCCTCGCAGATTGCCTATGTGCTTTCGGGCGGCGACCTAAGCCAGCCTGCCGAAATGCCCCTGAGCTACTTCTACGGGCTGGAGATTCAGGTGGTGGGCTACCTCGCCCAGCAACCCAAGACCTGGGAGCGCATGCGCCACATGCTCGAAACAGGTAAACCGCTGCGAAACTGAGTGAAAACGCCCCCCAGCCATTGCGGCTGGGGGGCGTCAGTTTTCGGGTATCCTTATAACGCACGGAGGCGGAGCGTGACACGCGACCAGCTGGTCAGGATAGAGAATGATGTGGTGCGGGCGCTGGTTCACGCGCTGGAGATGGCGCATCCCCATCTGGAGGGACACAGCGAGCGTGTAGCCACCTATGCAGTAGCCATCGGCTGTGAGATGGGATTGAGCAAGCCCACCCTGCGCCTGCTCCGAATCGCGGGCGCCCTGCACGATATCGGCATGCTCGCCCTCCCCACACCCCTGCTCACCCGGACGAACCCAACCGCCGAAGAGTGGGAACAGATTCGAAGCCACCCCACACTGAGCGTGCAACTGTTGCGGCGCATTCACCGTTTCAAAGACGCCCTCATCTGGGTGGAGTGCCATCACGAACGCTGGGATGGGCGCGGCTATCCGTTCGGCTGGCGTGAAGAGCAGATTCCCCTGCCCGCGCGAATCTTAGCTGTCGCCGAGGCGTTTGATGGCATGCGCACTCCCATGCCCTACCGCGACGCGCTCTCCGAGCAGGAGGCGCTGGAACTCATCCAGCAAGGCGCGGCAACCCAGTTCGATCCCCTTGTGGTGAAAGCCTTCCTCAAAGTGCAACCCGTGATTCAACCTGTGGGAAGAGAGTAAAAAATTGCCTCAGGAGTGTCGCCTGAGAACACAATCGCCCTTCAACAAGGAAAGCTGCGAGGCACAAGCCGAAACTGGTGGGTTGAGTGGCGCTGGTGCAGGACAGAGCGTCGCCGTAGATAGCGGGTGAACCAGCATCGCTCGGAGGGACCTCCCTTTGGGACATCCTCTTCCCTATAAGCAGGAGAGGCTCCATGCAGTAGGCCGAGTCAGGATAATTGCAAAATAACCGTGAAGCATCTGAGCCGATTCAGAAGCATCATTACTACCTCTTCACCAACCTTATAACATACACGGCATCATTGCCGACGACAAGCCACTCAGACGGCTGAAGTCGCTCTGTCGCAAAGAACGGGGGATTCGTTGAACAGGACGCGGGAACCGCGTCCGTACGGGCATCCGTAGGGGCGCGGTCGCGCGCCCCACGCGGCAAAATTAACCGTGCCACGAGGTGGAATGCAAATCCTTGCGACAGAGCAGCTTTAGCCGTCTGGCACTGTCATAATCGCCCCTTACGCCAAAAAGCCAACCTTTCAGGTACACTTATAGCGCCGTGCTGGTGCAGACCTACATTCACATTCCGGGCATTACGCAGGAGATTGAGGTGTCGCTCTGGCGTCAGGGGGCGAGCGATTGGGAGACGCTGCTGGAAACACCGGATCGCTGGCGCATTCCAGAGCCGTATCGAAGCGCCTTGATCGCAGGCGTGGAACGCTCCATAGAAGCCTTCGAAGAAGGCAATTACCCCTACTTCGCCACCCGACTGCCGCCGCGCGAACACTGGCGCGCCTACGAAGAGTACCGCCACGAAACCGCCTTTCTGGACATCGAAACCGATGGCGCCAACACTATCACCGTGATTGGCGTCTACGATGGCGAAGAGGTCTACCAGTTCGTGCAGGGCGACAATCTGGACGAGTTCCCCGATTTCATTCGCGAGTTTTCCATGCTGGTTACCTTCAACGGTCTCCACTTTGACCTGCCGATGATTAACCGTCAGTTCCCGTCGCTGGCATTTGACCAGTTGCATCTAGATTTGTGTCCCACTTTGCGGCGTGTGGGGTTGCGCGGCGGCTTGAAACGCATCGAGGAGCTGCTTGGGCTGGTGCGCGACCCCGATCTGGAAGGCATGGACGGCATGGACGCGATTCGCCTCTGGAAAGCCTACCGACTGGGGCATCACAGTGCGCTGGAGACGCTGTTGCGCTACAATCGGGAAGATATTGTGAACCTGAAGCCGCTGGCGAATCTCGCCTACACGCGCCTGCGCGAACGGCTCTGGCGCCAGGCGACAGCGCTTTAGGCGTTCAGGGCAATATCGGTGCGGTAGTGCATGCCCTCAAAATGGATCTGGGCGACTGCCTCGTAGGCGCGCTGGCGTGCTTGCTCGATGGTGTTGCCCAAGCCAACCACATTCAGCACACGCCCGCCCGCCGTCAGATACCGACCCGACTCGAAGGCTGTGCCTGCGTGGAACAGCACCACATCGGGCATCTGTGCCACTGCCTCAATCCCCTCTATCGGGAAGCTCGTGCGGTATGCCCCTGGATAGCCGCCCGACGCTAGCACCACACACACAGCGCACTTCGAGGCGAACTGGGGACGCGCCTCGCCCAGACGCCCCTCAATGCTCGCCAGCATCACCTCCACGAGGTCGCTCGCCAGCAGGGGCATCAGAGTCTGCGTTTCGGGGTCGCCAAATCGGCAGTTGAACTCCAGCGTGTGGGGTTGACCCTCGCTTATCATCAGCCCGGCGTACAGCACGCCCTGATAGGGTGTGCCGCGCTCCGCCATCGTGCGCAGGGTAGGGAGAATAATCTGCTCGTGGACTTTTTGCAGGATGTCGGGTGTGGCGTCTGGGGGTGGCGCGTAGCAGCCCATCCCACCCGTGTTGGGACCGCGATTACCGTCAAACGCGCGTTTGTAGTCGCGCACGGGGGGCATCGGTTCGGCGTGTAGCCCATCGGTGAAGCAGAGCAGGGAGAGTTCGCGTCCGTAGAGGCGTTGCTCAATCACCACCCGCGCGCCTGCCTCGCCCAGCCCGCGCTGTTCCATAAGAAACTCCACGGCGTCCAGCGCATCGGCGAGCGTCTCGCACACAAAAACCCCCTTGCCCAGCGCCTCGCCATCGGCTTTGACCACCAGCGGCTGCGCGGCGAAATGCGCGCGCAGGTAGGCTTTCGCTTCTTCGGGGTGGTCGAACACCGCGAACGGAGCGGTAGGCACACCCGCCTCTGCCATGAGCTGCTTGGCGAACGCTTTGCTCCCTTCCAGCATTGCGGCGGCGCGGCGCGGTCCAAAGCACGGGATGCCCGCCTCCGCCAGCGCATCGGCCAGCCCCGCAATTAGCGGTGATTCGGGACCCACCACGACCAACGCCACCTGCTGGTCTCTGGCGAACTGAACGATTTCGGGGATGGCTTTGGGGGAAATAGAAACGCACTCGGCAACCTGGGCGATGCCGCCGTTGCCGGGCAGAGCGAACAGCCGGGAGCAGTGAGGACTTTGCGCAATGCGCCACGCCAGCGCATGCTCGCGTCCGCCACTGCCCACCAGCAGAATCCGCATGAGTTAGCGCTTGACGAACTGGAACCCGCGGCGTGCGCCGTGGCGTCCGTACTTCTTGCGCTCCTTTTCGCGGGCGTCGCGCGTGAGCAAGCCTGCCTGCTTCAGGGTCAGACGATATTCGGGGTTGACCTGCAGCAGGGCGCGCGCGATACCGTGTCGGACGGCGCCTGCTTGCCCCGAGATGCCGCCACCGCGCACACTGGCTTTCACATCGTACTGCCCTTCCAGACCGAGCAGGCGCAGGGGCTGCTGCACAAGGCGCTCCAGCGCGAGCCGCCGCAGATACTCAGACGCCTCACGCCCGTTAATCGTAATCTTGCCCGTGCCCGGCGTCAGCCACACACGCGCGCTTGCCGTCTTCCGACGCCCTGTCGCATAATAGCGAATCGGTTCTTCCATAGGTTCACCTCACTTAAATCTCGTAGGGCTGGGGCTTCTGCGCCTGATGCGTATGCTCACTGCCTGCGAAGATGCGCAGGCGCTTCAGCATGCGGGCGCGCAGCTTATTTTTGGGAAGCATCCCGCTGATAACGCGCCGCATCATTTCTTCAGGCTTCTCGGTCATCAGCTTCTCGCGGGTGTAGGCGCGTAGCCCCCCAGGATGCATCGTGTGATGGTACAGAACCTCTTGCATCTTCTTGCCTGTAAACACCACTTTATCCGCGTTCAACAGAATTACATGGTCGCCCACATCCATGTGGGGGGTATAGATGGGCTTATGCTTGCCCTGGAGCAGGCGTGCGACCTGCGCGGCGACACGCCCTGCGGGCTTACCTGCCGCATCGATAACCCACCATGTGCGCTTAATATCACTCGGCTTGGCGGTGTAGGTGCGTTGCATCATCGGTTTCGCCTCCATTTTCCAGTTCGTTTTTTTCTATGCCCTGAGGGCTGGGCTTATATTTTACCCGAATCAGATACAGCCCCTGTGGGGGCGCCATCTGTGTGAAGGGGCGTTTGGGAGGATTATCTATCATGTCTCTGAGAAACGAGATGGGACGCTCGCCACGTCCCACCAGAGTCAGCGCGCCCACAATCAGGCGCACCATGCCGCGCAGAAACGCACTCCCCTCCAGCACGATTCGGGTGCCGTCGCGTGTCGGCTCCACCGCAGTACGATAAAGGGTACGAACGGTGTTCACATCAGGCGGGGTTTTTACCGAGAAAGGACGAAAGTCGTGGACGCCCTCGATCTGTTTGAGCGCTTCCGCCATCTGCTCGCGGTCTAAGGGATAGGGATAATGCCATGCGTAGCGGATGCGCCACACCGAAGGGTGTTCGCGCTGATAGAGCAGGTAGTGATACTCGCGGCTGTAAGCGGAATAGCGGGCGTGAAAGTCGGGCGCGGCGGTGCGAACATTGCGCACTTTGAGATCGTCGGGGAGTCTGCGGTTGAGTGCGCGATGGAGGGCGTTCAGGGGCACGGGGCGCGTGGTGTGAAAATTCACGACCTGCCCCCGTGCATGCACGCCGGCGTCGGTACGGCTGGCGCCCACCACCTGAATCGGTTCGTTAAGGAGCGACTGCAGGCAGGATTCCAGCACGCCCTGCACGGTACGCATCCCGTGCTGACGGGCGAACCCATGAAACAGTGTGCCGTCGTACTCCACCAGCAGTCGCACATTGCGCATGCCCTACTCTACGAGTTCCAGCACCGCGGTTTCCACGGCGTCGCCACGGCGTCTGCCCACCCGCACAATTCGGGTGTAGCCCCCCTGGCGCTCCCGATAGCGCGGCGCGATGTTGTCGAACAGGTGTTTGACCAGGCTTTCGTCGTTCAGAAACGCCCGCGCCTGACGCCGCGCATGCAGAGTGTTCTGCTTGGCTAAGGTAATCATCTGCTCTGCGAGCCGGCGCGCCTCTTTCGCGCGGGGAACGGTGGTCTCGATGCGCTCATGTATGAGTAGAGAGCGCACGAGGTTGCGGAGCATCGAAAGCCGATGGTCACTGGGGCGTCCTAACTTGCGGTATCCTGCTCCGTGGTTCATGACTGGCTTCGCCTCCTTGACGATTTTTGCAAACTCAGCCCCATCGAGGCGAGTTTTTCCTCCACCTCTCTGAGGGCGTTTTCCCCGAAATTGCGGATGCTACGAAGTTCCTGTTCGGTTTTACCTAGCAATCGATAGAGCGTGGTGATGCGTGCGCTCCGAAGAGCGTTCAGCACGCGCGTGGAGAAGCCCATCTCTTCCAGCGGGCGGTCGGGGACATTCAGCGGGACGCCAGGAGGCGGTTCGGGCGTTTCGAAGGCGCCCAGTTCGTCCTCGCTCCCCAGCGCCATAATGCGGTTGAAGTGATCGCGCAGGATTTCGGCTGCCTGAGCGACTGCCTCGCGAGGGTGGACGGCGCCGTTGGTCCACACTTCCAGAATGAGCCGGTCAAAATCGGTGCGATCGCCGACGAGGGTTGGCTCCACCAGGAAGTTGACCCTGGTGATGGGCGTGTAGAGTGCGTTCGTACGAATCACGCCGATCGCGCCGCGCGTGCGTTCGGGTTTCACCGCAGGGACATACCCACACCCACGCTCTACGGTAATCTCCACATTCAGCTGGGCACTGGGGTCGCTGAGCGTCGCCAGATACAGCTCGGGGTTCACAATCTCCAGATCGGCGGGGCACTCAATATCCACGGCGTGGACAACCCCCGGTCCCTGTCGGTTCAGGCGCAGAGTGTAGTGATCGCGCGGTTGCGCCGTGGTGGGACGCAACGCGAGGTTTTTGAGGTTCAGCAAAAAGTGGATGGTGTCTTCCTTAACGCCCGGGATCGGTTCGAACTCGCTCAGTACCCCCTCGATGCGGACGCTGGTAACAGCGTAGCCAGGGATAGACGAGAGGAGCACGCGGCGCAGGGCATTTCCCAGCGTTGTGCCGTAGCCCCGCTCCAGCGGCTCAATCTCGAACTTGCCATACTGATGATCGGCGCGCACCACCCGTACATGGGTTTCAACTGTATCCAGAACCATTCCAGCGTGCCTCCTTATCGGCTATAGAACTCGATAATTTTCTGCAGGTCGACGGGCGTCTGAATGTCGTCCGCCTCTGGGGCGCGCACGACGATTGCCTGCAGGCGGTTCGGGTCGTACTGAAGCCATGTGGGGCGTTGCCCGTTGGCTTCCGCGGCGCGAGCCAGCGCTTCTTTACCCAGCGTGGTATCGCGCTTCGACTCGTGCATTTCGATAACATCGCCCGGACGCACCTGATACGAGGGGATATTCACACGGCGCCCGTTGACCGTGAAGAACCGGTGCGAGACCATCTGTCGGGCTTGACCGCGCGAGACGGCGAACCCGAGGCGATAAATCACATTATCGAGGCGCATCTCGAGCTGGCGCATTAGCACCTCGCCCGTAACCCCGCGGGCGCGTTGCGCGTTTTCGACATAGCGTCGGAACTGCGCCTCCCGAATCTGATACATCTGGCGCAGCTTCTGCTTTTCGCGGAGCTGCTCGCCGTACTCGCTCATTTTACGGTCGCGCGTGCGGGGCCCGTGCTGACCGGGCGGATAGTTGCGGCGTTCTAAGGCGCACTTTTTGGTGTAGCAGCGGTCGCCTTTGAGAAACAGTTTCTCGCCCGCGCGTCGGCACAAGCTACATTTCGAATCCCAGATAACAGACATACTTGCGTTCCTCCTTCGTTACACACGCCGTCGTTTGGGCGGTCGGCATCCGTTGTGGGGCACAGGGGTTACATCCTTGATGCTGAGAATCTCCAGCCCTGCCGCCTGAAGTGAGCGAATCGCGGTCTCGCGTCCAGGACCGGGACCTTTGACTTCCACATCGACTTTGCGCACACCGTGTTCCATCGCGGCGCGCGCGGCGCGCTCCGCCGCCAGCTGCGCGGCGAAGGGCGTGCCCTTCTTGGTGCCTTTGAACCCCACGGTGCCACCACTGGACCAGGACAGCACATTGCCCTGCTGGTCGGTGATGGTAACAATCGTGTTGTTGAAGGTTGCCTGAATATGAGCAACCCCATGCACCACATTTTTGCGTTCTTTTTTGACCTGTGTTTTGCCCGTTGATTTGCGTGCCATAGGCGTCTCCCTTTACTTCTTGGCTTTGCGGCGTCGCCCGGTGCTGACCGTCTTCTTGGGACCCTTACGGGTGCGGGCGTTGGTGCGGGTGCGTTGCCCGCGCACGGGCAGTCCGCGGCGGTGGCGCATGCCGCGATAGCAGCCGATTTCGATCAGTCGCCGGATGTTCATCTGGATTTCGCGGCGGAGGTCGCCTTCGATGGTATAGTTGTTTTCGATCTCCGCACGCAGGCGGGCGACTTCCTCTTCGGTCAGTTCGCGGACGCGCTTATTGGGGTCAATTCCCGTTTTTGCCAGAATTTTGCGTGCCGAACTCAGCCCAATCCCGAAAATCACGGGCAGGGCGTACTCTATTTTCCGATCGCGTGGTAAATCCACACCTGCAATACGAGCCATGCGTTTTCCTCCTAACCCTGGCGCTGTTTATGCTTGGGGTTCTCGCAAATGACGCGAACGACCCCCTTGCGCCGGATAATCTTGCATTTGGCGCACATTTTCTTCACCGATGCTCGCACTTTCATGGTCTTCACCTCGTTCGCGAGCGCATGCGATGCTCGCGGGGGGATATTATACCCTATCACGACATCAATTGCGAATCGCCCCGGCAGGAGACGCCGCCTCTCCGTTGCCGAGCGCCAGAAGAGCCAAGCAGTACCGTATTTTCAGGAGCGATAACGGTACACGATACGCCCGCGTGTGAGATCGTAAGGCGAAAGTGCCACCTTCACGCGGTCGCCTGGCAGAATGCGAATGAAGTTAATCCGCATTTTACCCGACAGATGCGCGAGAACCGTATGCCCGCCTTCAATTTCCACCTTGAAGGTGGTGTTCGGCAGACACTCCACGACGGTGCCTTCCACTTCGATCTCCTTGCCTTCGGTTTTCGCCATCGCATCACCTCCAATTAATATTTTACTCGATGGTCAAGATTTCTGCACCGTTTTCGGTGACCAGCACGGTATGCTCGAAGTGGGCGGCGGGTTTGCGGTCGCGCGTGATAATCGCCCAGTGGTCGTCGGCAATTTCCACTTCGGGACTGCCCATCACAATCATCGGTTCAATCGCCAGCACCATGCCGGGCTGAAGTTTGACCCCTTTGCCCGGCTGCATGCCCCAGTTGGGGATGTCGGGCATTTCGTGCAGGAATCGTCCTACGCCATGCCCTGCCAGTCCCTGCGCAGGCTGGAATCCCCCCTGCTTCACATACGATTCGATTGCGTAGCTGATGTCGCCGGTGGTGTTGCCAGGTCGCGCGTGTTCGATGCCCACGCGGAGCGCCTCTTCGGTGTAGCGCACCAGACGCTTGCGCTGGTAATCGGTGTGTCCCACGATAACGGTGATGGCTGTGTCGCAGCAGAAGCCCTCATAGAACACGCCGAGATCGAGCGAGACGATATCGCCCTCACGGATGACGCGCCCATCAGGCAAGCCATGCACAATCTGCTCGTTAATCGAGACGCACAGCACGCCGGGGTACAGGCGATACCCCTTAAACGCAGGAAAGCCGCCCATCTCCAGCACCAGCCGTTCCGCCAGCGCGTTCAGTTCGCCTGCGGTCGTGCGGTTTGGCTCAATCGCTTCCTTGCACGCCCGTAGCACGCGCGCGGCAATTCGCCCCGCTTTGCGGATGCGCTCCACTTCAAATGGGGTTTTCAAGCGAATCTGACTCATCGTCGTTACGTCCTGCATAAGGATACCCGAAATGCCCGAATAGGGTATCCTATACGCCGATGACGAACCGAAGGATCGATGGAAGAGCGCCCAACGAAATCCGCCCGATTCAGATTGAGTGTGGGTTCCACCCTTATGCGGAAGGCTCGTGCCTGATCAAAATGGGCAACACGCATGTGGTGATTACGGCGACGGTGGAAGACAAAGTGCCGCCGTTCCTGAAAGGCACAGGGCAGGGGTGGATTACGGCGGAGTATAGCATGATCCCCCGTGCGGGCAAACAGCGCAGTGCGCGTGAGGTCACGCGCGGCGCACCCACCGGGCGCACGATGGAAATCCAGCGCTTGATTGGACGCGCCATCCGCGCGGTGGTGGACCTGTCCCAGCTCGGAGAGCGCACCATCACGCTGGACTGCGATGTGATTCAAGCCGATGGCGGCACGCGCACTGCCTGCGTTACGGGCGGCTTTGTGGCGTTCGTGGACGCATGCCGCTGGATGATCGAGCAGGGCTATATGAGCCGCATGCCGTTTCAGGAGCGCGTGGCGGCGGTGAGCGTCGGCGTCGTGCGCAATATGGAACTGCTGGACCTGTGCTACGAGGAAGATGTGCAGGCGTCAGTGGACATGAATGTGGTGATGACTCATCAGGGGCGGTATGTGGAGGTGCAGGGCACCGCGGAGGGGGCGCCCTTCTCGCGGGAGCGCCTGCTCCGCTTGCTGGATCTAGCCCAGGTGGGTTTGAACGAGATTTTCAAAGTTCAGGAACAGGTGTTAGCGCCGCTTTTGCGATGAAACCGATTGAACGCATTGTCTCGCTGGCGCCCTCCATGACCGAGATACTCTATGCGCTCGGCCTGGGCGAGCGTGTGGTAGGTGTTACGGCGCTGTGCAACTATCCCCCAGAGGCGCGCCAGAAGCCCAAAGTAGGCGACGCGAACATCAGTCCTGAAAAGGTGGTCGCGTTGAAACCTGACCTCGTGGTGGCACACGCGGTGCTGAACGCGCGGGTTATCCCGACCTTGCGGCGGCTCGGGCTGCGCGTGATGAGCGCGAACCCGAACACCTTTGAGAAGCTGTTCGACTTTATGCTCACGCTGGGGCGCACTTGCGGGGTGGAACCGCAGGCGCGTCAGGTGGTCAGTCGGCTGCGGGCGCGCGTGACTCGGGTGGCGGCGAGCGCCCGAAAGCATCGCAAGCGTCCGCGCGTGCTGTTTGCGATTTCTCTGGAGCCGCTCTGGGCGTCGGGGCGCGAGACCTTCGCCGACACGCTGATTCGGCTGGCAGGCGGCGAGAACGCGCTGGGCAGGGCATTTGCGGGGTTTCGCGCGGTGAGCCTGGAAACGGCGCTTGCCAGCCAACCCGAAGTGGTGATTTTAACCAGCGAAGGCAAAGCCAGCCTGCTGAAAGACTCTCGCTGGAGACGCACGCCCGCTGTGCAGAAGCAGCAGGTGTATGAGGTGAACCCCGATATCTTCTTGCGCGAATCGCCCCGATTGGTGGACGCGCTGGAGCAGTTGGCGCAAATCCTCGCGCGCGCCCGATAAAGCAAAAGCCCCCCTTCCGTTAGAAGGGAGGCAAACCGTGCGAATGGCTCCCGGGGCAGGACTCGAACCTGCAACCTAGTGGTTAACAGCCACCCGCTCTGCCGATTGAGCTACCCGGGAGCGTGCGCAGAAATTATACCACATCGTCTCGCGAGTTGTCAAGGGTTTGAGCCTATTCCTCCAGCGCCTCGCCAGCGCCGCGCGGGACGCGAATCGCATCCACCAGATGCTGGATGGCTTCGGGCGGAGGCGGCGTGAGGCGCGAAACAATCAGCGCCGTCGCCATATTCAACACCATGCCCACAATGCCAATTCCCTCGGCGCTGATCCCGAAAAAGTCTTTCAGGAGCGGCTGGGATGTGCCGAACAACTGGGGCGAGCGCATCAGCGCAATCAGGCAGATGGTGAAGGTCAGCCCCACGAGCATGCCTGCAATCGCGCCCTGCTTGTTCATCCGTCGGTCAAAAATCCCCAGCAGGATAGGCGGGAACAGCCCTGCCGCTGCCAGCCCGAAAGCGAACGCGACCACCTGCGCCACAAACCCGGGCGGGTTAATTCCCAGATACGCCGCCGCGCCCAGCGCGGGAATCATCGCGAGGCGCCCCACCAGCAGGCGGAGCCGTTCGGGGGCGCGTGGGTTCCAGATGCGGTAATACAGGTCGTGTGCGACGGCGCTCGCCATCGCGATTAGCAAGCCTGAAGCGGTGGAAAGCGCCGCCGCCAGCCCTCCCGCCGCCACCAGCGCAATCACGAACCCTGCCAAACGTGCCACCTCCGGCGTGGACAGCACAATAATATCGTTGTCCACAAACACCTCGTTGGGGTTGCTCATGTCGGGTTTGTCAAAGTTCGGCTTGCCCCCCTCCATCATGAAGGCGTTGCCCTTCGCGACGGTGATGCGCCCGTCGCCGTTTTTGTCCACAAACGCCAGCAGGCGGGTCTTCTCCCACTTGGCAACCCACTCGATTTGGCGTACTTCGTTCAGGGATTTGCCGTGCAGGGTGCTTATCAGGTTGTAGCGTGCGAACATGGCGACGGCGGGCGCGGTGGTGTAAAGAAGCGCAATAAAAAGCAGCGCCCAGAACGCCGAGTAGCGCGCGGAACGCACATCAGGCGTGGTATAGAAGCGAATAATCACATGGGGCAGCCCCGCCGTGCCCACCATCAGCGCGGCAGTTACCGCCAGCACATCCAGCATCGGCTTACTCTGGAACGGCTGGGTGTATTCCGCAAAGCCCAACTCGGTCTGAATCTGGTTAAGTCGTTCCGGCAAATCGCTCACGACCAGTGCCAGCTGGGGGATGGGCATGCCCGTAAGTATGAAGGCAATCGCAAACGCTGGAATGAGGTAGGCGAGAATCAGCAGGGCGTACTGCACCGCCTGAGTCCATGTAACGCCCTTCATCCCGCCCAGCACGGCGAAGAAGGCGACCACCAGCACGCCCACTAACACCCCGAGCGCGATATCCACTTGCAGGAATCGGCTGAACACGATTCCCACGCCGCGCATCTGCCCTGCCACATAGACGAGCGAGATGAACAGCGTCGCCAGCGCCGCCAGCGCTCGCGCGGTATTCGAAGCGTAGCGGTCGCCAATAAAATCGGGCACAGTGAATCGGCGGTACTTGCGCAGGTAGGGCGCCAGCAGCAACGCGAGCAGCACATAGCCGCCTGTCCAGCCCATCAGATAGATGGCGCCGTCGTAGCCCATCGCGGAAATCAGCCCTGCCATCGAAATGAAGCTCGCGGCGCTCATCCAGTCGGCAGCGGTCGCGGCGCCGTTGGCAACAGGTGGGACGCCACGCCCCGCGACATAGAACCCCTTCGTATCGCGCACGCGACTCGCGTAGCCGATATACAGATAGAGCGCAAAACTCAACCCAACCAGCAAATAAGTCCAGAGCTCCGTACTCATCCCTGAGCCCTCACTCATGCACATCGTATTCGCGGTCCAGCCGATCCATGCGCCAGGCATATAGCCAGATGAGCAACACGAACACATAGATACTGCCCTGCTGGGCAATCCAGAAGCTGAGCGGGAGCGTTCCGACACGAACCTGACTCAGTGGTTCCGCCAGCAGAATGCCCAGCCCATACGACACCAGTGCCCACACCAGCAACAGCGTCCGAATCAGACGCAGATTCGCACGCCAGTACGCTCGAACAGGGTTTTGGGGGTTCATGAAAGCGCAATTTCACCATTAGTGCGGCACTTTCCTGCCTTCATAACAGCAAAGCCCCATGCGCAACCCGCATGGGGCTTGTTTGCCGCCAAAGAGGGCGAATGCTTACTGGCAGCTGAAGTCTTCCGAGTCGGTGATGTTGGTGCCCGGCACGCCGTGCAGGTCGTTGTAGGGCAGCTGGGGTGTGGACTGCACTGTTTCCAGCCCAGCGTCAGTATTGACCAACGGGATGTCGGTGCGCCAGCTGTAGTAGCGCGGTCGGGGTGAACCCGCCGGCGTGGTGAACTGTTGCGCGATGGTGTTGACCGCCGCGTAGCGCGTCCACTTGGCGTGCCCATCGGCGAAGTTAATCACCACACCCTCACTGTGCCGTGCGAAGCCCAGGAACAGGCTGAACGGCAGAGTGGAGGTCAGTGTTTTGACATAGCCGTCGAAGAACATAACCGTCTCGACGGGCGCTTCCATCGCTGCCATTTTGGTGACGGGCGTGTAGCGGTTGAGAGCAGTGCCACAGAAGTTCTCGCCGAACAGCCCGAGGTTGGGCGCATAGCCCGTGTAGCGGAAGGTGCCACCGTAATTCAGCCCAATTGCCTGAAGCCGTGCCTGCCAGTCAATGCCGGGGCGATAGCTGGGACATGTGAAGATGTCTGCGTTCTTGATGTAGGGCGCCAGCACATCGTACACCGTAATCAGTGCAGGCTGGTTCTGCTGATTGCGCCCCAGATAGGCGCTCATCGGCATCGTCTCATCATAGTCGGAAACATATTGCAACACTGCCAGAGCAATTTGCTTCTGGTTGTTCGTGCAGCTGGTCTGGCGCGCTTTCTCGCGTGCCTGCGCAAACACAGGGAACAGAATTGCCGCCAGGATTGCGATAATCGCAATCACGACCAGCAGCTCGATCAGTGTAAAGCCCTTGCGATTCATACCGTTTATCGTACCTCCTTAGAGTCTGTCGTCTCCCATACAAAAACGGCAGGGTTCCCACTGAAGGGAACCCGCCGTCATGGGTTTTGCTATTATACCCCATGAGACGGGATATCAAGTGGCTTGTCTCGCGGAATCGATGAAAAAACCCGTAATTTAGCGAGCGATGAATTGTGGCGTGTGGCGATAAGCCTCAAATTGCTCGGCGACACGGGATTCGTCGGTGCGCCCTTTGTGCAGGTAGAGCCGATAGCGCAAAGTCAAGGTTTGCCCCACAGCCAGCAGATAGTCGCCTGTGCCAGCGGGTTTGTCTGGCTCAAAATCGTGAATCCCAAAGGGGTTGACCGCAAACAGTCCGTAGTCGCGCACATGCCAGTGAGTCGGATGGCGGAAGTTGGTGGGGTGGTCAAAGATGGCAATCCCCACCATCTCACCCTCGACAGGACCTGTGTAGTCGCACCATTCGGCGCGTTTGCCCCAGGCGTCTTTATTGCGTTGACCCTGCGCGTTGACAATCTGACCCCCCTCACCCCGCGTTACCTCCATGCTGGACGCCACACGCACGCCGAAAGTACCCTCTTTGGTGTCGCCAAAGCGCACGGGTTCCTCTTTTGCTTTCAGGCTCACGGTGTAATCCAGCCAGCGTGCCTCGGGAGCGGCATAGGCGATAATCTCGGTGGTCTCTTCCAGCAGGGTTTTGCCATCAGGCGCTACCCAGTCGTTGCGCGCCACGATACGGCTCAGCACCAGCCCCGACTCCACGCGCACCAGCTCACGCGGCACGATTTTGCCCTTGCCCGCGCCTTCCGCCCAGAAGTCCACTCCATTGAGCGCGCCGTGCGTGAACCACACGGAGCGATGGTGGGGGTGATCCATCGATTCGCCCTGCACGACGCGCATCGGAAAATGGCGCGTGATGGGTTTCCCGTTCGCGCCGTAGAGGGGGTACAGATACGGCTTCGGCGCGCCTTGCAACACATAGGCTGTAAACGGCTTTCCCTGATAGGTAAGCTGCACGCTCTGCTCGGTGCGGGTATGTTCGAACCCGTTGGGTCGCTGGGGATGGGGGCGCAGGGTGTAAAGTTTGCGTCCGCCTTTGGGCAGGTCGGGTTCTATCCAGACTAGCCACCGCTTGCCCTCGCGTTCCACCACCTGTGCGGCGACGGGCGTGGCGCCTTCCATCAGCGCCAGCGGAATTTCGGGCAGCCGACGCGGCAGCAGCATCCAGATGGGGCAGCCCTGATAGCTTGCCTCCGTCGCCCGCACCTCCACACGCAGGAACATGCTTTCGTCCTCCACACGCGAAAACTTCGCGCCAGTAGCCCCGACTCCTGCCTAAATCAGTCGCTCCAGCCACGCGCGGCTGCGGGCATCCAGGGCGGTGTAGTCCCGAATCTCATAGCGACTGCCGTCCACTGCCACAATCAGGTAGCGTACAGGCGAAAGCTCATGCACATTATCGCGCCAGTTGCGCACATAGAACACCCGCTCGCCGCGGTCGGTCTCCACTTCCCAGCGCAGTTGCCCGTACTCTTCGGTGAGCGAGTAGATTTTTTGGATAACGGGGATAAAGTAGCGTTGCTCCAGCTCCGTCTCCACAATCCCGCGGGAGGCAGGCGCCATGCCCTCCAGCGTGCGGAACATGCCAATCTCTTTCCCCTCAAAGGTCATTACGCTGATATACTGGTCGGGATTGGAGAAGGGGAAGGCGCGTGCAAACTGCACATCTTCATGCACCTCCCCATCCTCGAGCCGAATGCGGATGTGGCGGCTTTCGGGCACACGTTCCACCACCACCCGCGACGGGTCCAGCCAGCGCACTTCAAGTTGGCTCATTATTGCCATCGCTCCCAGAGCTGGGGGTACTGGTTCGGGTCCAGATTAATCTGCGAGCAGTAGGTGAAATCGTTGCGCTCGCATTCGCGCTCGGGCAAGCCGTAAAGCTGTTCAAAGGGCGTTACTTTGGTGTGCCCGTCCGCGAAGGTCACGACCACCAGCCCCATATGGCGTCCGTGCGGGCGCTGATGGAACGCCGCACCAGGGTTCAGCCCCTGCGCGGCGGGAAACGGCGAGTAGACCACGTTCATGTAGTAGCCATACTGGCGCCACAGGGGGTAGCTGCTGACCCCACTGGGGATAGCGTCCATCGTCAGCACATGGTTCGCGGGGCTGTTGAGCGCCGCCATATGTTTACTGGGAACCGTCCAGGGGCTGCCGCACGCCCACATGTAACCCATCGGCGAGGGGTAGGCCGCCCCGTAGCCAATCCGCCCTTCGCAAACCAATCGGCGCCCCGTCGCCTGCGACTCGTCGGGCGTCTTCGCGTCGGGGCATTTCGAGTAGAGGTTATTTTTGGAATAGGGTTGCAGCCAGTAAAGATAGCCGATGGAGGTGCAGCTCGTATACCCACCGCCACAGAAACCAGCAGGCGGAATGGTCGCAATTTCGGCGAAGGGGTAAATCTCGTCGTAGTCCTGCACGTACATCATCGCCGCCAGCCCAATTTGCTTATTATTGCTCAAGCACATCGTCTGGCGGGCTTTGGCACGCGCCTGTGCAAACACGGGGAACAGAATTGCGGCTAAAATGGCAATGATTGCTATCACCACCAACAGCTCAATCAGGGTAAAACCACGCTGTTTCATTTCCGTCGCCTCCATAAGCATTATACCCCAGTCTCATAAGGTTATTGCGTGCGGGGGATAGGGTATGCTATTTTAGACATGGCGCAGGGGCTTTCGGTTCCGAAGAGAATTCAGCGCGTGCTGGGCAGGTGGGGTTTGTACCTGGCGTGGGGGCTGTTTCGCTGGCTTCCGATGGGTTGGGCGATACGGCTCGGCGCCGGGGTGGGGCTGCTGGGCTATGCGCTGGTGGGGCGCTATCGACGGGTGGCGGAAGCGAATCTTCAGCGGGCGTTTCCGGAGTGGTCGCGGGCGCAGGCGTGCGCCACCGCCCGGCGCGTGTTCCGCAACTTCGGCGTCGCGCTGGCGGAATTTCTCAAAGCCCCTTCCATGAGCAAAGCCGAAATCGAGAAGCGCCTGCAGGTGGTTGGGCTGGAGCATCTCGACGCGGCGTTTCGAGAGGGCAAGGGCGTGTTGCTCATCACAGGGCACTTCGGCAACTGGGAGCTGATGGCGCGCTATCTGTGCATGCTGGGCTATCCTATCTGGGTGATTGCCCGCGACACAGAGGACCCCGCCACCACCGAACTGGTCACCCTGATTCGGGAGCGGAGCGGTTATAAGGTGATTCCGCGCGGTCAGGCGGCGCGCCCCGTGCTGAAGGCGCTTCGCAATAACGAGGCGGTGGGCATCCTGCCCGACCAGAACGCGGGCGATGTGTTCGTGGAGTTTTTCGGTCAGAAGGCAGGCAGTGTGGCAGGTCCGGCGGTGTTCCACCTGCGCACGGGCGCGCCGCTGGTGCCTCTTTTTAATGTGCGCCTGCCAGGGGATTATCACCGTGTGGAGATTTTGCCGCCGTTGCGTTTTGAACCGACGGGCGATATGGCTTCCGATAGCCAGCGCATTATGCAGGCGTTGCACGATATTCTGGAGACCTATGTGCGGCGCTATCCTGACCAGTGGCTCTGGTTGCACGACCGCTGGAAGTCGGCTCGCAAGCGTGGCTTCGCCTGTGGCTCATAACTGACCACCTGCCACCCGATACGCCTCGCCCGTGATGTATGCCGCCTCGTCTGACGCCAGAAACACCAGCAGGTTGCACACATCCTCGTAGGTACAGCCGCGCCCCAGGGGAACCTGCGCCTCGTAGTAGCGCTGCACCGCCTCTTGCGGGATGCCCCATTTGCGTGCGTACTGCTCAAACAGGCTCTCCTGCCACATCGGCGATTCGAACAGGTTGCCCGGACAAATGGCGTTCACCCGGATGCCGTAGGGCGCGAGGTCCATCGCGATGCTCTGGGTCAGCCCGATTCCGCCGAACTTGCTGGCGGCATAGGCGCTGTTTTTGTAGCTCCCCTTCAACCCCGACTTGGAGTTAATCTGAATAATCACGCCGCTCTTTTGCGCTTTCATCACTTTCGCCGCCTCGCGAGCGCACAGAAAGTAGCCTGTCAGGTTCACATCGAGTTGCCACTGCCACTGCTCCAACGTCATTTCGGTTAGTTCCGCGGCATGAATCACGCCCGCGTTCGCCACAAGAATCTCGAGTCGCCCGAAGGTCGCCACCGTGCGCTGAACAGTTTCGGAGACCTGCGCTTCGGAGCGCACATCGCAAAGCAGCGGCAGCACCTGACAGTTGGGGTAGGCTTGCTGAATATCCTGCGCCACGCGCTCCAGCTTCTCGAGCTGGATATCGCTGAGCGTGAGTCCTCTGCATCCTTCCGCGGCGAGGCGTTTTGCAATCGCCGCGCCCAGTCCCTGCGCACTGCCCGTTACCCATGCCACGCGCCCCGCCAGACGCACGCCTAACCCCCTGCTGGCTCAATCTGCACTGCTGTGCCGTAGACCAGAATCTCGGCGGAGTTTTGCGTGATGTTGCCCGAGACATACCGTACATTCACAATCGCGTTTGCGCCCAGCTTGACCGCTTCTTCGATCATGCGCTGTTCGGCTTCGGCGCGGGCATGCGCGAGCATCTCGGTATACTCCTTCAGTTCGCCACCCACAATCTGGCGCAACGAAGCCAGAATGTCGCGCCCGAAGTGAGTCGCGCGCACCGTGTTTCCTTTGACAATCCCCAGCACTTTCGTTATCCGATAGCCGGGCACGTCCGCCAGATTCGTAATAATCATCTCGCACCTCCACGAATGGGTTCGCGGGCGCGACGCCGTTTCCTGCTCTGAGGGTATTCGGGAAGTGCCGTGCGGTTCTGCAAATCATTGTTCCGGTATCTGGCTCACTCGATACTCTGACCATGCATAGCAAGAAACAAAAAGGATTACTACAGACAAGAAGATAACGAGTAAAAACTAAAAATCGGGTCAGAAAATAGCCAGGCATCCCACGCCAATATATACCTGCTACCGTATCCTAAATAGGCTGACCCCTGTTCCACGCTTGGAGAGCTATCCAATAATCCAAGGCAGTAAACAATATAAGCACTATAAACCAGATTAGTCCCAGAACCCAGTCTTTGTCTCCCAGTGCATCGCCGTCATCGAAGTAACGCCCAATAAGCCAGCAGTATATCGCTGAAAATAGGCAAAACATAGGCCAGATGAGAACATATACAGTGGGGACTACGCATTTCCTTTGAGATATACCCGTGTTATAGATCGGGTCAGAAAGAGGCCAGGTCGGCTCATTCATCACCATTATTACCCTCAAGGGCGAGTCAAAGTAATAACGATGGCTCACAAAGAAATAAACATCAATGAAAATAAATACAAAGAACGCTATAAAAGATATAATGACGCACTTTTTCCAAGTCTCCATTAAACATTCACCTCCCAGCTCAGGAGGTCCGCTCGCCATGGGACCCCCACCATTTTCCTGCACCTGAATCCGCTATTTCCGCAGCTGTCAAGAGCAACTGTCCAATCAATGTTGAACCGCATCAGCCTTTCAGGGGAAGCAGGCGCTCGCGGGCTAACTCCGCCGCATAAGCCAGCGCAACGCGAATGGCGGCAGGCGTTAGCGTCGGATAGCTCTGGAGCAGGTCGGCTTCACTTACGCCAGCTGCCAGATTGCCCAGAATGACCAACACGGGGATACGCGCCCCTTTGATGCACGCCTGCCCGTGGCAGATGGCAGGGTCGGCGGTGATGTACTCCTGCCACTTGAGCGGCTCAGATGCCATTGCGGCTTTCACCCTGTGGAAGTATACCTGATCCGTGACGGTGGCACATCAAGGGGCATCGAAACCAAATCACATCGCTGTCCAGCAGACAGCGATTCATCGGGGTTCCTCCCCGATATGCACGCCTGCTGCCAGCGCCTGCTGGGGGGGCTACTCGTCATCGGGCATGTCGCTCCAGACGTCAGCAAAGAGCAGGGTGGCTATCTGGCTTTCGTCGGCTTGGATAGGAATGAGCACCACAAGGAATTGGGCTATAATAGAGCTATGCGTACGCGACGACTGTTTTGGGCAGGCTTATGGTGTCTCACAGCGAGTTTGTATGGGCAGACTCTGGTTGACCCGAACCTCACCTACGATACGGTGGTCGCCTCGGGATTGAGCTTGCCCATCGCGATAGCGTTTCTGGAGCCTTCCAATCCGAACCGCTTTTTTGTGATTGAGAAAAACACGGGGCGCGTGAAGCTGGTGGAGAACGGCACGGTCGTGGCGACCGTGCTGGATTTGCCCGTCAACAACGCCAGCGAACGCGGGCTGCTGGGGATTGCGCTTCACCCCGACTTCGCCCAGAACGGTTATGTGTACCTTTACTACACGCGCTCCAGCACAGGTTCAGATACAGGAACCCAATCCGCATGGATTGATAACCGCGTGGAGCGCTACACATGGAACGGCAGTAGCCTTGTGAACCCCACCCTGATAGTTTCTTTCCCGCGCGATACCACCCAGAATAACGGACCCAATCACGACGGGGGCGTGATTCTGTTCGGTCCTGATGGGCGGCTCTACGGGGTCACGGGCGACCTGAATCGGGGGCGGCTCACCAACGGGCGTATCGAGCAGAACACCAGCGCCACAGCGGTGGCGGGCGTGGGTGGAATCTTCCGCCTGAACCCCGACGGCTCCATCCCGCCCGATAACCCGTTCGTGTCGCATTCCGACCCGCGCATTCGGCGCCTGTGGGCGTACGGAATCCGCAATAGCTTCGGCATGGTGTTCGATACGCTCACCGCAAAGTTCTGGATGACCGAAAACGGTCCAAATGTATACGACGAGATTAACCTCGTGGAGCGCGGCTTCAACAGCGGCTGGCTCAAGATTATGGGACCCGATTCGCGGGATGCGGCGTACCCTGAAAACGGCAACACCGCCTACGACGCTACCGATCTGGTCTACCTCCCCAATTCCTACTACGCCGACCCGCTCTTCTCATGGCTGACCCCGATTGGCGTAACGAGTATCCAGTTTTTGCGCTCGGCGCGATTCGATTCGGATGTGCGCGATAATGCGGTGGTGGGCGAATCGAACAATGGGCAGCTCTACTTTTTCAGGGTGAACGCCGCACGCGACGATTTCGTGCTTTCAGGCGCGCTGGCAGACCGTGTTGCCGACTCCTCTGCAGAACGCAACAGTCTTGCCTGGGGCACAGGCTGGGGCATCGTTACCGACCTCAAAATCGGTCCCGACGGCTATCTCTATGTGGTCTCGATGTTTGCCAATCGGGTCTATCGGATTCGCCCCGTGAATCCGCCTGAAGTGGTGAACGGTCAGGCGCGTCTGGAAGGGCGTGTGGGGATTCCTCTCGGAGTGCCGCTCCAGCTCACGCTCCTGCAGAACGGCAACCCGGTGCAAACCATCATGACGGCGCTGGACGCCTACGGGTGCTTCTCGGAGCGCGTGAACGCGCCGGGTGTTTACACGGTGCGAGCGAAGGCGGGCACTTATGTTTCCATCACAATCCCGAATGTGTCGGTTTCGGCGCAGGGGTTCGCCTATCTTCCTTTACAGTTCGCGATTAACGGCGATGTGAACGGCGACGATGTGATTGACGACGCCGACCTGCTCGCCGTGCTGTTCGCGTTCGGACAGAGTGGCTCGCCTGCCGACCTGAACAACGACGGCGTGGTGGATGACGCCGACCTCCTCACAGTGTTGTTCAACTTCGGCAGCGGCGGATAGCAGGAAAACCCGCTCTGTTGCAAAGCACGGGGGATTTGGGAACAGGACGCCGGAACCGCGTCCGTACGGGCATGGGGAGGGCGCGGTTCCCCATGCCCCACGCGGCGAGGTCTGCCATGCCACAGGGGCGAATGTGCCTCCTTGCAACAGAGCAGGAAAACCCGCCCCTGCCGAGAAACTTTCTCCGTGAGGAGAGAAAGCGATGCATGTTGGAATACTCACCGCGCCTTTCGGAAATGAAGCTCTGGAGAGGGTTTTCGAGTTCGCACGCCAGCACGGGTTCAAAACGCTGGAGCTCGCCTGCGGCTATGGTCATCCGCACCTGAATCTGGAATCGCCCGATGTGGACACCCTTAAGCGTCTCATGGACAAAACGGGCGTGGGACTATCGGCGATTGCGTTCTATACCAACAACACGCATCCCGACCCCACCGAACGCCAGCGCAATAACGACGGCGTGCGTAAGGCGATTGAGATTGCCCACGCACTCGGCGTTTCGGTGGTCTGCACGCTCGCGGGGCACCCGGTGCCAGGTAAGAGCAAGATGCAGACCATCGAGGAAGACTGCGCTCAGGTGTTTCGTCCCCTCGCGGAGTACGCTGGCGAGCGCGGCGTCAATATCGCCCTCGAAAACTGGTTCGCCACCAACATCCAGGCGTTAGACCACTGGCAGCGACTGTTCGAGGTTGTGCCTCATCCCAACTTCGGGCTGAACTTTGACCCCTCCCATCTGCTGTGGCAACAGATTGACTACATTAACGCCGTGTTCCTGTTCGGATCGCGGATTTTCCACACGCATGCGAAAGACACCGAGATAATGCGCCAGCGACTGGAGTATGTGGGCAATCAGGGCACAGGTTGGTGGCGCTATGTGATCCCAGGGCTGGGGCAGGTGCGCTGGGGCGAGTATATCGGCGCGCTCCGTCGTGTGGGCTATAACGGCGTGCTGTCTATCGAACACGAAGATAGCGCGGTCGGACGCGAAGAGGGCTTCCTCATCGGCAAGCGCTATCTGGAGCAGTTTATCGCGGAGGTGCCTTGAACCATGCGAACCACGCTGGCAATCATGCTTCTGCTGGGGCTGGGGTGGGCACAAAGTCTGCCCACGCCCCAGGCGGTGCTGAATCGGCTCATGCAGAAGGCGAAAGCCACTCGCGCCTACGCCTATCAGTGGGATTACTTCAAGCGCGACCCCAGCACAGGCAAAATGGGCGCCAGGCAGGTCTACAAATTGGAGTTCCTCAAACCCCACTACCGCAAGCTCACCATCATCCAGCGCGACCTGTTCAGTAACGGCGCAGTGCTCATCTATAACCCCGACCAGGATAGCAAAGTGCATGCCCGCAAGGGGATTATCCACCGCACTTATGCTCCTGACGACCCCGAAGTCGCCGACTTTTTCCGAACCGATCTGGAGTGGATTGCAAACGACCTCCAGCGGCTTTTTAAGGGAGCGAAAGCCGAACCCGTCCAGCGCGTGAAATACAACAACCGGGACTGCTTCCGAGTCGCCTTCGCCCCGAAAGACGACCCCTACACGCGCGTCGTACTGTGGGTCGAGGTGAACGACTCGATGCCCATTCGGATTGAGTATTATGACTCAAAGGGACTCTACTCGGTGCGCGAGTATACCGACTACTCGTTCCCCAATCTGAAAGTGGACGATTTTCGGATTTGACAACCCTTTAGAAATCAAACAACTCTTTCACCTTGCACCGAAAGTCAGGTAGCAGGTCGCCTCCTGTGAGTTCCTCCTCTGCCGAGAGGGTGCGCACCTCAAACGGCGCGGTATACACATTCACGGTGCGCGTTTCTGGGAACAGCAGCCATACCTGTTTGGCGCCCGACTCAAAATACTCCCCAATTTTGCGTAGCAGGTCGGCGACATCTTCGTTCGGGGAAACAATTTCCACGGCTAGATCAGGGGCGCCATGCTCAAAGCCTTTGGCGGGTTTGCCATCGGGGAGGCGCTCTTTGAGAGTGAAGGCGACATCGGGGCTTCGAATGTTGCCGTTCGCCATGCGAAACCCTGCCTGCGAACCTGCTACATAGCCGCGCCCCTTTGCAGCAGGCACCATGCGAGCAATCAACTCAGCTCCAATCACATCGTGTTCATGTCCTGCAGGCACTTCCTTGACCTCCCCGTCGACCAGTTCATATTTGCGCCCGTCGTCGGGCAGACGCAGAAACTGCTCCTCCGTAAGTCGGCGGGCTCGTCTGGATTTGTGCGCAACCGCTCTGGACATCCCCGAATCACCAGAGCAATTTTACCCCCAAATTGCCCAGTTTTGGCAGGAGCGAAACTCGCTTCCCCGCGAATTCGTAGTATAATTGTATGGAGAAGCCCTGCATTGCAGGGAAGTGTCCTTGACAATTGGGTGTATCGCAGCGTCGCTCCCCACAAGGCGGTTTTCAACTGGCTCGGGATTTATGGAACAATTTCCCCTGAAAGCATGGAACTCCCTGCAGGCGTCGCAGAGTCTAACCGATAATCATGGTGGGAGTGGCGACAGAGCCGTCCTGCGGGGGGCAATGTGTGATGCACCCGACCCAACAAGGGGGTAAAACGATGAGCGCATCGGACTTCTTGCGCCAGATAGAAGAGCAGCGCCGTTTGGAAAAACAGATTACATGGGAAGGCACTTTTCGGGACTATCTGGAGATTGTCCAGAAGAACCCGAAGGTGGCGAACCTGGCGCACGCGCGCGTCTACGACATGATTCTCAGCGCAGGCGTGGAAGAGCGTGGCGAGGGGCAACCACGCGAGTATCAATTCTTCACCTCAGAACTGTTCGGCATGGAGCGCACGCTCCAGCAGCTGGTGGAGGAATACTTCGCGCCCGCTGCACGCCGACTCGATGTGCGCAAGCGCATCCTGTTGCTGGTGGGGCCCGTCGGTGGGGGGAAGTCCACGCTGGTCACCATGCTCAAGCGGGGGCTGGAGCGCTATTCCCGAACCGACGAGGGCGCCGTGTACGCCATCAAAGATTGCCCTATGCACGAAGAGCCGCTCCATCTCGTGCCCGAAGAACTACGCGCCGACTTCAAGCGCCAGTTCGGCGTGCATATCGAGGGCGACCTCTGCCCCGTGTGCCAGTGGAAACTCAAGCACGAGTGGGGCGAAAACATCGAGAATGTGCCTGTCGTGCGCATCAAATTCTCCGAGCGTGAGCGCGTCGGAATCGGCACCTTCAAGCCTTCGGACCCCAAATCGCAGGATGTCTCCGAACTGACGGGGAGCGTGAACCTGAACCTGCTGACCCAGATTGGCGTGGAATCGGACCCGCGCGTCTACAATTTCGACGGCGAGCTGAACAAGGCGAACCGCGGCCTCATGGAGTTCATCGAGATGCTCAAGGCGGACAAGCGCTTCCTCTATGAGCTGAACACCGTCGCGGGCGAGCAGATGATTAAAATCGGGCGGTTCGCACTGATTTACACCGATGTCGTGGTGATTGCGCACACCAACGAGTACGAATACAACGCCTACTTCTCCAACAAGGAGAACGAGGCGATGATTGACCGCATGTTTGTGGTCAAAGTGCCCTACAACCTGCGCGTCTCGGAAGAGATTCGGATTTATGACAAGCTCATCCAGCAGTCGCAGTTCAGCGACGAAACCCAGGACCTCTCGAAAGTGCATATCGCGCCGCATGCGTTGCGGGTGGCGGCGATGTTCGCCGTGCTGAGCCGCCTGAAACCCCCCAAGAAGAGCGGGATGTCGCTGATGACCAAGATGAAACTCTACGACGGCGAGCGTCAGGTCGGCGATTGGGACCAGCGCCATGTAAAAGAGTTGCGTGAGGAGTACCCCGACGAAGGCATGAACGGCGTCTCACCCCGATTCATTCTCAACCGCCTCTCGGCGGCGATGGTCAAGGGGCGCCAGTGCATCACGCCCATCGATATCCTGCGCTCCATCCGCGACGGGCTGACCGAATACACCAGCAACGAGGAGGAGCGCAAGAAGCTCCTCACTTTCCTGGACGATGTGCGCAAGGAATACGACGAACTCATCAAGAAAGAGGTGCAGCGCTTCTTCGTCTACAGCTACGAGGAAGCCGCCCACACCCTGCTGGAGAACTATCTCGATAATGTGGACGCCTACTGCAACAAGACCAAAGTGCGCGACCCCATCACGGGCGAGGAAGTAGACCCCGACGAGAAGCTCATGCGGAGCATCGAGGAGCAGATTGGCGTCTCCGAGAACGCCAAGCGCGAGTTCCGTGAGGGGATTATGCGCTCTGTGGCGTCGCTGGCGCGGCGCGGCATCCGCTTCGAGATTGGCAGCGACGAGCGCCTGCGCGAAGCCATTGAGCGCAAACTGTTCGCCGACCTCAAAGATGTGGTCAAGATTACCACCTCCGCACGCACGCCCGACCCCGAACAGCTGCGCAAAATCAACGAGGTGGTCAACCGCATGGTGGAACAGGGCGGCTACTGCCCCATCTGCGCCAACGAGGCGCTCCGCTATGTGGGCACATTGCTGAACCGATAAACAGAGGGGCGGCAACCCACTTGCCGCCCCAACTGTGTGCAATCTCCAGATTCAGTGAGCTCTTTGGCAGGGGAAGGCATCTCCAACGGGTCCAATATTGGGTGGAATGGTGATCCCACCGCCGATGCCAGGAATAGTCTGCTCGAGACGGGTAACTGTCACCCAACAGACCCAGCGCTCGCACAGACGCACCTGCCCATTGACGCAGCAGAAAATATCCCTGATTTTGATCAGGTCAAACACATAGACTTGACAGAAAATATCTACTCTCGTGTTCGTATTGTTAACAACGGTGATAGTGATACAACCTCCTATCTCGCCGACGATTTTAATGTCTCCCAGATCAACCCTTCCACCAGGCATTGGCAATCGAATGCCGAAGTTCGCAGCAAACTCCACTGCAGCACGACCACATAGGCGATAGGTTTTCGTACTCCCAACCTGGCTGTCAATCGAGCCACATCGCACAAGATTTCCGGTGCGCCTTCGGTTGACAACAATCCACTCGCCCTCGACTTGTTTGCGTCCGTTCACGAAGCCATCACAGTCTCTGGGGCGCCTCGGCATTGCTGAAGGGGGGATAAGAGAGGTTTTTGTTCCTGGGGGTACCCTTATCACTGCCTCAGCCCACTTTGGCATTCCAGGTCGTTCCCTATCTGGCGCAGCCCCCTCGAAATCTCCATGCTCAAAGAGAATCCAGCCGAGATGCCCCTCAACGGGGAAGCCAACAGAGGCTATTGGGCGATTACTCTCGTCAACCATCGCAGGTAAGTCGCGTATGCTCATTGGGTCAATTACCAGATCGTCTTCGCTATCCACACCCATTTTTGTTGAGGCGAAATGGAGCGTACCCAAAAGACGCTCTTCGGAATCTGACTTGCGGGCATAAAACCAGAGATAGCCATGATTTGCGCCATCTTCATAAGTTGGCACTATAACCATAGACTGAGCAGAGCGCTCCAGTATCTTGCAGTTAGCAGCGACAATCACCAGCGTCTCACCTGTCTGGAGCCATTCTCGGAGATCAGGAGAAAACCGCACTGTGACAGCCCGTTCGGGTTCGAAGAGCAGGACGGGCAAACGTGCTTCCCCTGAAAATGGAATCTCTTCGCCGCCTAACCCCAAGCAGCAAAATGTTTTGACGCTCCATGAACCTGTTGCAGAAGCGAAAGCATTTGCCAGCATCTGGCTAGCAAACGCCAGCATAATCAACACGCCAGCCCGAATCGACTTTTGCATCTGCCTCACTGTACGCATCCGTGTTATCTGCCATAAAATCGTTTACACTTTCGTTTACAATCGTCGGGAAGCATTCAGTCGTTGCAGTATCGCGTCATAAAAGTCAACGAGGGCTTCTTGCGCCTCCTCGACTACCTCCAGAATTGTCAACGATTCGCGCTCGTCCACTGGCTGCTCCTGTACGCACCGCGCAATATCCTCCAGTCGTAGAGTAGCAGCAACGGATCGCCCTGTATGACAGGGTAGGTAGGTTGCGCACGCAAATCCTGAAACATGTCCGCAACCTCTCTGCTATCGTACTCCAAGCGTCGCTTGTATTGATCTCGCATGTTAGCCTCCTCTAATGCATTTGGTGGACGGACGGGGAGACCCCCGCCCTATCCACCCTCTCTGAGTGTAAATGGAGTATATCACATCGTTGACGGCTTTGTCAAAGGGTACGCGCGAAAAAAGGCGAAAAAAGGGCAAATCGCATTCGAAAGGTTTACACTTCGGGCGTAAACGAATTTATGGCACAAAACACTCCGTCTGAGCTTTCTGTGGAGGGATCACAACTTACACTCTCCTTACTAACTTAACACCACAAACCGCCCTATCGTCACATCAAAGCTCTCTCCGCGTTCCACAAGCTTCACTGTACCCCGCGTCATCGGCTACACCTTGCCTTCTGTATTTCAGGGTTTACTCGCAAGCATCCAGCTCCTGCCCTTGTCTGGAGGTGAAGCAACGCCAGCGGGTATAATCATGCTGAAACTCAATCAGTAGTATCTGGAGGCAGGGAAGCAGATGGCGGTCAAGCGTAAAACAGCGAAAACGGAAATCCCGGAGCCACAATCTCCTGTGGAGACCACAGGCGTGGAGGTGATTGGCGACTCCACGAACGGTCTCCAGAGCGCGGTGGAAAGCGAATACACCGCCCAGCAGCTTACAGTGCTGAAGGGGCTGGAGGCGGTGCGCAAACGCCCCGCGATGTATATCGGCGACACCGGCCCGCGCGGACTCCATCACCTCTTCGTGGAGGTGTTGGACAACTCCGTCGATGAAGCGCTCGCGGGACACTGCGACCACATCGATGTGATTCTGCACGCCGACCAGAGCGTCTCAGTGATTGACAACGGGCGCGGCATTCCAGTGGATATTCACCCGGAAGTCGGGCTGCCAGGCGTGGAAGTGGTCATGACGATGCTCCACGCGGGCGGCAAGTTTGGGGGTGGGGGCTACCGCGTTTCAGGGGGACTGCATGGCGTGGGCGTGTCGGTGGTGAACGCGCTCTCCGAGTGGCTGGAGGTGGAAGTCGCGCGCGACGGCTACCTTTACTATCAGAAGTTCGAGCGCGGGGCGCCCGTAACGTCCCTCAAGAAGGTCAAGCCCACGCAAAAGCGCGGCACCAAAGTGCGCTTCCTTGCCGACCGTGAAATTTTCGGTGACTATCGCTACGACCCGAACCTCTTCATCAAGCGCCTGCGCGAGCTGGCGTATCTCAATCCGAATGTTACCTTCACCTTCACAGACGAGCTGAACGGGAAGCCGAAGCAAGTGTTCCGCTACACCAAAGGCATCGCCGCGCTGGTGGAGGCGCTCAACGAGAACAAAGACCCCATCCATAAGGTGGTCTACTTCCGCAACGCCCGCGAGGACACCGAAGTGGAGGTCGCCCTGCAATATCACACAGGCTATCAGGAGACCCTGCTCTCCTACGCTAACAACATTCACACGGTAGAAGGAGGCACGCACCTTACTGGTTTCAAGACCGCGTTGACCCGCGTGATTAACCAGTACGCCCGCAAGGCAGGAATTCTCAAGGAAAAGGACCCCAACTTCTCAGGCGACGATGTGCTGGAAGGGTTGACCGCCGTGATTGCCGTCAAGCTGCTCCATCCGCAGTTTGAAGGTCAGACCAAGACCAAGCTCGGCAATATGGAGATTCAGGGGCTGGTCAACTCCATCGTGGGCGAGGCGTTCAGTGAGTATCTGGAGCGCAACCCCTCGGTTGCCCGCAAGATTGTGGAGAAGGCGTTGACCGCCCAGCGCGCCCGCGAAGCTGCCCGCAAAGCTGCCGAGCTGGTCAAGCGCCAGAGCGCTCTGGATAGCGGCTCGCTGCCTGGCAAACTCGCCGACTGCACCGAGCGCGACCCCAGCAAATGTGAGCTGTTCCTTGTGGAGGGCGACTCGGCAGGCGGCTCCGCCAAAATGGGGCGCGACCGCCGATTCCAGGCGGTGCTGCCCCTGCGCGGTAAAATCCTGAATGTGGAGAAAGCGCGACTGGACAAAGCCCTCGAAAACGAGGAAATCCGCGCCCTGATTACCGCGCTCGGCACAGGCATCAGTGTCGACGCCAACGGCAACTCCAGCGGCGAATCCGATAGCCGATTCGACATCTCCAAACTGCGCTATCACCGTATCGTGCTGATGACCGATGCCGATGTGGACGGTGAGCATATCCGCACCCTGCTGCTGACCTTCTTCTTCCGCTACATGCGCCCTCTGATTGAGGCAGGACACATCTATATCGCCCAGCCGCCCCTGTTCCGCGTGCGCGTGGGCAAAGACGAAATCTACTACGCCCAGAACGAAGAGGAGCTGGAAGAGATTCTCAAGAAGGTCAAGAAGAAGAATGTGCAGGTGACGCGCTTCAAAGGGCTGGGCGAGATGAACGCCGAAGACCTCGCCGACACCACAATGGACCCCGAAAAGCGCGTGATTGTGCAGGTGCAGCTAGAAGACGCGATGGAAGCCGAGCGCGTCTTCACCACGCTGATGGGCGACAAAGTGGAACCCCGCCGCCAGTTCATCGAGGAACACGCGAAAGAAGTTACCGATATCGACTGGCACTTCTGAAAAGACAAAAGGTATACTCTCAACAGGCGTGCGCGTGTCTTTTGCGAAACAAACACGCCGTTTTGCCATCTGTACCCAGTGGAGGTCGCTATGAGAAAAATCGGTTTGTGGCTCGGTTTACTCACCGCTTTGGCGTTTGCCCTCGCGGATGTGCCCACCGCCTCGGTGAGCAACCTGCAATCGCATGTGAAGACGCTGGCGTCGCCTGAAATGGAGGGGCGTCTGGCGATTGCCCCCGGCGGACACAAGGCAGGTGAATACATCGCGCGCATGTTCGCCGAGTATGGGCTGGAGCCAAAGGGCACGCAGGGCTACTTTCAGGACTTTGAGATGACCCTCGGCTATACAACAGGCAAAGGCACCGCGTTCCGTGTGGAGTTCGCCAACGGCAACCGCTGGGAAGTGCCTGCCGACTCCTTCCGTCCCAGCAACCTGAGCGAGAACACCACCACCGAAGGCGAGGTGGTGTTCGTGGGGTATGGCTTGAACCTGCAGGAGCCAGCCTATGACGACTATGCGGGTGTCGAGGTCAAAGGCAAAGTTGTTGCGATTCTGCGCGGCGCGCCCGAATGGATGGATGCGGGCATGGCGCAGCGCGTGGCGCGAATCCCGAACAAACTCCGCACGGCGTTCGAGAAGGGCGCGGCAGGCGTGATTCTGCTGAACCTGCCCAATCAGCCCTTGCTACCGCTGGGTATGCGCGGGAGGGCGAGCGTTGTCTCCGGCGCGGTGATGAATGTCAATACGGAGGTTGCCAACCGCCTGCTCAAAACCGCGAACCTGACAGTAGAAGAGGCGGTCAAGCGCATCAACGAGACCAAACAGCCTGTCAGTGCCGCCCTGCCCGTAAAAGTGGTGATGACGGTTCAGCTGGAGCCGCGTAAGGGGATTGCTCGCAATGTAATCGGATTTTTACCTGGTGCGGACCCCAACAAGCGCGAGGAGATACTCGTGATTGGGGCGCACTATGACCACCTTGGCTACGGCGAGGTCGGCTCGCTGGCGTTTGAACCAGGCGAGATTCACTACGGCGCCGACGATAACGCTTCGGGCACGGCAGGGCTTCTGGAGCTGGCGCGAATCCTCTCGCTCCAGCGCGAGAAGCTGCCGCGAAGCATCCTGTTTATCGCCTTCTCGGGCGAAGAAGAGGGTCTGGTTGGCTCCGCCTACTTCGTGCGCAACCCCACTGTGCCCAGAGACAAAATCGTGGCGATGCTCAATCTGGACATGATAGGACGCCTGCGTGAAGACCGCCTCTCCGTCAGCGGGCTGGGCAGCTCGCCTCAGTGGGAAGAGATTGTCAAGGCGGCCAACACCGACGGCTTGACTCTTAACCTGAGCCAGGCCAGCACCGGCGGGAGCGACCACACCTCCTTCTTTATGGCAGACATCCCCGTGCTGTTCTTCTTCACGGGCATGCATCCCGAATATCACCGTCCTGCGGATAGATGGGACACGATTAACTACGAGGGTCAGGCGAAGGTGGTGGCGATAGTGGAGCGCGTGGCGCGCCACCTGGCACAACGCGAGGAGCGCATCGCCTTCAGCCGTCCCAGCCAGCCTGCGCCTGCGACGGGCGCCCGTGCGGGATTCCGCGTGCGGATTGGGCTTATCCCCGAATATTCGGGCGAGGCGAACGGCGTGTTGCTTGGCGGAGTTGTGCCTGGCTCACCTGCCGAAAAGGCAGGGCTTAAGGCGGGCGACCGTATCGTCGCCGTGATGGGCAAGCAGGTCAAGAGCATCGAGGAACTGACCCAGCTCTACGATCAGATGGAGCCAGGCAAACCCGTGGAGTTCACTATCGTGCGCAACGGGCAGGAGATAAAAGTGCAGGTTGTGCCTGCCGCGCCGCAGTAAACGCTAACAGGCAGGTGAACCTGCAACGGGAGATTCGGCTCTGTCGCAAAGAACAGGGGATTCGCGGAACAGGACGCGGGAACCGCGTCCGTACCAGCATGCGTAGGGGCGCGGTCGCCGCGCCCCATGCGGTGAAATGAATCGTGCCACGAGGTGGAATGCGAAGCCTTGCGACAGCGCAGCTTTAGCCGTCCTGCTTCCGCCCCACGAAGCCGACCTGCGTCAGCTGAAGTAGCACGCGCATCCTGCGCGTGATTTTGGGCAGGAAGAATCCGCTTTTGGGGTACAATCGCCCTATGCGCTACACCGAGCAGCTCTGGCGGTCCATAGAGCCAATTTACGCAGCGATTTTGAAGCATCCGTTTCTCATCGGGTTGACCGACGGCAGTTTGCCCCACGAAGCGTTCCAGTTCTATGTGATTCAGGATGCACACTACCTGCGGTACTACGCCCAGTGTTTGAGCCTCGCTGCCGCCAAAGCCCCTTATGACGACTGGCTAGTAACCTTCAACGAGCATGCGAAGACGGCGATTCTGGTAGAGCGTTCGTTGCACGAGGGCTTTTTCAAGGAGTTCGGGCTGACACCCGAGCAAGTTTACGCGGCGCCGATGGCGCCCACATGCGTGGCGTACACGCACTACCTGCTGGCGGTGTGCTACGCGCGTCCGTTCCATGAGGCGTTGGGGGCCATCTTGCCTTGCTACTGGATTTACTGGGAGGTCGGCAAGCAGTTAGAGAAACACGACTCGCCCAACCCACTCTACCAGCGCTGGATTGACACCTACGCCTCCGAAGAGTTCGGGAGTGTGGTGCGCGAGGTGCTGACGATGACAGACGCGGTGGCGGAGACGCTCACCGACGCCCAGCGTGAAGCGATGCGCACGCATTTCATCATGACCAGCCGCTACGAATGGATGTTCTGGGACATGGGCTATCGCCAGGAACACTGGGCGGTTTAGACATCCCGTTGCGAGGATAGAGGGCGGGGCGTCTTGTCTTGCTTGGCGCAATGTGAAATCGGCAACGCCTGTGCGCTCCTGGCGGAGAACGCGGGCAGCCATTGTCGCAGGAGAGACCTGGTGGAGCGTCCTGTTGTCAAGGGGACAACAGGGTAGCAGAATAAGCAGAACCCCCCGATCCGGGGGGTTCTGCCGAGAGAGAATGGCTACAGTTACGCGCCGCAGCCGAAGTTGAACAGCACAATCAACAGGTCGGCATCGTCCACAGTGCCATCCTGGTTGATATCCGACGAACCGCAGAAGCCGGAGCAGCCGAAGTCGAACAGCACCTGAAGCAGGTCGGCATCGTCCACAGTACCGTCGCCGTTCACATCACCCTCGCAGCCGCCACCGCCTGCGCAACCCTGCTCGCTCACGAAGTAGGCGCCCTCCAGCTGGATCTGATAGGTTCCGCTTGCACTGGTTGTGCCTGTCCAGTCCGCAATCGGGTTCGTGTTATCTGCGCAGGAGAGCGCACTTGAACTCCACAACGGCGAACCGTTCGCGTCTACAGGATCGCGGTTGTAGCGACTGATTGCCAGCAGGTAGGTGCCTGCCTGGGTGATACATCCAGGCGTGTTGTCGATGCGGGACTGTAAGCCGTTGTAGTCATCATTCCCCACAAGTCCTACTCCGTCGCAGGTGAACAGCCAGAGCTGGGTGTCAAACCCTGCGCTGCCCACTGTGGTGGCGACGAAGCTGGCGGGGTCGGTGATACAGATGACATACATATCCACGCCGTTGGCTTCCAGAGCACCGCG
>JBBIQJ010000003.1:0-45029 GCA_037442385.1 Armatimonadota bacterium
TAGCGCGGCTCTACAGGTACACTGTTGCAAGCCACCAGCGAGCTGGAGGAGCGCGGACTAACCGACCTCTCGCGTGAGGTGAGCCTCGACGAGCGGCGCGTGCTGCTGCAAGTCGCCAGCAAACTGCTGGATCGCCCGATTCCTGAGCAGTTTGAGGCAGACACGGAGGTTACGGAAGAAAAAGTGCAGAGACGCCTGCGGGAAGCTCTGCGCAAGATTAGCAAGCTCGTGGAGCCGGCAAACACGGGGATTAACCGTGTGGAAGAGCTGTTTGAGGCGCGCAAACCCAAGGGCGAAGCCATCACGGTGGACTACGAAGGCGAAGTGGTGCATATTGAGCGTACCAGCCTGCGCCGCTGGGTCGTGCTGAAGGCGAATCTGCCCGTGGGCGAGATGCTAATAGGCAAGATGAGCCTTGACGATATTGAAGACCCTGCCACAGGCGAGCGCCTGCTTTCGGCGATGGAAGAGATCCGCGCCGCGCATGTGAACCGCCTGATGGAAGCGGGCGTGGAAAAGGTGCAGGTGCTGGACGCGATTCTCGTGCCGCCTGTAGGCTCGCTGGAAGTGGCGCCTGGGGACAAGGTACTGCCCGGCGATCGCCTCACGCCCGGTCCGCTGAATCCGCACGAGCTGCTACGCCTGCGCGGCGTGCGCGGTGTGCAGGAGTACCTCATTCAGGAGATTCAGGCGGTCTACAAGGCGCAGGGCGTGGACATCGATGACAAGCATATCGAGGTCATCATTCGCCAGATGCTCCGCAAGCGCAAGGTAGTGGACCCTGGCGACACCTACTTCCTGCCCGGTCAGACGGTGGACCGCTTCGTGTTTGAAGACGCGAACGCCAAGGTCATCGCCGAGGGCGGCAGCCCCGCGATTGCGGAGTGGGTGCTGCTGGGCGTGTCGGAAGCGGCGCAACAGACCGAGTCGTTCCTCAGCGCGGCGTCGTTCCAGCGTACGGTCAAGGCGTTGACAGAGGCGGCTGTGCGCGGCAAGGTGGATGAGCTGGTCGGCTTGAAAGAGAATGTGATTATCGGTCGGCTCATTCCTGCAGGCACAGGATTTGTGAAGCCTGTGTTTGTGCCGCGCTTTGAGCATGCCACCGCCGCCGCGACTGCCGCGGTTAAGCCTGCGGAATCGGAGCCGACGCTGGGCACGCTGTTCAAGGAGGAGCTGGAGCAAGGCTCTGATGCGCCTTCTAACGAAGCCAGCGGCGACGACTCTTCGAACAAGCCCAAAAAGAACCGCAAGAAAACCGAAGAGTGAGCCGTATCGCTTCCGGGAGGGTTCCCGCGAGACTTGGGAACCCTCTTCTCTTTTGACCATCATGCGCCGTGCAACCCGAAAGATTCTAACCGGTGAACAGCTGGCCCAGCGGGTGGCTCAGTGGAAAGCGCAGGGCAAAACGCTGGTCTTCACCAACGGATGCTTTGACCTGTTGCATGTAGGGCATTTGCATCTGCTGGAGCAGGCGAAAACGATGGGCGACCTGCTGATCGTGGGCGTCAACAGCGACGAGTCGGTGCGTGCGCTCAAAGGGCAAGGTCGCCCGATTGTGCCTGAAGCCGAACGCGCCGAGCTCATCGCCGCGCTGGAATGCGTGGACGCCGTAACCATCTTTCCCGAACTGACCGCGAATGCTCTTTTGCAGCTCGTTCAGCCTGACTACTATGTCAAAGGGAGCGACTACACAGAGCAGGACCTGCCAGAAGCGGAAACGGTGGTGGGTTACGGCGGCTTCGTCGTGATTCTGCCCTACGAGCCGAACCACTCCACCCGTGCCCTCATAGCCCGCATCCGAGAGGTATAATACCTGCCAATGCGAATCCTGTTTATTGGCGATATTGTCGGGCGTCCAGGGCGACAGGCAATAGCCCGCGTGCTTCCCGAATGGCGCGAACGCTACGCGCCTGATATTATCCTGGCAAACGGAGAGAACTCGGCAGGCGGCAACGGCATGACCCCTCAGGTCGCCGAAGAGCTGTTTGCGCTGGGCATCGCGGGCTTCACGATGGGCAACCATGTGTGGGACAAAAAGGAAATCTATCCCCTTCTGGACAGCGACCCCCGAATCGCACGCCCTGCGAACTACTCGCCCATGGCGCCCGGCAAGGGCGTCATCTTCTTCGAGGTGCTGGACAAGAAACTCGCGGTAATCTCGATGGCGGGCAGGGTCTTCATGGAACTCGCCGATTGCCCTTTTCGCACCTTTGACCAGATTTATGCACAACTGGATACGCCTTTTGTGTTTGTAGATTTTCATGCGGAGACCACCGCCGAAAAAGCCACCTTTTCTGCCTATCTGGACGGGCGTGCGAGCGCGGTTGTGGGAACCCACACACATGTGCAGACCGCCGACGAGCGCATCCTGCCGAAAGGTACCGCCTTCATCAGCGATGTGGGCATGTGCGGCGTGTTTAACTCCTCCATCGGGATGGACATGGAGGTGAGCCTCCAGCGTTTTCTGACGGGGTTGCCCATTCGGCTGGAAGTGACGAAAGGCAGCCCTCTAGTGGCGTGCGGCGTGTTGATTGATCTGGATCGCACAACGGGTCGCGCGCTTTCGATTCAGCGTCTTCAGAAGCGGTTCGAGGCTGGAGGCTGAGCAATGGCAATCCCACGCCTTGCCACGGTATGCCTGCTGCGCCCTGAAGAAGTGCCCCCCTCTCATCCTGATTTTCGAGTGGTGAGTGTGTTCAACCCGGGGGTAGCGGCGGTTGGGGAGCGTGTGGCACTGCTGGTACGCGTCGCCGAAACTCCACGCGAACATCGGGCTGGCTTCGTGGGGCTACCACGCTATGCGCCAGGCGAGCCAACCCCTCATATGGACTGGCTTCCCGAATCGGAGGTGGAGCCGATCGACCCGCGCGTGGTGCGCCTGCGTACAACAGGCGCCATCCGCCTCACTTTCGTGTCGCATTTGCGAGTGGCGTGGCTGGATAGCACGGGCATCCGTGTGGAGTCGATTTCGCCTACCTCCACCTTCCTGCCCGAAACCGGATGGGAAACCTATGGCGTGGAAGACCCGCGCATCACCGCGCTCGATGGGCGGTTTTACTTCACCTATGTGGCGGTTTCGCCTCACGGCGCTTGCACCGCCTTAGCCTCCACGGGGGATTTTCAGCACTTCACACGGCACGGGATTATCTTCCCGCCTGAAAACAAAGATGTGTTGCTGTTCCCAGAACGCATTCATGGGGAGTATGCCGCTCTGCACCGCCCAAATCCCAACACCCACTTCCATCCACCCGAAATGTGGATTGCCTATTCTCGCGACCTAATCGATTGGGGGCGCCACCGCCCGCTTTATGGGGGTGGTCGCGAGTGGGAGAACGACCGTGTGGGCGGTAGCACCGTGCCGGTGCGTCTGCCCGAAGGCTGGCTGGAGATTTATCACGCGAACCGTAAAGCACGCGGCGAGGCGGGCGTGGGAACTTACACCGCCAGCGCAATGCTGCTGGATGCCGAAGCGCCAGAGCGCGTGCTGAAAGTGTCTCATGAGCCGATTCTCGTGCCCACTGAGCCGTTCGAGCGAGAGGGGTTCGTGCCGAATGTCATCTTCCCGACGGGGCTTCTGCTACGCGACGACGAGGCGCTGCTCTACTATGGCGCCGCGGATACCTGCACTGGCGTCGCCCGCCTGCGATTGAGCGATATTTTGGAAACTCTGGAGTAAATTCTTGCAGGAGTCGAGGCAGTTTTCTCGAAACTGGTTCTCACAACGCAATACGGGAGGAGGCTATGCGACCGACATCGGTGCTGGTGATCGGGATACTGGGAATCGTGCTTGGAGTGCTGGGGCTTTGCTGTGGCGTTCTGGGGTTAGCAGGAGCGGGATTGCTCAGTGGGGCAACACAAGCGCAAGGCGGACAGGCGGTTCCAGGGCTGGCGCTCCTGCAGGATCCAACCTATGCGCGGTTCACGATGGTTTCCGCTCTGGTGATGATACTGCTATCGCTATGGCTGTTGATTGGTTCCATCATGTTCATCATGATGAAGCCGATGGGCTGGATTCTGATGGTCGCCTATGCGGTTCTCGCAATCGGCTGGAACATCCTGTCGCTGGTTCTGGATATGACGGTGCTGGCGTCCGTGTATGAGCGAACGGGAACCCCGCGCTCTGCCTCGAACTATGTGTCGTCTGCCATTGGTCTAATCTACCCGATTGTGGTGCTGATTGTGGCGACGCGCCCGGCGGTCAAGGAGCGTTTTCAGAGCCAGTAACTTTCTGGCGTATGGCTTCGGGGCATCGGGTGGGCTTGCCCTCACGGGT
Organism: Armatimonadota bacterium; assembly: GCA_037442385.1. Lineage (GTDB taxonomy): Bacteria > Armatimonadota > Fimbriimonadia > Fimbriimonadales > GBS-DC > LDYB01. Next base: position 4,274 of record JBBIQJ010000003.1, read on the forward strand.
GATCCATACATGGCGTGTCCAGCCGTCTGCCAGCAGGCGCTGGTCGCCCTCGCGAACGATTTGATACTCGAAGCGCATCGTGCTACCCTTGAGTTCGGTCAGGCGCACGCGCACAATCACTCGGTCGCCGTAGCGTGCTGGTGAACGGTAGCGGCAGTACGCCTCCACCACTGCCAGCGGCGTGCCGTCCTGTTCCACTGCCTGATAATCAATGCCGTATGCCTGACAGAACGCCCCGCGTGCCACCTCGAACCACACGAGATAGTTCGCATAGTAGACGATTCCCATCGCATCGGTCTCGGCGTAGCGCACTTCGAAGGGCTGGGTTTCGATCCACGGGGTGAGCGCCTGTTGTTCCATCGAAGATAGTTTACCCCGAAGGGGGTACACTATGAGTATGCTTCAGTCACAGTTGCTGGCGCCGCGCGAGCTGGTGCTGCGTGAAGTTCCCTTGCCATCGCCTGCCCCTGGCGAAGTGCTGGTAAAGGTGGAGGTGGCGCTGACCTGCGGCACGGACCTGAAAACCTACCGTCGCGGGCACGCGAAGCTCCCTTTCGGCCCCTTTGGACACGAAGGAGTAGGGGAGATTGTGGCAGTGGGGGGGGGCGTTTCCCATTTGCAGGTAGGTCAAAAGGTAACATGGATGCCCACTGCGCCGTGCGGGACCTGCGAGATGTGCCAGCGCGGGCGCCCAAACCTGTGTCGGAACCTGTTTGAGGCGGTGGTGCTGGGCGCGTATGCGGAGTACCTGCTGATAAACGCGCGTGTGGCGCAGGTGCATGTGTTTCCCCTGGAGGGGGTGTCGGCAATGAGGGGGGCGTTTGCTGAGCCGTTGGCGTGCGTGATTCATGCATGGCGGCTACTGGAGCCGATTGGAGGCAAGCGCGTGGCGATTTTCGGCTCTGGCACGATGGGCTATCTGCACCTGATGGAGGCGCAGGCGCGCGGCTACGAGGTGGTAATGGTGGGACGCCGTCCAGAAAAACTGCAGCTGGCTCAGGCGCTGGGAGCGCACATCTGGGTGCTGGAAAATCCGCAGGATGTCCCCTCAGAGCGCTTTGACGCCGTGATTGAAGCCACAGGCGCCCGCGCTATGTGGGAACTCGCCCCGCAATGGTGCATGCCTGGGGGCAAAGTGCTGTTTTACAGTGGTCTGGCGAAAGACGAAACGGTGTGTCTGCCTGCGGAACCCCTGCACTATGATGAACTGACCCTGCTGGGCAGCTTCCACCTGACCACTGCGGACGCCATTCAGGCGCTGGAGCGCCTCAAGGAAGGGGGCTTGCCCGTAGAGCGCCTTATCAGCGGAGCCTATCCGCTTCGGCAAATCAGGGAGGTTTTTGAGCGGCTGGACAGGGGTGAGGGCATGAAGTACGCGATTATCCCATAAAAAATGGTCGGGGCGGGCAGATTCGAACTGCCGACCTCTCCCACCCGAAAGGAGCGCTCTACCATGCTGAGCTACGCCCCGACGGGGTTAATTGTACCCGACGGCAAGCGGAATTTCAAGGGGCGTGAGGGGATACAACGGGTATACTTTCCTTTCGGTTGACTCGATGTTAGGGCGGATCTGGCGTTTGATTGTGGGTGCGCCGCTGTCCACTCGGCGGGCGCGCCATGAGCGGCTGGCGGTGTGGCTGGCGCTGCCTGTGTTTGCCTCGGATGCGCTTTCCTCGTCTGCCTACGCCACCGAAGAGATGAAACTGGTGCTGTGGCAGGCGGGCGAAGAGGCGTTGCGCATGGCGTTTCCTATTTCCCTGGCAGTGGTGGCGCTGCTGTTTATTGTGGTTTTCTCTTACCGCCAGACCGTGTATGCTTATCCGCAAGGGGGCGGCGCGTTCAATGTGGCGCGTGAGAATCTGGGCGAGTTCTGGGGATTGCTGGCAGCGTCGGCGCTGCTGGTGGGCTATGTGCTGACCGTAGCGGTGAGTATCGCTGCGGGCGTGAATGCGATTATTTCCGCCTTCCCCGGAATGCTCCCCTACAGGGTGTTGCTGTGCGTGCTGTTTATTGCATTCATGACCTTCGTGAACTTGCGGGGCGCACGCGAGTCGGGCGCTGTCTTTGCCCCCCCAACCTACGGCTTTGTGCTGACTTTTGCCCTACTGATTCTGGTAGGGTTAGTGCGCCGCTTCTCGGGTGATGTGGAGTCGCAACCGTATGAACCCTATCCTGGCACCCTCACAAGCCTAAGCCTGTTGGTGATACTCACAGCGTTCGCGCGGGGATGCTCCGCGCTGACAGGAGTGGAAGCCATTTCCGACGGGGTGGCGGCGTTCAAAGAGCCTGCCCCACGCAACGCCGCGAAGACGCTACTGCTGATGGCGTTCATCCTTTCGGGGCTGGTGCTGGGGATTACCTACATCTCTTCCTATTACCAGGTGCTGCCGCGCGTGAACGAGCATGGCGAGATTGTGGAGACGCTGACCTCGCGTATGGCGCGCGCAGTGCTGGAAGGCACACCGTTCGGGTGGTTCTACTATGTGGTGCAGATTGCCACAACTGCGATTTTGATTCTGGCAGCGAACACCGCCTATGTAGACTTCCCGCGCCTCTCGTCGATTCTGGCGAACGCACGCTATGCACCCCGCCAGCTGGCGAATCTTGGCGATCGCCTCGTGTTCAATAACGGGATTATCCTGCTGGGGGTACTGTCGGCGCTGTTGATTATCTATTTCCGCGGGGACACCCATGCGCTCATTCCCCTGTATGCTGTGGGCGTGTTTATTTCGTTCACACTTTCGCAGGCAGGAATGGCGCGCCGCTTCGTGCGAGTACGCCCGCCGCGCTGGCAGGTGGCGATGCTCATCAGCGGCTTCGGCGCCGTGACGACTTTTCTGGTGTTCATGACCCAGCTGATCGTGAACTTCAGGTATGGCGCGTGGATTACGCTGGTCGCAATTGGGATTGTTATCTTTCTGCTGTACAAGGTACACGGGCACTATATGGAAATCAAAGAGCAGTTGCGTCCGATAGCCACCCCACCGCGCCCGATGCGCCATAAGGTGCTGGTCCTGGTGCCTGGCGTACATCAGGGGGTTTTGAAAGCCCTGGACTACGCCCGCCAGCTGGCAAACCCTGAAGATATCGAAGCGCTCCACATCAATGTGGATCCCCGCCCACCTGCCGTCTATCGGCGCGTGCTGAAGCGCGGTCCCGATGAAACCCCCGAACTGCGCCTGATGACCCCTGCCGCCGAAAAAATGCAAAAAGAGTGGCAGACCTATGTGCCCGATATTCCCCTGCGAATCATCGACTCCGAACACCGCTCCCTGATTGAGCCAATAGAAGACTATATAGACGAGCTTATCGAGAAGGAGCAGTTAGACCAGTTGACGGTGATTGTGCCAGAATTCTACCCACGCAAATGGTGGCATCACCTGCTCCATAACCAGTCGGCGTGGATGGTGCGTCTGGCATTGATGAAGAAACCCAAAGTCGTGGTCAGCACGGTGCGCTATTTCCTGGAGCGATAGCGATGCGAACGATTCTGATGGCGTATCGGGGCACAGAGCATGACAAGCGCGTTCTGCGCTGGATGTGTCGCCTTGCGAAACAGACACGGAGCAACCTGCGGCTGGTGTATGTGCTGGTGGTCAGCTTCAGCCATGAGATAGACGCGCCCGAACCTCCCGGCGCACACGAGGCGGAGCAGATTTTGCTGGAAGCGGAACATATCGCCGAGACGGAAGGGGTGCCCGTCGCGGCTGATCTGGTTCAAGCACGCGACGCTGGGATTGGGCTGGTTAGCGAAGCAGAGGAACTGGAGGCAGACCTGTTAGTGATGACCGATCACCGCCATCTCACCCCAATGGAGAATCCGCTGGGGCTGGGCACGGTCGCCTATGTACTGAAGCACGCGCCTTGTCCCGTTGTGGTCTACTATGAGCCAATTCAGTAACAGAGAGCCATTAGACCCCATCTGGGTAGCGCAGGTACGGGAGCGGTTGCTGGCATGGTTTTCGGTGAATCGCCGTCCTATGCCGTGGCGCGACAATCCTTCCCCCTACTATGTGTGGCTCTCTGAGGTGATGCTGCAGCAAACTCAGGTTGCCACCGTGATTCCTTATTTCGAGCGTTTCGTGGAGCGGTTTCCGACAATAGAAGCGCTGGCTTCGGCGCCGCTGGAGGAAGTGTTACGCTACTGGGAAGGGTTAGGCTACTATTCTCGTGCGCGACACTTGCACGAGACCGCAAAGCGCATTGTGCAGGCAGGGGGGCAATTCCCCGGCACCGCCGAAAAACTGCGTGAGCTGCCCGGTATTGGAGCCTACACTGCAGGCGCGATTGCGAGCATCGCCTTTCAGCAGCCAGAGCCTGTGGTGGACGGCAATGTAACGCGCGTGCTGGCGCGTCTGCTCTGGCTCAAAGGTAATCTGAAGCAGGGCGCAGGACACAAACTACTGTGGGAAATAGCACGCGAGCTGGTGGACCCAGAGCGCCCCGGCGACTTCAATCAGGCGCTGATGGAACTGGGGTCAACGATTTGCACACCAGCACAACCCGCGTGTTCTCAGTGTCCCTTACAACCGCTCTGCGCCGCTTATGCACGCGGTCAGCCCACAGCAGTGCCAGAGTCTGCTCCTTCCAAACCCTCTCGGAAGGTGGTGGATGTTTCAGCGGTTATCCTGCGGAATGGCTCGGTGTTGCTGGCAAAACGCCCCGAACAGGGACTCTGGGGCGGCTTGTGGGAATTCCCGCGCACAACGCGAACCCAACGAGAGAGTATCGAGACGCTTGCGATTCAGGCAGCGGAGGCGGTTGGACTGCGGGCAATCCCCTACGCTATGTTGGGCTGTGTGCGGCATGCTGTTACCTATTCACGGATTGAGCTTTACGGCTACCTCTGCCTCTACCAGGAGGGCACACCTCGTTCACAGACCTACACCCAGCTGGAGTGGGCTACGCTTGAGAACCTCGCCCAGTATCCACTCTCTGCGCCCCAGCGGCGGCTGGCGCAGATGGTTCAACAGACGACGCGCCAGCTTACTCTGTTTGAGGGGTAGGCGACTCTATGTGCTGAGCTAACACCGCCTCGAACGCTTCCAGAGTCGGCGCTTTGACAGCCTCCGCATGCAGCTGATGCAAGGTTTGGAGGTCCGTTATCTGCTGCAGGCGATAGGCGACTGCTTCAGGTACAGCCCCAAATCGCAGTTCCAGCGTTTGCAGAATGCCTTGTTGCAGTCCTTGTTGCAGTCCTTGTTGCAGTCCTTGTTGCAGTCCTTGTTGCAGTCCTTGTTGCAGTCCCTTCTTGGCGCCTTCTTCCAGCGCTACCAGCTCGAGGCTGGTGAGCCGGCGGATGCGCTTCTTGCGCTGAACCTCTCGCACGACTTCTGCCACCTGACGCTCCAGTTCCTTGGGAAGTGCCATGATTGCGTCCACCTCCGCGTATAGCTCCGCGATGTATCGTTTAGTATACCCACCTTCCAGCAGTTTGCGTATCATGCGCACCTTTTCCTGAAACAGGAGTTCGGGATTGCCCCGCAGGCGCAGGGCGTTCAAATGTGCCAGCGTGATGACCGCAATTGGATTGCGGCTCTGTTCCAATCGCTGGGGGTCTAGGTCCAGCAACTTGACGGTCATGAACTCAAACACCAGCTGGAACTGGGCAATCTTTTTATGCAGGCGTCGTGGGCGCCAGTTCGGATTCGAATCTGCTAGTATCGCCAGGCAGATGACCTCTTTATTGTAGGTCAGGCGCAGGTGTAGATAGTAGTCCAGCATGCGCTCTTCAAAGAAGGGGTCAGGCTGAACTTGGATTTCGATATGCACTACCAGCAGACACGAGTTGCCGTTTTTGAGGTGAACCAGCACCACAATATCGGGTCGGCGCCCTTTGCTGTAGGGCGAATGCACGCGGCGCAGCTCCACATTCAGGAACTCAAAGCCGCGTTTCCAGTCAATCAAGCGATACAAACTCGGAAAAAAGAAGCGTATGCACTGGGGAAAGAAGGTGCGCACCGCTTCTTTCCAGTAGGCATCAAAGCGTGCATGCGGTCTCCTCATAACTTGAGAGATTCTAAAGAATGGTGATTTATCCTGCGATTCATCCAAAATGGTCCCAACCGTGAAAAGTCCACGGCAGGCGCTGTCCCGTTTCGTCTTCCAGCCAGAGTTCGGGTTCTGCAGTAATTTCCCCAATTTTGGCTACGGGCGTGCCCGTTTCAGCCGCGATGCGAGAGGCGAGTTCTCTGGCGCCATCTGGCGGGGCGGTGAAGAGCAGCTCGTAATCCTCGCCACCCAGCATGGCAAAAAGAGCAGGGTCTTCGCCATGTGAAAACGCCCAATCACGTGCCACCGAGTGAACAGGGATGGCTGACTTAAAAACGATTGCCCCCTTGCCTGACGCCTGGAGCAGTTTGGGTAGGTCGGCTGCCAAGCCATCGCTTAGATCCATCATTGCGCTGGCACCCCCTGCTCGCGCAAGTTGACCCTCTCGCAAACGGGGCACTGGCTGGAGATGCGGAGACAAATCAACTCCCTGAGCGTTCGCCTCCAGCAGTGCGTGCAAGCCAGCGCGGCTTCCGCCCAGCGCGCCCGTCACCATCAGCCAGTCGCCTGGCTGCGCCCCAGAGCGCAAAACAGGCTTGCCGTCTACTGTGCCCAGCACGGTTATGTCCAGCACCACTCGCTCCGCACGGTTGCTGTCGCCTCCCACCAGCGCACACCCATACTGACGCCCACACGCCGCCAGTCCCGATGCCAGCTCGGGGAGCCATGTTTCGGTCAGATGCGGCGGCGCCGCAAATGAGAACAACGCCACTGCAGGCGTTCCCCCCATCGCGGCAATATCACTCAGGTTCACCGCCAGTGCTTTCCAGCCCAGCGCGTGGGCGTCCGTCCAGTCCATGCGGAAATGCACTCCTTCCACCAGCATGTCCACAGTAAGCAAGAGCGTGCGCCCTTTGATGCGCAGCACGGCACAATCGTCCCCAATCCCCGTCGCCACCTCCAGGGTCAGCGAGTCAGGAGGCGCCCCTGCAATCTGTGCAATCCGGGCAATCAGGTCGCTTTCACGCATCAGGGGGAGTATACCTCTGAAACCCACCGCTCTCGACGGAGTAAGGGAACTTACCGATAATCATGGAGTATCCTATTATAGGGGATGAGGAACCGATGACTCAGAGCGAACGCGCCGAGCTGGAACGCTGGATTGAGATGATTTACGAAAAAGCCCTGGAACTGGGCTTGGATCCCTATCCCGTGCATTTTGAGGTCGTGCCTGCGCATGTGATTTACGAGCTGGGCGCTTACGCGCTGCCAGCGCGCTTCTCCCACTGGACCTTCGGGCGTGATTACCATGTGCAGAAAACGATGTATGAGTACGGCGTCAGCCGAATCTATGAGCTGGTCTTCAATACCGACCCCGCGCAGGCGTTCCTGCTGGATGTGAACGACATGCTGGCGCACAAGCTGGTCGTCGCCCATGTGTATGGGCACTCCGACTTTTTCAAAAACAACATCTACTTCGAGCATACCGACCGTAAGATGATCGAGCGGGCGCGCCTGCACGCCGAGCGGATCCGCGACTATGAGGCGCGTTATGGACCGCTGGTAGTGGAGCAGTTTCTGGACGCCGTGCTGGCAATAGAGGAGCATATTGACCCCGTTCTGCCTACCTACGAAAGCGGGGCGCGCCCCAAAGCCCAGCCCACCGAAGAGGCTCCCACAGGCGATACTTATGAGGACATCTTTTACATGGTCCAGCCCAAACCCAAGCCTGAACCCCGTAAGCAGAAAATCCCCCCAGAACCGATGAAGGATTTGCTGCTGTTCCTGCGCGACTATTCGCGTGTGTTGGAAGATTGGCAACGCGATATTATCAGTATGATTCGTGAGGAGATGATTTACTTTTTGCCACAAATTAAAACAAAGATAATGAATGAGGGCTGGGCGACATTCTGGCATGAGCGTATTCTTGAAAACCTGCCCCTTACTCCCGATGAGCATGTCCAGTTCCGCAAGATGCACGCATCGGTGATTCAGCCTGGCTCACGGCTGAGTATCAACCCCTACTATGTGGGCTACAAAATCTTCCGCGACATCGAGCGGCGCTGGAACGGAGAAGTAGACCCCGAAGAGTACGAAACCGACTGGATGGGCTATCCCGTGGAGCGTCCCAAGGGGCAGGGGCTACAGAAAATCTTTGAGGTGCGCCAGCTGGAGTGCGATCAGAGTTTCCTGCATAAATATCTGACCGAACGGCTGGTGCGCGAGCTGGATCTTTACACCTATCGCGTGGAAGAGCGCGACGGCGAGCTGGTGTGGGTGGTGGATGAAACTGACTGGCGTAAGGTGAGAAATGCGTTTGTAGACCAGCTCACCAACTTCGGCGTGCCTGTGATTACGGTGGAGGACGGCGACTGGGAGCATCGGGGCGAGCTTTACCTGAAACACCACTACGATGGCAAACCGATCGATATCGAGCGCACGGCGCGGTGCTTGCGCTACATCTATAAGCTCTGGGGACGCCCCGTTCATCTGGAAACCTGGATTGACGACGAGCAGGTTCTGCTCTCATTTGACGGCAGCGCCTTCACTCAGCACGCGATTTAGCCTGCTGGAGGAGGCGCTCCACAGCCTCCATATCGCCTTTCTGGAGGGCGTCTGCCAGGGCATCCAGTTGGGTACGCAGGTGGGCAAGCCACTCCAGCAGTGCCTCGCGATTGAGGGTGAGGATTTGCGCCCACAGAGCGGGGTCGCTCTGCGCTACGCGTGTCGCGGAACGCCAGCTGCCCCCTCCTGCCAGGTGTGTCGGCGACTGCGCCGCAAGCGACTGTAGGCTGAACGCCAGCACATGGGGCAGGTGACTCAATAACGCCATTTCGCGATCGTGCGCCTCGGCATCCATCAGTACAGGGGTTGCCCCCAGATGAAGCGCCATCTGGCATACTGTCTCGATGGCATCGAGGTGGGTTTCGAATGTGGGCGTTAGTACCCACTGGGCGCCGTGAAACAGGTCGTGCCGAGCCGATTCCCAGCCATGATGTTCCGTGCCTGCAATTGGATGCCCACCTACGAACTGCGCCGGGTAAGGAAGCCGCTGTCTTGCCCAATTCAGCACGGGCGACTTCACACTTGCCGTATCTGTCAACACATGCGCGGGAGAAAGGTGTGGGGCAAGCTGCTCAAACAGCGTGGGCAAAGCGGCGGGCGGTGTGGCGATTAAAATCAGTTCTGCTTGAGCACACTCCTGCAGGCTGACGGCGGCATGGTCGATCGCGCCGATGGACAGCGCTCCCTCGCAAGCGCGGTGGTCCATATCATAACCGAGCCGCCGCTCAAAAAGGGGCTTCGGGAGCGCACCTAACCCCAGCCCGACCGAAGCCCCTATGCCTCCCAAGCCGATAATGGCAATCTGCACTCGTTGATTAAACCCCACGAGTTGATGCGTTTGCAACCTCCCGCTTTCTCACTGCGTGATGAAGGCGGTGAAATAGACCTCCAGCACGCTCTCTTTCTCGTGGGTCTTGTGTTCCAGCACTTCATTAATGCGTTCGCGGATTTGTTCCTTGATTTTGTACTTGCCTTCGAGCGAATGTAGCTCGGACTTGGTGCGCCCCGCGAACGCCATCAGCACGGCATCTTTGAGGGCGGGGAGTTCTTCCTTCATATGTCCGCCATCGATGCCTTCTTTGAGACCGATTGCGACGCCGACTTTCAGGTAGGAATCCTCGCCCAGGTTGATTAAGAACTCGCCCAGGTCCAGCGTGCTGCCTACTTTGGGCGGCTTGGGTTCGGGCGGAGCCTTGCTACCCATCATGTTCTTCCCGACGAAGATGCCGCCCGCCAATCCAGCGACCAGCACAATTACAATCATCAGCATAGGGCTTTTGCCCTTGCTCTCGCCACCTTCTTTTGGGGCTTTTTCCTTCTTGCCAGCCATAGGGATCTCACCAGAGCGATTATTCCACATCGGTGGGGTATACTTCCAGCAGGCGCGGCGCTCAGGGTAGTGGACTGACGGTCTGCACCGAAGGAGATCGCATGCACTCAGATGACGAAGCTCGCCTGCGCAGTGAACTGGAGACTCTACAAAGCGAAAATAGTCGGCTCCGTGCGGAGATGGAACAACTCAAGAGGGACTCCGAACAGAAGCGACGACTGGAAGACGAACTTCGTGAGCGAGAAGCGCGCCTGCAACTGGTGTTGAACCAGCTGCCCGCGATTCTCTGCACCGTTGACTCCCATTTGCGGTTTACTTCGGCAAACGGAGCGGGATTGAGGCTTCTCGATCTGGATACCGGGCAAATTACAGGAAAGTCGGTAGCGGAAGTGCTGGCACCTCACGACCCGACTCCTGTGCTTGAAGCCCTGGCAGAAGCGCTGCAGGGGGTCCCAAAGGAGTTCGAGTACGAGTTCAAGAAGCGCCTATTTCAGGTGTGGCTGGAGCCGTTGCGGGGAGCGGATGGAAGTATGGAAGGTATTATTGGCTTTGCGATTGACATCACCGACATCCGACGCCTGCAGATGCAGATTGATCAAGCGCAACGGCTGGAGAGCATCGGGCGACTAGCAGGCGGGATTGCGCATGACTTCAACAATGTGCTGGCGGGAATTAGTGGGTTTGCGGAACTGGCGCAAATGCAGCTCCCCGAGGAGCATCCCGCGCAGTCCTATCTGCGGCAGATTCGGGATGCCGTCGCGCGCTCCAGCCAGATGGTTAGCCAGCTGCTGGCGTTCGCGCGGCGGCGCGTGATTTATCCCCAACCTATGAGCCTGAATGAGCATCTCCAGCGCGTGCTGGGGATTTTACAGCAGATTCTGGGAGAAGACATCAAACTTAATTATTACCTGGATGAGCAGCTGGGCACCGTGCGAGCGGACCCCGCACAGGTTGAGCAGGTGCTGGTGAATCTGGTCTCCAACGCGCGACAGGCGATGCCCCGCGGCGGCAGTCTCACGATTGAGACCCAGAATGTGGTGCTGGATGATGCCTATGTGGCAAGCCACTGGCAGGTCAAGCCAGGCGAATATGTGCTGATTGCCATCACCGATACGGGCGAGGGGATTGCTCCCGAACACCTGCCCCATCTGTTTGAGCCGTTTTACACTACCCATGAGGGGGGCACGGGACTGGGATTGGCGACCGTTCACGGAATTGTCAGCCAGGCGGGAGGCTATGTTTGGGTTTATAGTGAGCCGGGCAAAGGCACGACCTTCAAAATCTATCTGCCGCGCGTCCACGAGGCACCCCAGCCGCTGGAAAAAGTTCCCAATGAGGCTCCTGCACAGGGGGACGGAGCGCGCATCTTGCTGGTGGAAGATAACCCCGATGTGCTGGAGACCACCGCCGCGCTGTTGCGCTCTCTTGGCTATTCCGTTCAAACGGCTACCATGCCCAGTGAGGCAATGGCAATTGCTCAGTCGCATCCGATTGACCTGCTGATTACCGATGTGGTGCTACCTCAGATGCGCGGTAGTGCGCTCGCCCAGACCCTGCAAGCGTCGCACCCGAAGATGAAAGTGCTTTACATCTCAGGGTACACGGAGAATAGCATTATCGAGCAGGGCGAGCTAAAGCCGGGCGTGGCGTTTCTAGCGAAGCCTTACACGCTGAGCCAGCTCGCCGCCAAAGTGCGCGAAGTGCTAACACAGCCCTGACGGCAGGAGTACGAACTCACGCGGTGAACTCAAAAGCGCGATGAGTGTGCTGCAGAGTCAGATCCGTACCAGCGACCCTGAGTTTCAGACGAACCGTGCGTATTACGAATCGCTCCTGCAACGGTATCGCGAAGCACTGGAATGGGCGCGTGCTGGGGGCGGCGCCGAAGCCTTAGCCAAACACCGCGCCCGCAACAAGCTCACCGCCCGCGAACGCATCCAGGCGCTGATAGACCCCGACACCCCCTTTCTGGAAATTGCGCCCCTCGCCGGATATGGACTCTATAACAACGAGGCGCCCTGCGCAGGTATCGTTACGGGCGTTGGCGTCATTCACGGCAAGGAGTGCATGATTATCGCCAACGACGCCACCGTCAAAGGCGGCACCTATTTCCCTATCACCGTCAAAAAACATCTGCGCGCTCAGGAAATTGCGATGGAGAATCGCCTCACCACGCTTTATCTGGTGGATTCGGGCGGCGCGTTTCTGCCCCTGCAGGCGGAGGTGTTCCCTGATCGCGACCACTTCGGGCGCATCTTCTACAATCAGGCGCGCATGTCGGCGATGGGCATTCACCAGATTGCCGTCGTGATGGGGTCATGTACCGCTGGGGGCGCATATGTGCCCGCGATGAGCGACCAGACCATTATTGTGAAAAATCAGGGGACGATTTTTCTGGGGGGACCGCCGCTGGTCAAAGCCGCCACAGGCGAGGTGGTCAGTGCGGAGGAGCTGGGCGGCGCGGATGTGCATACGCGCCTTTCGGGCGTCGCTGACTACTTCGCCGAGAACGACACCCATGCCCTCCAGATGGCCCGCGAACTGGTGGCGCACCTCAACCTCCGCAAGGAGTATCCCTTCGAACTGGCGCCTCCTGAAGACCCACTCTATGACCCCGCCGAGATTTACGGGATTATCCCGCGCGACCTGCGCCAGCCGTTTGAGGTACGCGAGATTATCGCCCGGATTGTGGACGGCAGCCGCTTCGTGGAGTTCAAAGCGCGCTACGGCACGACACTGGTGTGCGGCTTCGCCCATATTCACGGCTTTCCTGTGGGCATTATTGCGAACAACGGGATTCTCTTTTCAGAGAGCGCGCTCAAGGGGGCGCACTTTATTGAAATCTGCTGTCAGCGCCGTATCCCACTGGTGTTTCTGCAGAACATCACGGGTTTCATGGTGGGTAAGAAGTACGAAAACGAAGGGATAGCGAAGCACGGTGCCAAAATGGTGATGGCGGTCGCGAACGCGCAGGTGCCCCAATTCACCGTGATTATCGGTGGCTCGTATGGGGCGGGCAACTACGCGATGTGTGGTCGTGCCTATCAGCCGCGCCTGCTCTGGATGTACCCCAACGCCCGAATCGCCGTGATGGGCGGCGAGCAAGCCGCGAATGTGCTGCTGACGGTGAAGTTAGACCAGCTCGCCGCGAAGGGGCAAACCATGTCCGCTGAAGAGCAAGAGGCTTTCAAAAAGCCGATTCTGGAGAAGTACGAGGAAGAGAGCAGCGCCTTCTACAGTACCGCGCGCCTGTGGGACGATGGCATTATCGACCCTGTCGACACGCGCACGGTGCTGGCGCTCGGCATCTCGATGGCGTGCAACGCGCCTATCCCGGAAACGAAGTTTGGGGTGTTTCGGATGTAGCGTCGGCGCGGTCGTAAATCAGTTGCGCGACATGGTTCACATCTTTATCGCCGCGCCCCGAAAGGTTCACCAGAACGACCGAGCCTTTCGGCAACTCTGCACTGAGTTTCACGAGATAGGCAAACGCGTGGGCGCACTCCAGCGCAGGGATAATCCCTTCCGTGCGGGTGACCCAGGCGAACGCCGAGAGCGCGTCTTCGTCGCTGACCGCCACATACTCGGCGCGCCTAATCTCTTTCAGGTAGGCGTGTTCAGGCCCAGAACCGGGGTAATCCAGCCCTGCGGAGACCGAGTGGGTGGTCCGAATCTGTCCGTCTTCGGTTTGCAGGATGAGGCTGGCAGAGCCGTGCAGGATGCCGTATTCGCCTGCGGTAAGGCTTGCGGCATGCTCCTCGGTGTCCAGCCCCTTGCCGCCGCCCTCCACGCCGATCAGGCGCACGCCCTCATCTTCTATAAACGGGTAGAAGATACCGATCGCATTACTGCCTCCGCCGACACTGGCAAGCACCACATCGGGCAGGCGTCCTGCATAGTTCAATATCTGTTCACGCGCTTCTTCCCCAATCACCGCCTGAAAATCGCGCACCATCATGGGGTAGGGATGCGGTCCCACACATGAGCCGATGATGTAATGGGTGGTGCGCACATTGGTGACCCAGTCGCGGATAGCTTCGCTGGTGGCGTCTTTGAGGGTGGCGGTGCCGCTTCGGACGGGATGCACTTGGGCGCCGAGCAGAATCATGCGGAACACATTCAGCGCTTGGCGTTCCATATCTTCTGCGCCCATATAGATTTCACACTCCAATCCGAACAGCGCGCATGCGGTGGCGGTTGCGACGCCGTGTTGTCCCGCGCCTGTTTCGGCAATGATGCGCTTTTTGCCCATCTTTTTTGCCAGTAGCGCCTGCCCCAGCGCATTGTTGATTTTGTGGGCGCCTGTGTGGCACAGGTCTTCGCGCTTGAGGTAAATATCGTGTCCCAGCGCACGGCTCATGTTCACCGCATAGTAGAGCGGGGTAGGGCGCCCTGCGTAGGTGATGCGATAGTAGTTCAGTTCGCGCTGGAAGTCGGGGGCATTTTTGTAGTGCAGGTAGGCTTCGGTTAACTCTTCCAGAGCAGGGATAAGCGTTTCAGGTACGAACCGCCCCCCATAGCGTCCGAAGTAGCCCTTCTCGTCGGGCATCTGATACGCTGGCATGCGAAAAGTATACCATGCGTGGGATGCCTTTGCTTCCCTACCAACGGCGTTCGCACTCGAATCGGAGGCAGACGGCGAGGAACAGGAAGAGTGAGAACCCCGAAACCCACGGGTGCTGGGGTATACTTCAGGCGATATGAAACCCGTTATTGAAGTGCGCACTCTGACGAAAGACTATCGGATGGGGAGCGTGATTGTGCATGCGCTGCGTGGGGTGGACCTCACTGTGATGCCCGGCGAGTTCGTGGCGATTATGGGGCCTTCTGGCTCGGGCAAGTCCACCTTCATGAATCTGATTGGTTGCCTGGACCGCCCCACGAGTGGGGAGTATTATCTGAACGGCGAGCCTGTCAGTCAGATGAGCGACGCCCAGCTGGCGCGAATCCGCAATCGCTATATCGGGTTCGTGTTTCAAACCTTCAACTTGTTGCCCCGCATGAGCGCGCTACGCAATGTGGAGCTGCCCCTACTGTACGCGGGCGTTCGCGACCGCACCGAACGCGCCAAACGCGCGCTGGAAATGGTGGGGCTTGCCGAACGCATGCACCACCGCCCTAACGAACTTTCAGGTGGGCAACAGCAGCGCGTCGCGATTGCCCGCGCGATTGTAACGGACCCCGTGCTGATTCTGGCAGACGAGCCAACAGGGAATCTCGACTCGCGCTCCAGTGAGGAGATTATGGCTATCTTCCAGAAGCTCAACCGCGAGGGGCGCACAATTGTGCTGGTGACCCACGAACCCGATATTGCCGAGCATGCGAAGCGCATCGTGCGCTTCCGCGACGGTAAGATCGTCTCCGATGAGCCTGTGCCCAACCCGCGTGAAGCCGCGATAGAGCTGGAAAAAATCCCCGTGTTAGACTGAGGGAAGTGAGGGCGATGACTCCGCCTCCCCTGTGCCCCACGAACGCCCAAAAACTGACCGACCCGCAGGTGTGGGAGGATCAGGGCATCCCCCGCGATTTTGAAGGTCCCCACACGCACACCCTGAAGTTCGAGTGGTACCCCCAGCGAGGGCGACGCTACTGGCTCCGATTCGACGGCGTAAGCTATGAGGCTGTCGTCGCGCTGAACGGCAAACCGCTGGCAACCCATCGCGGAATCTGGGATGCGTTCACCCTCAATATCACACGCGCCTTGCGTCGGGGCGAGAACCACCTGACCGTGCAGATGACCAAAAACGGCGGCGCGCGGTTCCCCGTTCCAGAGGTGCTGAGCGGGTTCCTACCGTATGTCGCCACGCCGTTCGGGGGACTGTGGCAGCCTGTGTGGCTTTTCGAGACGGGCGAGGCGTGGCTCAGCGATCTGTGGGTGCGTGGCGAGGCGGACGGCACAGTTCACCTCTCAGGCTTCGTGGTGAGCAAACGCCGTGTGCCGCTCTCCATCACAATCCACTCCCCGAAACTCCCAGGCAAGTATAAAACGGAATTGAAGGCGCAAGGCGCGTTTGAACATACTATTGCGCTCACTGAACCTCAGGCATGGTCGCCAGAGACGCCCACGCTCTACTGGTGTCGGGTCGAGGTGGGGGATAACTCGCACTGCGTAGACCTGCCTTTTGGACCGCGCACGGTGGAGGTGCAGGGGAGCCAGATTTGTTTGAACGGCACACCGTTTTACCCGCGCGGGCTGCTCCACTGGGGCTGGTATCTGGACACCCACGCGCCGAACCCCCCTCACGAACAGGCACGCAAGGAGCTGATGGCTCTCAAAAAGGCAGGTTTTAACATGCTTAAGGCGTGCCTCTGGGTGCCGCCCGATTGGTACCTCACGCTCTGCGACACGATGGGAGTCGCCGTCTGGCTGGAGTTGCCTCTGTGGCTTCCCCAGATTCCACTCGAACGGCTGGATGAGGTGGTTACCGAATATGAAGCCATCGTGCGCCGGGTGCGGAACCACCCCTGTGTGGTGCTGTGGACGCTGGGCTGCGAGCTTTCCGCGCGGTTTCCCGCAGAGGGGTTGCGCGTGCTGTATGAGCGGGTCAAGGCACTTACAGGCAGCCTGATGGTGCGTGATAACAGTGGCGGGGGCGAATGCTACGGCGGCTCGCTACAGGAGTATGCGGACTTCGCGGACTATCACCTTTACGGCGACGCGCACTTCGCCCGTACGACTTTCCGCGCGTTTCTGGACGCGCCGCGCCCGTCCCAGCCGTGGCTTCAGGGCGAGTTCGCTGACCACGATACCATGCGCGATTTTACAGGTTTGCGCCAAAAGGTTGCATCTCGGCATCTCTGGTGGCTCTCGCAGGACCCAGGAGAGAACCCGAAGGGTGTGCGCTGGTTTTACGAGACGCCCTATGTGGAAGACCGCCTGAAAGCGCAGGGGCTGTGGGACGCCCTGCCAGAGCTGGTGGAAAACTCGCGCAAGGAGATGGTGGCTTACCACAAAATCGTGCTGGAGACGATGCGCTCACTTCGGGGAACTTCGGGCTATGTCGTCACCGGGCTGAAAGATACCCCTATTGCCACGGCAGGCTTGCTGGACGAACTGGGCGAGCCAAAAGTCTCCTTAGAGGCGTATCGCGACTTCAACGCCGACACGGTGGTGCTGATAGACTGGGCGCAGCGTCGCGTGTGGCAGGCAGGGGGCGACCGCCCCGCGAACCCAGACCCTTACAACCATTTCGGCGGGCAGACACTGCACCCCCGCGTTCTGCTCTCCCACTTCGGCAAGCCGCTACCTTCACCCCTTACAATATGCTGGGAGCTGTGGCTGGGAGAGACTCCGGCAGGGCAGGGAGCGGTTTCTGTGGAGGCTCCCTGTGGCGAGCCGCCCTTGTTTTTGTGCCAGCTCAGCGTGGCACTGCCCGCTGTTTCGGTCCCCACGCCCGCGCTTTTCGCGGTAAAGGTGGAAGGGGCAGGGGAAGTGATTGCCCGGAACCGCTGGCGCTGGGGCATCTACCCGCGCCCGCAGTGGGAAATGCTCCCCACGATTGCCCTCCGCGAGTCAGCAATTTACTTTGATGAATGGGACCTGCCCGCGGAGGTCTTTAAACGCTCTGAACAGCCTCCAGAAGCGGAATCGGTGCTGCTCGCTGCCACGCTGCCGGACTGGCTTGGTGAATGGGTGGCACAGGGCGGGCGATGCCTCGTGTTGATGCCACGCTTGAGAAGCCACACGCAGGCGATGCCCTTCTGGCGCGAGGCAACCCATCGATTCCTGCCGCACCCCGTCTGGGAACGGCTGGGCTGGATACCCGAACATCTGGACGAGCGCCTTTTTGCCTTCAGTACCGATTATGCGCTCCTGCCTCAGGCGTGCTTGCCCTCTGCACAGCGGTACATCCCCCTCTGGCAGCGCATCGACACACGCACTGGCTATTGCCACGCCTATCTGCACGAAGAAACGATAGGGAAGGGGAAAGCGCTATTGACCACTTTGCACTTCGCAGGGGAACACGGCGATACGCCTCGCACGCTTCGCTCTCACCCGGCGGGGCACTACTGGCTTTACGCGCTTTTGCGCTACCTTGCGGAGAGATAGCGCTCCAGCTCCGCTGTCGCGTCGCGGGCTGTGGGCGAATCAGAGAGGCGATACCCGTGGGTTTCTGCCCATTCCCGCGCCAGTTGACGCAGGAGTTCCGTGCGCATGCGCTGTGCCCTCCCCCGTCGTTCGGCGAACTCAGTGTTCAGGTTTTCTCCCGAAACTTGCAATTGGAGCGACGGAATCTGTATTTTCACAGCCCCAGCTGGCGAGAGTGGCTCCAGCACAGGCAGGTAAAGTTCGCGCAAGTCGGGCTGGCTGGCGAGTATCTGGTCTACCTCCTGCTCCATCCGGCGCTCGAACTCGCGCCGTTTCGCACGCAGGCGGACGGTTATCTCCTGCTCAATCCGCTGGATACGCTCCTGAAACGCTCGCTGGAGCGCCTGCTCCTGCTGAGCAAACCGTTGGTCAAGTTGGGCGAGCCGCTGCATAGCTTGCCGATAGCGGGGTGAATCGGGTGGGAAGTAGAGCGTTTCAAACAACGGCAGGAACCGCTTCCGTCCGTACGCCTGAAACGCCTGAAACCATGCCTCGTCCCATTCGCGGTACAAGGTGGCAAGGTCGTATTCCGACTCGATTTCCGCACGCCACCGCGGTTCCAGCTGGGACAGGATTTCGAGTCGGGTCGCCAGCAGTTGCTCGCGTACCGCCGCACGCTGTTGCAGGATGCTCTCCAGCGCAATTTGCCTGCGCTGGCGCACGGATTCTGGCAAAGGGGGCACAGCCATCGAATCGAGAATAGCGCCTGTAGCGGGCAGTTCTTCCGCCAGAGAGGGGAGGGCAGGGAACGAAGCCGCAGGAGGCGTTCCAGGGCGTGGTAAGCGAACCTGCACAGGCTCTGGTCGTGAACTACATCCCCCCAGCAGCAGAGCCAAAGCCAGTACGGTATAAAGCAGGGTTCGGGAGGAGGGAGCGCTTCGCGCGCTCCCTCCCGAAAAATAACTCAGCGCCGTTGATTGGGCTGCTGTGCGTCTAATCGCTTGATCACCTCGCTGGTAATATCGTTCTCCGCGTAGTAGACCACATCACTGGAAAAGACCATCACCAGCTTTTTCTCTTTGGCAATTTGAGCGACAATTTCGCGGATGCGCTTCTCGGTTGCCTCGCGCTGTTGCTGAACCTGCTGCTGGAGCTGTTGTTCCAGTTGCTGGGCGCGAACCTGCAGATTTTCGCGCCCTTCGCGCTCCATCTGGGTGAAGCGCTCCAGAGCGGTCTTTTCCGTTTCGTTCAGCTCGCTCTTCTGGCGCAGGGATGCCAGCTCCGCTGATCGCTGGCGCGCGGTGTTAATCAGTTGCTGAATCTGCTGGCGCTCTGCTTCGGTCGGGTTTTCTTTCAGAAGCAGGTTGAACAGGGTGTCGCGCTCTTCCGCGTTCAGGATAGGACTCTCCTGTAGGGTCTGGAGCGTTTGAACAAAGCGTGCTTGCACCGCTTGAAGCTGCTGGCTGACGGCTTTCACATAGTTAGACTCTTCCATGATTCGGCGTTCGTCAATCACGCCGAAGTTCTGGGCGGTTGCCAGCGTCAGGCTGGCAAGACTCAGTGTCAGAAGCATCCATGTTTTCATCGTTTTGACCTCCATGTCCTTCGAAGTATACCTTTCGGGGGCGCAGAAAGTTCCATTTCAGAACTGCTGCCCGATGCTGAAGTGCGTGCGTCCGCCGTCGCGCCCGATGCCGTAGTCCACACGGAGCGGACCAATGGGGGTACGCACGCGGATGCCGAAGCCGAAGCCCACCTGCGGCTTGAAGCCACTCGATTGTGTGAACTGGTTGACAGTGGGGTATCCGCCCCATGCGTGCCCGATGTCGACGAACAGCACGCCTGTGAACGCCTTTTCGATGGGCTGTCGCCACTCTATGCTCAGCAGCGCGGCGTTACGTCCCCAGAATCGGTCTTCGGGGTAGCCGCGCAGGGTTTCGGCGCCGCCGATAAAGAACTGCTCAAAAAACGGGATGTTGCCCGAAATAGTTCCATAGTAGAGGCGTATTGCCAGCACCTGGCGGCGGTCGTCGGGCTGGCGGCGCGGTCCTTGCGGTGAGTAGTAGTAGCGGTAATCCAGCCCAATTCGCAGGAAGTTGGAGCGCCCCAACCGTACCACGCCCGCATCCAGAAACTGCTGCTCCACCGAGCGGATATTCGTCTGCCCTGGTTCCAGTGTAAGGGAGAGGTACTGCCCTGTGGCAGGGTCTAAGTCAAAATCGCGTGTGTTGTAAGCCCCGCGCAGGCTCAGGCTCCATATCGAGCCGTCCTGACGAATGAAGCCGCCGCTGGTGGAAGTCGCGACGCGGTTCGTGTTCACATCTTCCGTGCGCACGCCGATTGTCGCCGAGACGAAATCGTTCAGGGCGCGCCCCACGCTGAGGGAGACTCCGCGACGACGCTCGTCATATTGCTGCTCCAGATTCGGGTCTACCGCCCCTCCAAAGAAGTTGGAGGTGAAGCGGTAGACCAGTTTGTCATACAGCGAGACAGAAAGGCGCGTGCCCCGTGAATCGAGATAGGGTTCGCTGAACAGGAGTTCGATGCTGTTGCCGCGTCTTCCGCCCGTACTCTGAAAGTTTAGCCCCACCGTTTGCCCGCGCCCCCGAAAGTTCGTTTCGTAGATTTCTGCCAAACCGATCAGACGACGGCGCGAATCCACCGCGAAGCCGACATTCAGGCGTCCTGTGGTCTGCTCTTTGACTCGAATAATGAGGGCGGTCGCGCCGCCCTCGCTGATGTTCTCCTCATACTGCACGGTTTCGAAATAGCCCGTGTTGAGAATACGATTCAGGTCACGCTGCCAACGATTGAGATTATACAGGTCGCCAGGCTTGGTACGTATCTCGCGCAGAATCACATACGGCTGGGTTTTCGTGTTGCCCTCCACACGGATGGAGCTGACCTTCAATTCGGTAATATACACCCGCACGGTGCCGGTCTCTTCATCGGGCACGATTCCCTCGATCAGCGCGGCGTACCCCTCTTTTGCGTAGGCACGCACGATTTCTTCCGCATCGATGCGGACAAAGTTGGTGTTGAACACCATGCCGGGCTTGTTGCGAATCAGCTCCAGCAGTTGCTCACTGCGGAATACCGTGTTGCCGATAAACTGAACTTCTTTGATGAGCGGGTTCTCCACCACTTCGAACTGAACGCGCACGCCGGTCTCGGTCTGCTCTACGCGGGGGCGCACCGCCGAGAACAGCCCCATGCCGAGCAGCGCGTTTCGATCGGACTCCAGCAACGACTCGCTAAACACTTCGCCCGGCTTGAGCCGAAGTGCGGTCAGCACAGCATTTTCCGAAACATTGCGCAGACCGCGAACCGTAACCGATTCGATTCGGCGTGTTTGTGCGGCTGCCATCGTACTGCACATAACAATCAGTAGAATCCATCCCACTGTACGCTTTGTGAACATCAGCGTTCATCCTCCTCCTGATAGATGTAGGGTGCAAGTCGTGTGCGGAGCCATGCGCGTGCGCGCGCCAGACGGCTGCGAACCGCCTCCAGCGAAATGCCCAACACCTCTGCCATCTCTTCGTAAGACATCTCCTCGTATTCACGCAAGATAATAATCTCCTTATAGTCGGGCGGCATTTGCTGGATCAGGCGTTGCACGCGCTCGATCAGCTCCTGCTCCAGCACATACTCTTCGGGGCTGGGACCGGGGTCTACTGGCTCCCACTCTATCGGCTCGCCCCATTCATCGGTTTCCAGTGTGCTTAAGTCAATTTCGCGTTTGCGTTTGCGGGCGCGCTTTTCGAGGTGGTCGTTGGCTAAGTTCACTGCGATCCGATAGAGCCATGTGTAGGGCTGGGAGTCGCCGCGGAATCGCTCGTAAGCGCGGAACGCGCGGTAGAAAGTCTCCTGCGTCAGGTCAGCGGCGTCTTCGGGGTCGTTGACCATGCGCAGGAGCAGGTTGTAAATGCGTCGCTCGTAAGTGGCGACCAGCGCTTCGAACTCATCCGCGTCGCTCATCCATTGCACACCCGCATCACTTCCTCGTTGCGTTAGACTCGTGCCAACAGTTTTGGTTTCGGATTAAGTATACCTCAGGGTTCGGCGGGTAAGCGCGCGCCGGTGGCATAGCGCAGCTGGAGGTCTGCCAGCGCCAGGTCGTAAACGGCTTGCACGAGGTTCGTCTGTGCGGTGGTCAGCGCCAGCTGGGCGGTCAGCACTTCGATCAGTGTACCAGCGCCCTCCTGAAAGGCGTCGCGTGCGGCTTCGTAGTTGCGCTGGGCGGCGGCAAGCGCCAGCTGTGCCGCGCTCAAGCGTTCGCGGGTCTCCTGCACGCTGAGATACGCGCCTTCCACCTCTGCATAGGCGTCGCGCTCTGCCTGGGTCAGGCGGAACAGGGAACCGCGATAGCTGGCTTCCGCCTCGCGCAGATTCGCCCGCAACAGCCCTCCGTCAAACAGGGGATATGACGCCAGAATCTGGATTTGACCCTGTGTGCGAGTGTTGGGGTCAAACTCGCGGAAGCCGCTCACACTGAGTCGCAGTTGCACGAGGCTGTTCATGCGGGCAATTTCCAGCGCGAGCCGAGCCGACTGCACCGAGAGTTCTGTGGCGCGCAGGTCGGGACGCTGGCGACGCGCCTGTTCCCAGAGCGCCTGCAGATTTTCGCTTCCTGGGGTGGTTGCGGGGTTCTCCACCTTTTGCAGTGCAGGCAGCGGTTTGTCGGGATTCCAGCCGAGCAGGCGCTTCAGGTCGGTCTCCGCCAGCTGCAGGGCGTTCCGCGCCTGTATCTGTTGCACGCGGGCGTTCGCAAGGTCTGCCTCTGCCTGCAACACATCTTTGGCGGGCGCAGTGCCCACCTCCGCCTGCGCCCGCACCGCCTGCAGAATCGTTTCCGCGCGGCGTACTGTCTCGTCGGCGACCTGGAGCAGCTCCTGACGACGAAGCACCTCAAAGTAGGCGCGCGCCGTTTGCAAAATCAGCGTGCGTAAGCTATCCTGTGTGGAGTAGAACACCCCCTCGTTGGAGCGCGACGCCTGTCGAATGCGAAGGTTGCGGACGCCGTTATCCAGCAAGAGCCATTCCACATTCAGGGCGGTCTGGCGTTGGGTCAGCTCGGTGGTGGCGCCGCCCTGTTCCACACGCGTGCGTGTGGACGAGGTGGCAATATCGAAACTGGGAAACAGGCTGGCGCGTGTGGACTCCAGCCGCGCTCGCGAGGCGACACGCTCCTCAAACAACGCACGGGATTGACCGTTACTCTGCAACGCCTGCTGGATTGCCCCCTCCAGAGTTAGAACCTCCTGCGCCGATACCACGCCATAGCATACGCTCACGATAGTCAGAATCCATAGTCGATGCGGTTTCATAAGAAACCTGTTTCCACGCCCTGCAGGCGATTCCTGCTAATTCGGGTACAATCCCTGACATGAGTCGGCACTTTGAAGATGAGAATCCGCTGGTGCAGGTGCGTCTCGAGAAACTGCAAAAGCTGCGCTCGATGGGGTTAGACCCGTTCGCCGTAGAGCGCTATCCGATTACCCACACGCTGGAAGCGATTCATGAGCAATACGAGGCGCTGGAAGGGCAAACGGTGTGTGTGGCGGGGCGCATCTTCTCGATACGGCAGATGGGGCGCGCTACCTTTGCGCACCTGATGGACGCTACGGGTAAACTCCAGATTTATCTTAAGGCGGATGAACTGGGCGAACGCTACTCCCGGATAGACCTGTGGGACCTGGGCGACTATCTGGGGGTCAAGGGGTTTGTGTTTCGTACTCGCACGGGCGAGATTACGATCCATGTGCAGGAGTTCACTTTGTTAGCCAAAGCGGTGCGCCCGGTGCCGTTCCCGAAGGAAAAGGGAGAGCAACGATGGTTTGAGTTGCACGATGTGGAGCAGCGCTATCGCCAGCGCTATCTGGACCTGCTGGTGAATCCCGAATCGCGCCGACGCCTGCTGGCGCGATGCCGAATTGTGTCAGAAATCCGGCGCTTTCTGGAATCGGAGGGGTTTATTGAGGTGGAAACCCCTGTGCTGCAACCTATGGCAGGCGGCGCCGCAGCGCGCCCGTTCATCACATATCATAACGCTCTACAGCGGGAATTTCAGTTGCGAATCGCGCTGGAGCTTTACTTGAAGCGTGTGCTGATTGGGGGCATCGACAAGGTGTTCGAGATAGGGCGCGTGTTCCGCAACGAGGGCATCTCCACGCGCCATAACCCGGAGTTCACGATGCTGGAGCTCTATCAGGCATATGCGAACCTCGAAGACATCATGGATCTGGTGGAGCGCCTGTTCCGCACGGTGGCAGAGCGCGTTTTTGGCACAACGGTCTTCGAGATGCACGGCGTGCAGGTGGATTTCAGCCAGCCGTGGCGGCGCGTGCGCCTGATGGACGCAATTCGCGAGTGTACGGGTCTCACCGAAGCCGATTTTGAGACTCTGGAACGCGCCGCACAGACTGCCGAGAGGCTGGGCATTCATATTGAGCGCAAAGACACGGTGGGCGGTATCATCGAGAAGGTGCTGGAGAAATGTGTTGCCGAGCATCTCCAGCATCCGACCTTTGTGTATAGCTTTCCGATAGAAACCTCTCCATTAGCCAAGCGTGAACCCGATAATCCGCGCTTCACCCGGCGGTTTGAGGGCTATGTGTTTGGCAAGGAGGTCGCGAACGCCTTCTCCGAGCTGAATGACCCGCTGGAGCAGCGCGAGCGATTCGAACAACAGCTGGCGATGCGCCAGGCAGGCGACGAAGAGGCGCACCCCTACGATGAGGATTTCCTGCATGCGATGGAGTATGGCATGCCCCCTGCTGGCGGACTGGGAATTGGGATTGACCGTATGGTGATGTTGTTGACGGGAACCGACTCCATCCGTGAGGTGATTTTCTTCCCGCAGATGCGCGAGGGTTAGGATGTATGGCGCGACGCTGGGCGTGATTGCCGACTGGGTTCGGGCGCTTAACCTGCCGGTTCGGTTGCTCCAGCCGCGTGGGGTGGACGCGCACGAGGCGGCGCTCACCGTGCGGATGGTACAGCAGGCGGTGCGTTGTCGTCGGATTATTGCGATTGGGGGTGGGTTGGAGGGCTATCTGGATGCGCTCAGGCGCGCCCTGCGCCCCGCGCGGATCCCCATCATGGAGTTAGCCCATCTGGAAAGCCACTCTCAGTCCGACACCCATCCCCATCACGCATCCGTGAGCCTGCACCTCTGGCTCGATGTGGAGCGGTCGCGTGCGAGCTGTGAACGCATTTACGGGTGGGCGCAGGCGGATGGGCTTGCCGATGCGCAGGTGCGTTCGGGCTGGCGTCGGACGCAGCTGCGCTTTCGCCAGTTGCAGGGCGCGATTCAAAGCCTGCGCCCGCTCGTGCAGGGCAAAGCCTATATCGCGGTGCATGACGCTTACCGTCCGCTAACGGAAATACTCGGCATGCGCTCGCTGGGAAGCCTTCAGCCTGATGAGGAAACACCGCCAAACTTACAAAAACTGCACGCGTTGATTCGGATTGCCCGTCGTGAGCCTGTGCTGTTTGTGCTGAGCCACACAGAGCGTGGCGTGGGTGCAACGCTCGCGCGAATCCTTAAGATACCGCTCGTGCTTGCCGATACTTTAGAGCAAGTGGAGCCTCATCGCGACTACTTCCAGCGGTTTCTGGACCTGCTGGCGTCGCTGGAGGCGGGCGTGCGGGCGCATGGTTGAATTTCACCGCGCCCTGTGGAATAAGTTCTGTGGGGCACGTTCATGGCTTGTGGATGGGTCAGCGCGGTTTTGTGGCTCTCGGTGGGGCTGTACGGCTACCTGATCGTGCATCACAGCCTGCAGGCATACCTCTCACGCCAACGGGCGATTAATCTCCGCCTCGTGGGATTCCTCATCACCAGCCTGATTTTCTCGCTGGTGGACAGTTTTCTCTATCAAACAACGCCTCAACCCCCTCCCAATGCTTACTGGCTTACCATAGCGCAGTTCCTGACATCTTCGGCATGTGCCGTTTTCTTTGTGGAGATAATAAGCAACCTCTACCAGCTGAATCTCTGGCGTGGGGTACGCTGGCTGTGGTTTTCGCTCGTGCCGCTGACCGCTTTCAGCGGGATGGGATGGGTTATTGAGCCTGAACTGAAGCGCCTTTATCTGCCTTTGATAGGCACTTATTACTGGCATGGCGAGAGTAGCGGGTTGGGAGTGGCTTTTTCGTTACTCTATCTGGGGAATTTTATCTGGGCGTTTGGAGCCGTGTTTCGGAACTGGGGACGGCTCACCACCGACTCACGAATCACGCTGGGCGCGATGAGCGTGATCATTCCTCTTGTACTGGTGGATATACTGGTCTACTATGGGGTCTTAGCGTTAGTCCCCACATGGAATATGGCATACTGGGTGCTGGCGGTCGCGATGTCGATCCACTTGAACCTGCAGATTTATCGGCTTTCTCAGGAGCTGGAGCAGGCAAACGCCGAGCTGGAGAGCGCGTATCGGCAAGTGATTGAACATGAGCGCCTGAGTACGATTGGACAGGTGGTGCGCGGGATTGTGCATGACTTGAAAAACTTTTTCAACACGATTCAGTCGCTGGCGGATGTGGGGGTGATGCGAGCGAAACGCGATCCTGCGTTTCAATCGGAAAAATATTTTGAGAACATCGGGCAGTCCACGCGCCGGGCGCACCAGTACCTGTTGGATCTGCTGGAGATGACCCGCGAGGAAAGCCAGCTTAAGGTAGAACCTGTGGAAGTGGCGGCGGTGGTGAACGAGGTGGCGAAGCTCTCAGGCGCACGCCTGATGAACCCCCCAGTGGAGATTGTGAATCACATCCCGCGCACCCTGGTGATGGAAGCCGATCGCCGCTACCTCATGCAGATGTTCCTGAACCTCACGCTGAACGCCATTCAGGCGATGAAGCACTGGCACGGCGAACGGCGCATTGAGTTCAACTGGGTGGAACACCCGGAGCAGACCATTCTGGTGGTAAGCGACACCGGCCCCGGACTGCCGCCCGAAGTGCGCGACCATCTGTTCGAGCAATCCGTCACGACGAAGCAGGGCGGCAATGGGATTGGGCTGATGCTGGTGCGCCGCGCGCTGGAAAAACATGGCGCCAGCGTGCAGGTTCACTCCGAGTTAGGGAGGGGCACACAGTTCGTGTGTGTGTTCCCTGTGCCGCCGCGACTGATGTCGGTGGGTGAGCAGGTGAGTGTGGTGGCGTGAATTGGCGCTACCCTTGCTACATCTGGTGTCGGGTTGCCGCTCAGGTATAATCTTTCCCATCATGGGCTGGTGGAAGAAGACCGACTTCTGGATTGCGATCATTCTCTTCGCTATAGGGATTATCGGGCTGGCGCGTGGCAACGAAGCGATTGCTGACCCGGGGCAGGATGTGGACCCCCGCCTGGCGTGGCTCTACCTGCTCGCAGCCGTGATTATGGTGGTGAACGGCATCCTTTCTCATCGCCAGCACCTGCGCGATCTGGAAGCGGAAAAAGCGAAACAGTCCCAGAAAACCAGCCAACAGGAGGTTCCGAGTCGATGATCCACTGTGCCGAATGTGGCAAACCGCTGGAAAAAGTGCCGCTCTGGTTCGAGACGGTTGCCATCCGCTTTGTATGTGATAACTGCCGTAAGGTCAACCCCAGTCTCTGGCTTTCTGCAGCGGTAGACGAGGAAGAAGAGAAGATTCTGCCTGAGGACGATCAAGAGCGCCCGTTTGTGGAGGGCGAGGTGAGCCTTGAGGATCTGGCAGAAGAAGACCGCAAGCGCCTGCTGGGGGATGACCTGTTTGACGCCGAAGAAGAGCCAGAAGCCGAATGACGCCCCAGTTCCGCGCCATAGCGCCGCATGAGCAGCCTGCGTGCCTGCAGCTCTGGACGCAGGTGTTCTCGCCGGGCGCGGACTACTTTGTGCGCTACTTTGAAGAGCCACTGTGGAAACCCGAATATACGCGCGTGTGCGAGGTGGGCGGGCAGCTGGTCGCGGCGGTGCAGCTCGTGCGCCGCGCGGTACGCCTGAACGGACAAGCGGTGCCCATGGCGGGGATTGCGAATGTGGCGACCCTGCCTGAATACCGTGGGCGCGGCTTCTCCACCCAGCTGCTGCGCGATGCCCAGCGCGTGATGGACACCGAAGACTTTCTGTTCGGCTTGCTGTTCACGGGCATCCACGACTTTTATGCGCGGCTGGGCTGGGAGCGGGTGCCGTTTCCCCTGTGGACTGCAACACCCCGGCCCGTGGCTCTGGACGGCTGGCGGTTCCGCACTGCCGAACCCGACGATTTGCCTCCGGTACAGTGCTGGTACGCCCAGACCTACGCCGACCGTCCGCTGAGCGTGGTGCGCGACGACGCCTACTGGCGCATCTGGACACGCTGGAACGACCCGAGCTGGCGACGCGCCTTCTACATCGCTGAGGACCCGCTCACCGCTCGCGGCTATCTCGTGCTGGAGACCCACCATCGTATGCTGCCCGACGGCACACGCCGGGTTTCCGCCATTTCGGTTCAGGAGGTGGGCGCCGCGCCCGATGATACCGAAGCGTTCCAGAAACTGATTGGTTTCGCGGTCCAGA
The DNA here is from genome assembly GCA_037442385.1 of Armatimonadota bacterium. Lineage (GTDB taxonomy): Bacteria > Armatimonadota > Fimbriimonadia > Fimbriimonadales > GBS-DC > LDYB01. Next base: position 32,715 of record JBBIQJ010000003.1, read on the forward strand.
TGGCGGTGAGCGCCGAAGCGGAGCAGGTGCGCTTCTTTTTGCCCCGAAGTGATGTGGAGCGGTGGGTGCGTCCACTTCTGCCCGAAATATCGCCTCAGCCGATGGGGAGCGCGATGGTTCGGGTTGGTGTGCTGGAGCGTTTGTGGGAGGCGTTTGAGCAGTTTGGCGCTCAGGCGCGGGCGGCGGCACAGCAGCTGCCCCCTGCGCTGGCGCTCGCCTGGCTGTTCGGTCTGGAGCTGCCCGAAATCCCCAGCGCGTTTTACACTCTCCTGCCGCCGCGCCCTGCCTGCTACTCGCCCGTCGATTCATTTTGACGATGACTCTGGAAATTGGGCTGACGCTGGGGCTGCTTGTTGGCGCGATAGCGCTGTTTATCAGCAATCGGTTTCCCCCCGAAGTGGTCGCGCTCATTTTGCTGGTGACCCTGCTGATGAGTGGATTGGTCTCCCCAGAGCAGGGTTTGAAGGGGTTCAGCAACCCTGCGGTGGTTACCATCGCGGGCATGTTCGTATTGAGCGAGGGTCTGCGTCGCACAGGTGTTATCGAGCAGATTGTGCGCGTTCTGGAGCGGGTGGGGCGTCGGAGTGCGTGGCTGGCGATGGTGCTGTTGCTGCTGGGAGCCGCGGCGCTCTCGGCGTTTATGAACAACACCGCCGTCGTGGCGTTGTTGATCCCCGTCGTATTGAGCATGGCGCAGTCGGCGAATCAGAGTCCCTCGCGCTGGCTGATACCACTCTCCTACGCTTCGATGTTCGGCGGGGTCTGCACGCTTATTGGGACCTCCACCAACCTGCTGGTGAGCGGAGTGGCGGAACAACGGGGTCTGGCGCCGTTGGGGATGTTTGAGTTCACGCCGCTGGGGCTGATTTTCACGGGGGTTGGCATGCTCTATCTGCTGACCATCGGGATGCGTCTTTTGCCTGACCGTCGTGCGCAGGCGGATCCCGCTCAGGCATATCAGCTGGGGCGCTACCTGATGGAGGTGGTAGTGAGCGAGACGGCAAAGTCGGCGGGCAAGCCTTTGCTGGAGGCGGACTTCGTGCGCGAGTTGGGTGTGGAGGTGCTGGATATCTGGCGCAACGGCGTCCGCCTGCTACCGTTGCCCGACCGCCTGATTCAGAAAGGCGATATATTGCGGGTGCGCTGCCCGCTGAACAAGCTGGAGGCGCTCCAGTCGCGCTATGGGCTGACCCCGCTGCCCGAGGCGCAGTTTCATGAGGAGCCAGAAGATTATCTGCTTGCCGAGGTGGTGATTACGCCGAACGCTTCGCTGATAGGCAGGTCGCTCAAGCAGGCACGGTTCCGCAATCGTTTTGGCGCCACCGTGCTGGCGTTGCGCCACCGTCAGGAGACGTTGCTGGAGCAGATTGCCGATGTGCCCCTGCAGGCGGGCGACACCCTGCTGATTCGGGCCCCACGCGAGCGCCTCGTGGAAATTGCCCAGCATCCCGATTTTCTGTTGGTTTCCCAACGCGAAGTCAGCCCTGTGCGTTCGGGGCAGGCGCTGCTGGCAAGCGCGATTATGGCGGGCGTGATTGTGGTCGCCTCGCTGGGATGGCAGCCGACAGCGGTTGCGGCGCTGGGCGGCGCCCTGCTGATGGTGCTGACCCGATGCCTCAAGCCTGAAGAAGCGGTTCAGGCGGTTGACTGGCGGCTGATGGTGATGCTGGGGGGCATGCTGGCGCTGGGCACGGCGATGGAAACCACGGGCGCCGCCCGATGGCTGACCACCCAGATGATGCACACACTGGGTAATCTGGGACCCTATGTGGCGCTGGCGGCGTTCTACCTGCTCACCTCGCTGCTGACCGAGATGATGTCCAATAACGCGACGGCGGTGCTGATGGCGGCGCTGGCGATTGAGGTCGCCAGCACACTGGGCGTAGACGCGCGCCCATTTCTGTTTGCAGTCGCTTACGCCGCCTCCTCCAGCTTCATGACCCCTGTGGGCTATCAGACCAACACGATGGTGTTCGGCGTGGGGCAGTATGAGTTTCGCGATTTTGTGCGTGTAGGGGCGCCGCTGAACCTGCTCTTCTGGCTGCTCGCCAGCCTGTTGATACCCTACTTCTGGGGGTTTTAGCGGTGGGGGCGTCAACCCACAAGTTCCGATGTCCTCTGGCAGGAATATTGTTGGCTCAACACGAACCATGAGCGCGCGGAGGCTATCCGATGCGTTGGAGGCTGCTGCTTTTGGGGATGGTTTGCGCATCTGTTTGGGCGCAGAGCGCCCTGAATCCCAGCGAAGACGAGAGGCTGAACCAGAAATTCTCGGTGCGTGCTGTGGGGTTGCCCTTGCGCGACCTGCTGACACAACTGAGCCAGCGCACGAAGGTCGCGCTCAAAGTAGAGCCAGCTCTGCAGGAGTATCGTGCGTGCCTGTACGCGAAAGAGAAGCCTTTGAGCGAAATTCTGCGCCATCTGGCGGAGGCGTTCGGGTTTTATTGGAAACGCGAAAAACCCTCTGAAGAGGAGCCGTACCAGTATCGCCTTGTCGCGCCGCCCGTGGAAAAGGCTGCGACTCGTGAGAGCGACCTGGGCGTGTTTCGTGAGAAGGTGCTGGCGCCCGTGTGCGCGCAACTGCAGATACCGATTGAGGCGCGATTAGAACAGCTCAAGCAGGTCGCGGAGCAGGGAGGGGGCACGCCCTCTCCAAAAGAGCTGGAGGCGTTGATGCCCGTATTTCGTTCCGTAGACCCGCTTAGCCTTGCGGCGTGGCACGCCCTCTGCCAGATGAGGGAAGACGAATGGCACCGACTGGCACAGGGAGAGGCGCTCTTCTTCAGCACGCGCGTTCCCAACCAGATTCCCCCCAGAGCGATAGACGAGTGGAAAGCCGTGATGGGGGAGATCTTGAAATCTGATGAAAATGAGCATGGCGCAGGCGAGGGGCGCCTGCACCAGTTGGCGAAGCTTAAGACCGCCAATGAACTGCGCGCAATGGTGCGATATGATGCGAGCGACAAAGCCCTCAAAGTCGCTTACGAAGCGCTGGCGGATGGAAACCCGGTGGTTGTGGACAGATCGCAGTCTGCCTTTCCTGAGATAATCCTCTGGACTGTTCGTGAGCCTGTTCGCCGAACGCTACACCAGGAACCGGAACCGACCTTACCTGCGAAGCACCCTGTGCTTTCGCGCGCCCTCACCCAGTTCAAAGAGCCAGGTCCTCACGACGACTGGTTCCAGTGGCTTTCGGAGCTGATGGTGCAAATGGCAGAAACAACCGATGCGCCTCTGGCAGCCGAGTATTACCCCCTGCAGACCGACTCGATAGTGATGCAGGACTGGTACAGATACCGCCCCCGCCTGCCACAGGATTGGTACGCTTTTCAGAATTTGCTACGGGTATTTGGTTATCGCACTCGGCTGAGCGACTCCGGCTGGGTGGTGATAGAGAGCCGTCAGCGCGAATATGCCCGCGAGAACGACATCCCCCATCCTGTATTGCAACGCTGGCTATTCAAACCCAACCGTCGGGGCGTGCTCACTTTCGACGAGTGTGCCGAGGTGGCGGTGCTTTCATCGTATCAAAGAGACGCGCTTTATATGTATATTCAGTCCTTTGCGTATCTGAACGACCTGCTTGGAGGGGTTGTTCCGTATGTTCCTGCGGAGCTGGATTTCCTGCACGGGGGATTACTGTATGCCCAACGCACGATTGTTTGGCTTCAGTGGGAGCGTGGTTCTACCCTGCCTGCGCCCCTGCCTGAAGAGGGCATTCTGTACGCGATGCAGCTCTATGCTTCGCTCAAGCCCGCCCAGCGCACCCAGTTGCGGGCAGGGGGGCTCCCGTTCAACCAGCTGACCCCAGCCCAGCAGTGGCTGTTTCTGCTGGCGTACACGCGGGGCAACCTGCTAACGCTGGACGACTTCTGGCTGCCACCAGCCCAGTTGCAAGCACGGATGCAGAGCGCCTCTATGCGCCTTATGAGTGAAACCCGCGTCCAGGAAGGTGTGCGCATCCCCGCTGACCAGAAGCCACCCATCCGTACGCTGGAAGACTGGAAGCGCTACCATCGCCAGGTGCGTCTTGAGAAAACCCCCATGCGTGTTCAGGTGTGGCGGTTTGAACTGCAGTGGGGCGAGGATAGACGCGAGATTGTGCTGGAACTGCCTGTGAAGTGAAGCCTTTTCTCTGTTCCCTCGTCAAACCAATAGTACAACCGGGAGGGAACCGAAGGGATGTTCACATCGCGATGGCGGCACGGATTGCTGGGCGTTGTGATTCTCGTGCTGGTGCAGTTCTATGCCGTTGCAGAGTTGATTCAAAACGAACCGCCTCGAGGTACGCTGATGGGGCACGTGTTTTCCAGTCGCACGCTCCAGCCCATTCCCAGAGCGGAAGTCAGGCTGGTGCTGCAGAAGCGCCTGCCCGAAAAATCTCCCGAAGGCTCGCAACGCAGGGCGCTTTTGCGGGAGCAGGGACGGATTGAAGAAGACCGCGATGAGGTGGGTTCCATCTGGTCGGTGCGCACGGACGCTCAGGGACGGTTCGCACTGCGCGGGATTCCTGCGGGGGTCTATCGGCTCTCTGCCTACTCTCAAGCGCATTCGCTTCGAAACCCGCCTTACCATGACGAGATCGAGGTCGCCATTCCCGAAGGCACGCGTGTGGAGAAAGACCTCTACCTCCAGCCGGACTCGGACTTTATGGAGCTGATTTATCCGCAGGCTGTTTACTACCCCAATGAACCCCTGAAGATAGGCGTGCGCGGCTTCACGCAGGAAGACGAGATGGAGGTGACTCTGCTTGCGCTCAAAGGCAATCGCGCCCCTTCGCAACGACTGATGCGCCTACTGGAGACCCTGCGCTTCGGCTGGTGGCACTCCTCCAGAGAGCTGCGCGAGGCGATGGACACGCTTGCCGATGCGTTCCAGCCCTTGTGGTCGCAACGGATGCCGATTACTGGGCGCGATCCAGAAGGGGTGTTCACACGCTACATCGAGTTGCCGCGCCAGCCTGAGGGGGTCTATCTCGCCCGTATCGTTGCAGGCGAACTGGAACGCGCCGCAGTGGTGGTCGTCAGCCGATTTGGGATTGTTTTCAAGCAAGACGGCGAACAGATGGAGTTCTGGTGCGCCGACCTCAAAACGGGGCAGCCTGTGCCCGATGTGCCTTTACAGCTCTGGGAGTCGCCCGGACGCACGCTCCAGAAACTGGGCGAAGGGCGCACCGACGCGCAGGGATTTTGGCGCGTTCAGGAAGGCAGAGGCGAAAGGATTTACCTTTTCGCGCTCTCTCCCGACGGCGCACGCCTTATTCACTGGGCGTCGGGCTACAGTTACAGGCGCAGCGACACCCCCCTGTATGGAGCAATCTACACCGACCGACCCATCTACCGCCCTGGGCACGCCATTCACTATAAGGGCATCGTACGCCTGCAAACCCCACAGGGCTACACCATCCCGCCCCCCAACACCCCGGTGGAGGTGGAAGTGGTAGATCCCCGCGATGAGACCTATACGAAGCAAACCCTCACACTCAACGAGTACGGCGCATTCTCTGGCGCTTTCACCCTGTTGCCCGAATCGTCCACAGGATATTACACCATATTTGCTAAAGTGGGTGACTACGGCACGATTGATCAAAGCATCCCTGTGAGCGCCTATCGTAAGCCGAGCTACCGCATTCAGGCGCGCCCCAGTAAAGCCTTCTATCTCGAAGACGAAACAATAGAGGTGGAGGTCTACACCGAATACTACTTCGGCATGCCCGTGCCGAACACGAAAATCGAGTATGAGGTCTATCGTGAGCCACGGATTTCGGACGATTACGGCTGTATTGTGTGCAACGGACCGCCGTGGCAGGAGACGGGCGGGGTTTATGGTGAGGAGGTGCTGACAGGCGAGGCAACGACCGATGGGCAGGGACGCCTGACGCTCCGATTCCGTGCGCGCGACCTGCTCCCCAAACAAGAGACCGAAACGCTTGGGACGGAGCCGTACCCCTTCACGCTGAGCCTGTCGGGCCTAAGCGAGGGCTGGGAAGCAGCAAAAGCCAGAGTGAAGTTTTCCGTAGCGCCATGTGTGTGGGAAATCCGCATCAAGCCCGAATACTGGTTCGGCGAGCCGAATCAACCGTATCGTGTCGAAGTGCAGGTGCGGGACCTGCGCACGAACCAGCCCGTGCAGACCACCCTGCAGGTGAAGGTGGGGCGCTTCACATGGGCAGGACGCTATCGCGTAACGGAATATCCCTTCCGCCAGGCAATTCAGACCGATGCCCACGGTAAAGCCGTTCTGGACTGGACACCCCCCGAATCGGGCGACTGGCAGCTGGTGGTCTCGGCTCAGGACCCCACAGGCAGGCGATGTGAGGAAAGCGCCACGCTCTGGGTTTTTGAGCGCACCTATCGGGGTGGGGAAGTATCTGATTCCCGCAACCCCCTGGAAGTGCGCCTACAGAAAGAGCATTATATGCCCGGAGAGAGCGTGGAGGTTGCCATTCGTTCGCCCTACCCTGACGCGGTATATTATGTAAGTCTGGAGGGCGAGCGGCTTTTTCAGTCGAGGATTGTGAAGGTGACAGGGAGCCTTACCCGCGTGAGAATCCCGCTCACCGAGGCGCAAATCCCCACTGCCTATGTGAGCGTATGCATGGTGCGCAACAAACAGCTCTATCAGCGCACACTGAATGTGTCGGTGGGCACACAGGACACGGAACTCAACATCAGGGTTCAGACCGACCGCACTCACTATGCGCCGCGCGACACCGTGCAGGTGCGCATTCAAACCACCGATGCGCAGGGGCGTCCCGTTCCTGCAGAACTCTCGCTGGCGGTGGTGGACGAGGGCATCTACGCGATTATGGAAGATGACCCCCATCGGCTGCGCCATGCCTTCTATGCGCACAGGTCTAACAGGGTGTACACCAGCTTCTCAGCGCCCTATCTGGCGCTTCAGGGCGACAAGGGTGAAGCGGAAGATACACGCCGCAACTTCCCCGACACCGCCTTCTGGCTGCCTCACCTGCGCACCAATCCACAGGGTGTCGCGCAAGCCACCTTCCGCCTGCCCGATAACCTGACCGAGTGGCGGCTCACCGTATGGGGGCACACGCTGAAAACGCAGGTCGGCTACGCAAAAGCCGCCATCAAAAGCGCCAAGGACCTGATGGTGCGCCTGCGCACGCCCCTGTGGCTGGTGGAAGGCGATAAAACCGAACTCAGCGCGATTGTGAGCAACAACACTAATCAACCCCAAACCGTGCAGGTGGTGTGGCATACGCCCGAAGGCACGCAGAGCCAGCAGTTGACCGTCGCGCCCAACGACTCGCGCACGCTGAGCTACCCCTATCGCGCTCGCAAAGTGGGCATGCAAACGATTCGGGTTTCCGCGCGAGAGGTCAACGGCAGGCTCCGCGATGCGGAAGAGCGCCGTTTTGAGGTCAAATCCGCCGCCACGCCGCAGGTCGCCACGCGCGTGATGCTTCTCAATGGGGAGCGCCAGATGGTGATGAACCTGCTGCCCGACAGCCGCCTCGAATTAGGCACGCTGGAGATAGAGGTTCAACCGACGCTGCTTCAGTTTTTGACCGCGCGGCTGGACTATCTGATAGAGTACCCCTACGGCTGTGTGGAGCAAACAGTGAGCCGTTTTGTGCCTGCGGTGCTGGCGCGGCAGGTCTATCGGCATCTGGGCGAGCCGATGCCCCCTGAACTGGAGGAGCGCGTGGAAGCGGCGCTCAAAGCAGGGCTTCAGCGCCTGTCGGAGCTGGAAGCGCCCGAAGGCGGCTGGGGCTGGTGGGAATCTGAAAAGCCAGAGCCATGGATTACCGCCTATGCCATGCGCGGCTTGTATCTGGCGAAACAGGCGGGTGTATCCATACCTGAACCGCTCTACGAACGCGGGCTGAGCGTACTCCGACACATGGCAGACTCGGAAGTGCGAAAATACCGTGAGGCGCTACAGGAGGTACCGTCGCCCTCAACAGACGACCTGCTGCGCGTGCTGGAAGCCCTGGCGGAGATGGGCGAGCCAGCTCCCGATGCGATCCGCAAAGAGCCAACTCTGCTGAGCCGCATGACCCAGCAAGCCCTCAACACACGGGGGCGCTGGTTTTATCAGCCGCGCCTACAATTGATGAGGCTCATGGTTCACTGGTCGGATTTGCCTGACGCTCGCAAGCACCTGCGCGCGCTCTGGAATGCCCTGCAAAGCGATTACCGCGAGACCGCCGACGCCCTCTACTGGTTCCGTGAGGAGCGGAACGAGTTGTTCGTAGAGAGGGTAGTGAGTCAGGCGCGGGCACTGCGGCTGCTGCTGAAGCTGGAGCCGTTCCTCAGCGAGCTGAACCTGACACCGCGGCGCTATCGACCGATGGTGGAAAAGACTGCGCTGGGGCTGGTGTTGATGCATTACGGCGAGGCGTGGTACTCCTCTTACGACACCGCGCTCGCAATCGAAGCGCTGCTGGCGTACATTCAGCGCTATGAGGCAATCAATTCTCGTGGCAACCCTCGTGTGCATGTGTGGGTGAACGACAAGCCCGTGCCCGCGTTTGAGGGCAAAGTGCGCCTGCAGAGCGAATGGCTACGCAGGGGTGAGAACCTGATTCGCCTGCGTGCGGAAAGCGGTGTGCCGATTGTGGTCGCGCGGCTCACCAGCTGGCGTCCGCTCACCTATGCAGAGGGGCAGTCGGGAGTTATCCGAATGCGCCTTTACGCGCTCCAGCCGTCGCAGGATGTGCTGACACCTTCCGAAACGCTCCGCCCCATTCCGCTGGGGGGCGTCGTGCGCGCGGGCACGCTCCTTCGGGTCGAGGTGGAACTCACACGCCCACGCAATGTGTCTGACTGGGACTACTCGGTGCTGGAGGCGCCATTCCCTGCAGGCTGCGCGCCCGTGGACACCGAGGCGTTTCTGAAAGCGGGCTGGTGGGCGAGCGACTACAGCGAGATACGGGACGACCGCGCGCTCAGCTTCCAGTCCCGCTGGTGGTGGTACGACGACACCAAACGGTTTGTGTTTCTGGTGCGTGCGGAGGTGCCTGGCGAATACAGCATACTGCCGGCGCGCCTGTGGGGGATGTATGCGCCGTTCAGCGTCTCCAGCGAGGCGTTTCGGATTGTGGTGCAGGAGTGAGGCTTTCATGGCACAGTGAGGTATACGGCTACGGATGGTGCCAGCCGCGTATGGCGCGGATGCTGGCGCCGTGCTGATGCCGGGGCGGGGGGTGTGCATCAATATCGGCGACCCGTTCGCCTGAGCGGTCGTCTATGGGCAATACGCGGAGCGACGACGAAATGGAACCCAGAGGCTCGTCTAAGGAGTGGATTCTGAATATTGCCTTCAATCGCTGGTAGTATAACCGTTTTCTGTTCGCGATGAACCTGCCTGTGGCGGACTGGGAGCAGATGGAGCAGGGGACGATTCGGGGAGTGCTTGAAGAGTAAATTCACTTTTCTCCACCACAAGGTATACTCCCCACGCTATGTGGGAGTTCGTCCAGTCGCTGTGGGAGCGTCATCTCGATACGGTGCTGGCGAGCGCGGGCAAAATTCTGCTCGTGTTGCTGGGCGCAGCAGTGGCTCGCTGGATTGGCGGGCGCGCCATTCATGCGACCGTCGCCGCGCTCACCCGAAAAATAGAGCTCTCCTCCCGACGGCAGGCGCAGGTGCAGACCATCACCGCGCTGCTGGTGAGCGTGCTGAACTATGTGCTGCTGTTCGTGGTGATTTTCACGATTCTAAGCATTCTGGGGGTCAATCTGGGTCCTGTGCTGGCGACGGCGGGGGTGGCGGGGCTTGCCATCAGCTTCGGCGCCCAGCAGATTGTGCGTGATGTGCTGAACGGCTTTTTTATTCTCGTGGAAGACCAGTTCGCGGTGGGCGAATATGTCACGATTGATGGTGTCAGCGGCGTGGTGGAAACGATGGGCATGCGTATCACCCGCATTCGCGACGATTCGGGCAGACTCATCACGCTCGCCAACAGCAGCATTACCCGTGTGATCAACCATAGTCGCGGCGAGCAGAAGATTGCGATTGAAGTCGGGATTGCCAGCACGATAGAGCTGAACTCCGCCCGTCAGTGGCTGGAGCAGAGCCTCGCCGCGTTCGAACATCCTTCCCTGAAGACCCCACCCTCCCTCGAGGGACCGCTCACGCTGGAAGCCAGCCGTTATCTGTTTCGCATCACAGCGGGCGCGGAGCCGTCAGCGGGTACAATTGTGCAGGACGCCCTGCGCGCCCATCTCTTGCAGAGCGCCCGACAACACCAGATACCGCTCGCCTAGGCGCAACGGCTCGTGTATGCGGTGAGGTATACTGCTACGGATGGCGCTAACCGACACCTGCGCGGCAAAGGTTTACCTCGCCGATAGTCGGAACATGGCGGAGACGCCCAGTGAAAGCGTCGCGCTTGTCGTCACCTCGCCCCCCTACTGGCATATCAAAGACTACGGCGTGCCCCATCAGATCGGCTACGGGCAAACCTTGCACGAGTATCTGTACGACTTGAGCCGCGTATGGCGTGAATGCTGGCGCGTGCTGATGCCGGGGCGGCGGTTGTGCATCAATATCGGCGACCAGTTCGCCCGCGCAGTAATCTATGGGCAATATAAGGTGATCCCGCTCCATGCAGAGATAATTGCGCAGTGCGAAACAATAGGCTTTGATTACCTGGGCGCTATCATCTGGCAAAAGAAGACCACGATGCGTCCTTCAGGGGGAGCGGTGGTGATGGGGTCTTTTCCCTATCCGCCGAACGGTATCGTGGAGCTGGATTACGAGTATATCTTGCTGTTTCGTAAACCGGGCAAAGGGGCGTCTCCTTCGCCCGAAGTGCGAGAAGCGTCGGTGCTTACTACAGACGAGTGGAAGACCTTTTTCAGCGGGCACTGGCAGTTTGCTGGCGAGCGACAGGCGTTTCATGAGGCGATGTTCCCTGAAGAGTTGCCGCGCCGACTGATACGGATGTTCTCGTTTGTGGGGGAAACTGTGCTGGACCCGTTTGTAGGGAGCGGCACAACGCTCAAAGCGGCGCTTGAATTGAACCGTAATGCAATTGGCTACGAGATACAGGTAGACTACCTGCCCCTGATTCGTCAGCGGCTGGGGATGGACAGCCTGCTCCCCCCGAGAGTGAGCATTTACCAGCGTGGGGAGGCGCTGCCTCCCGTAGAGCCGCCAGAGGGGTACGCGCCCCGTATCAAAGATGCCACGCCCCTGATAGAGCCGAAGCAGGTGCGTGTGGAACCTGAGGCGACCTATCGAGTCGTGGGGGTTGCTCATTTTGCGGCAGGAAACCCTGTCCTGCTCACGGAAGAGGGGCTGCAGGTTGCCCTGCTGGGCGTGCGGGTTCCTGCGGCGCTTCAAGAGCAGGCTTTAGGATATTTGAAAACTTATGTAGTCGGCAAAAGAGTGCTATTGCGGTTTGAGTGCCCCCATGAAAGCGCAGGACAGCCTGTGCCCGTGTACCTTTATCTGACCAATCGGTTGTTTGTGAATCGAAAAATGATCGAGATGGGGCTGGCAGAGGCGGACAGGGAGCGTGAGTACCGCTATCGCGAGCGGTTTATTGAGGCGGAGCGACGACGAAATGGAACCCAGAGGCTCGTCTAAGGAGTGGATTCTGAATATTGCCTTCAATCGCTGGCAATATAACCGCCCGCACTATGTGGGCAAGCTCTCGGAAAGCATCCGTGAATGTGCCCCCCGCACACTGGAAGAATGGGAGCGCTACTACTTTGAAAAAGTGCGTCCCACGCAAAAGATGCTGGCTGACACGATGGAGGAACACCTCAACGAGATAGGACGCAGGCTTTATGTCAAAATCAGTGAACAGCTCCGTGCCGAGATAGAGGCAATTACCGAAGAAGACTGTATTCAGTATGTGTATGAGGTGGTAATAAAGCGCACTTTTGAGGGTTATCTCAGAGAGAAGAAGACCGTTTACGAGCAACTGGAGACGCTTCTGCAAGTTAAGATGGAACCTGCGCCTGATGAGTGGGACAGGAAATACAACATAGACTTCTACATCAAGGTGGGTGAGCGCTACATCGGTATTCAGATCAAGCCGGTGAGCTACGCGCAGCTCCCTGAAGCACACAAGTGGCATGAGTGGATGGCAGAGTCGCATCGCCGATTTGAGAAACAGGTGGGTGGGCGGGTCTTTATTGTATTTTCAATCAAGAAGGATAATACCAGGCAAATTGCCAACCCCGAAGTGGTAGACGCAATTCGTGAAGAGATAGCGCGTTTGCGCAGAGAACAGGGGCTTTCAGAATAGTCCCCCAGAAGATTGCGATTGAAATTGGGTTTGACCGCTCACGCTGGAAGCCGGTCGTTATCTGTTTCGCGTCACAGCGGGCGC
>JBBIQJ010000004.1:0-42153 GCA_037442385.1 Armatimonadota bacterium
TGCTGGTCGTGATTGCGATTATCGCCATTCTGGCGGCGATATTGTTCCCTGTGTTTGCGCGTGCGCGGGAGAGCGCTCGCAAGACCCAGTGCCTGAACAATCTGCGTCAGCTGGGCAACGCCGTGACGATGTATATTCAGGACTACGATGAATATTTCCCTGAACTGGTCAGTGGTGGGTGCTGGGGGCGCGGCGCCATCGCCAATTCGCTCTGGTCGCGCCAGATCTATCCCTATGTTAAAGATAAGGGCGTCTTTCTCTGCCCTTCTGCCGCGATTGCACGGGCAGGCTTTCGATTCATGGCGAATGTGCCTGTGCCGGAAGACCCCGAAATTAATCCCCCACCCTGTGGGAATCAGCACACCGATCGACGCGCGATGCCCATCGGGATGAACAAATTTTTTGCCCCCTACTGGCAGTGTGATCGGACCACCGACCCGGGTTGCTCGGCTTACTGGGAACCCTGTAGCGCGCCAGGCGGCTGTGATGCGGGCTGTCCGCAACACTATGTGCATTCAGCCCGTATCCGCGAATCTGCCAAAATGGTGCTGTTTACCGATGGGGTGACGGACTGCGCCGGAGGCGGCGGCTACTGGATCAATCCCTCTGGACCTGTCAACACCTGGTTCGGCATTTCGGGACGCCATGAGGGGCACAACATCACTTTCACCGATGGGCACTCCAAATGGTTCCCCGTGCGCCGCGATCCCCAGATCGAGCAGCTGGCAGGGGATAACCGCGTTCGAATCTCTGTCACCCAGCATCGCGGCATGGTCGTCCAGCGAGTGAGCAGTAATACGCAGAACTTCACCTGCGTCAATTTCAACGCTGCCGATGTTCACTGGAATGTGATGACCGCCTATCCGGGCGATAACCAGACCATCGACAACATGTGCAAACCGACAATGTGAGCCGATGCTCGCATCCCATCAACAGGAGGTCAGGTAATGAAGCGAGAGGTCCCGACCTGGGTATTTGTGATACTGGTTGTGCTGGCGATTGCGCTGGCGGGCTGGTGGCTCTGGAGCAGCACGGGTAGTTCGCGCGAGGATCAGGTTGTGCGCAAAACTTTTGGTAGCGAGGCGCAGCGTGCGCCCGGCGCGAACCAGCCCGGCACCGCCCAGGGCGCTGATGCCCCCTGAGATAAGGGCGTACGGCAGTCCGCCACTGGCTTATCGCTTCAGGTCTTTGGCGACCGCCAGCATTTCGTCGGCGGTCTGAATGGCGCGGGAGTTCACTTCGTAAGCGCGCTGTGCCATAATCAGGCGCACCATCTCGTCCACAATCTGCACATTCGAGGCTTCGAGGCTGCCCCCAGCAATCTCGCCCAGCCCGTTTGTGCCTGGCGTGCCTTCTATCGGCTCGCCTGCCGCGGGCGTCGTCCGATAGAGGTTCATCCCGATTCGGTTCAGCCCCGCCGGGTTGATGAAGCGCACTAAAGTAATCTGCCCAATCTGCTCCACGCCGTCCTGACCACCACGACGCACGGAAATGGTGCCATCGCGTCCAATCAGAACCTGCTCCGCATCGGGCGGCAGGATAATCTCAGGTTCCAGCGGATAGCCCATGGAGGTCACCAGCCGCCCCTGACTATCTAGCTTGAAGCCTCCATCACGCGTGTAGGCCACCGTGCCGTCAGGCAACAGCACTTTGAAGAACCCGTCGCCCTCAATCGCCAGATCCAGCGGATTGCCTGTTACCTGAATGGCGCCCGTGCTGAAGATTCCGTAGGTCGCGGCGGGGCGTGCGCCCAAGCCCACCTGCAGACCGCTGGGAACCTGCGCGCCCCCTGCCACACTGGCGCCCGCAGGACGCAGTGTCTGATAGAGCAAATCCTCAAAATCGGCGCGCACGGTCTTAAAGCCGTTCGTGTTCACATTCGCCAGGTTGTTCGAAATCACATCGATATTGAACTGCTGAGCTTCCATTCCGGTTGCGGCGGTATGGAGTGCGCGAATCATTCCGATAACCCCCTTGTTAGATTTTGGGCAACTCGTTAATGGCGCGGTTGAGCGTCTCGTCATGCGCCTGAATCACCTTCTGATGGCTCTCGTAGGCGCGAATGATTTCGATCATGCTGACCATTTCGCGGATGAGGTTGACATTCGAGGCTTCCAGGGCGCCCACGACGAGTCGCGGGTTAGCGAGGGGTGTCGCGTTGCCAGTAAACAGCCCATCGGTGTCTTTGGCGAGGTTGCCACCCACAATCTGGAGTTTGTGCATGGGGGCATTGTTGATGCGCACCACGCCGTCCTCGCCGATGGTGAGGTCCGCACCGCGTGGGACTCGAATCGGCTCGCCCCTCTTGGAAAGCACAGGGTAGCCCTCGCGGTTTACCAGCACCCCTTCGGCGTTCAGCTGAAATGCCCCATTGCGGGTATAGCGCACGCCGCGTGGGGTTTGCACCGCGAAGAAGCCTTCGCCCTCAATCGCCAGATCCAGCGGGTTGCGGGTGTGTTGCAGGGCGCCTGCCTGCAGGTCGGTGTAGGTCGATTCCAGCAAAGCACCCGCGGAAAGGGTGCCGATGGGAGTGGAGACACCGCCCTGCACCCGATAGAGCGCGCGCTCGTAGACGCTGGCGAACACGGGGCGATCCGCTTTAAAACCAGTCGTGTTCAGGTTGGCTAAATTGGAAGCCACCACATCCTGCGCCTTCTGACGGGCGATCATCCCCTCACTTGCGATATAGAGACCTCGTAACATCACGGGGGATTATCGGCGTAGCGAGTAGGTTTTTAGAGTCTGTATAAAGCCAAGCCTCCCCTCATGCAGGGGAGGCTTGGGGTTCTCTCAACAGGCGGGGTTAGCGCGGGCGGTCGTCGTCGACGGTGAAGCGGAACATCACGCAGGTGGTGCCGCAAATCTGCGGGTTCGTCTCCGCCAGATAGTTCAGGGAGACCGCCTTCGCATGCCCGTCCATCCACACGACATTGCTCAGCTTCATGTGGCGTCCGAGAATCGCGCCGTTGTTGCGTCGGTTCAGCAGCGCGGGGAACGGGAAGGTCTCCACCGCGCGGGTGGGCTGGTTGTCGCGTACGAGGTCCGCCCGATAGAAGTCCGCGCTCTGACCGTAGCCCTGCACCTCAGCAATCAGCACAGTGTCGGCTGGCTCCGCAACGATGGCGAGTGGTTTGTTGTTGGGCGGTGTGCAGGTTGAGAGCGAAGTCTGGATGCCGCACCCTGCGTAGTACATGTTGTTGATGGCGTAGCTGCCGAATCGGCGTCCCACATTCGTGGTGCCCATTGGGTCGCCGCAGTCCGCCTCGCGAAAGACATTGCGTCCATCGGGCGAGTAGGGCTGATACACATAGCGTTTATTCGCCATCAGGGTGTGCGTGCGGTTGCCCTCGTGCGGGAGCGTGCCCGAAATCGCGGAGAACGGATCGCTGGGGCAGTTGAACACATCCACATTTTTAATGTACGGGTAAAGCACATCCATCCAGCGGGGCGAGGAGCAGTTCACGAAATGGTCGCCTTCCAGCACGCGGGGCGGATCGGCGTAAGCGTTGCGCGGCACATACTCGTCGTAGTCCTGAGCATACATCTGGACAGCGAGACCAATCTGCTTGACATTGCTCAGGCAGCCCGTCTGGCGCGCTTTCTCACGCGCCTGAGCGAACACCGGGAACAGAATCGCCGCCAGAATGGCGATAATCGCAATGACCACCAGCAGCTCAATCAGTGTAAAGCCTTTCGTACGCATAAGGATCACCTCTGCACTTAATTAAACCCTTTCCAAGTTAAGGAGTAGTTAAGAAGCGATCCAGGAAAATGAACAGGCAAGAAAGCGCCCTGGGCGATTCTCTCTGACGGGTAAACCCGTTCCTATCACACAAAGCCCGCCTGCGCTGGCTAAAAACAGCCGATGGATGTCGGCTTCGTCTCATGGGAACGGCTTCAGCCGTCAGGCACAAATATCTTTTGATAGATTGCTCAGATCGCCTCTAAGAGGCAATCAAGGTTCTTCAGGTGCTAGAGCAAGGCGCTTTGACTGCTGGCGATGAGGAGTTTATGCGCCTACCCTGCTTCGGGATGGGGGCGGATCACCACGAGAAGCAGGACAGCGCCAGAGGGACTCGCACGGAGCGCCCAAACTGGACGGTAGGCTAACCTAACACTTTTTCTAACACCGCAATCACCTTCTCTGGACGCACGCTGAGCATACACTGATGCACGGGCAGTAGGCATTCGGCGTTGCGAAAACGGTTCTCGTAGCATTTGGGGCAGGGGGCTTCGGGCAAGATTCGGTACAGATGAGGCACGGGGGGCGTCCATACCCACCAGGGGCTGGCTCCGAAAAGCGCAATGGTGGGCGTGCCCACCGAGTAGGCGATATGCATAATGCCGTTGTCCACCGAAATGCAGGCTCTGGCACGCTGGAGGGCGCCCGCAACCTGCGGCAAACTGAAATGCCCTCGCAGGTCTATCAGCGCAGTATGCTCTAGCAAATAGCTTTCCGTGTCGCCTGTAAAGTAGACCGCGCTCTGGCGCTGGGGCTTATCGCCCAGCAGTCCCACAGAGACCCCCTGCGCCGCACACCAGTCTATCACATGCTTCCAGTAGTCGCGATGCCAGAGTTTGGCAGAGCGACGCCCGCCAGTCGCAATCAGCACATCGGGGATAGAGTGACCAGGATCAGCCGTGGGCACTTCCGTGCGGAAGAAGTCGGTCTCCACAAACGCCAGTCGACACCAGATCTCGCCGATATAGGTGCTGGTCAACACATCGGAATAGCGTTCCAGCAGGTCGGGTGCGGACCAGAACTCGGTATGCAGCTGATGTACCTTGCCCTCAGCGCGGGGCACTTCCTCGCGCAAGTCGGGGCTGAAGCAGCGTCCCACCACATAGCGAGGCTGGAGCATGTGCGCCACAAACGCCAGCGTGGGGTGAAAATCGCAGTTAATCACGAGGTCATAATCGCCCGCCGCACCGCGGCGCGCTTCGATAAGGCGTTGAACGCCCGCCAGACCCTCAGGATTACCGAACACAGAGACCCGCGCGTCAATATAGGGGAGCGCTTCCTCCAACTCGCGCGTGCGCTCGCCGCTGAAATAGTCCAGCACGCAGCCGGGATACTTCTCCTTTAGCCCGCGTAAAAGCGGCGTGATAATCACAAAATCGCCCAGCGCATCGTAAAACAGAACAGCAATATGGGGACGCTCGCGCAGCGGCTGATCGTTGAACCAGGTCATCGTTTCTGTACCCTTCCCGCGTTTAATTATACTCAGGGTTTGGGGTATACTGGGGGGCAGGAGGTTTCGAATGATGAGAATCTTCGGATTGGCAGTAGCGGTGTTTGCCGCGAGTTTCGTGTTGAGCGCTGTAATGTTGACGAAAGCCGATGCTTCAACCGAGACGCGTGTTGTTTCGGCGATTCGCCAGACTCCGCAAGCATGCCCCGTGTGTGGCGAAACCGTGAGCAACACGGTTCGAGCGCCCCGTTATATGTACGCTGGTACACTGTATTACTTCTGCTGTGCCGAGTGTCGCGAGAAGTTCCGCGCCACGCCTGCGACCTACGCGCGCTCCAGCAGCAAGAAAGCAGGCTGCTGCACCGAAGGCAGCTGCGACCACAAGGGCGAGAAGTCTGGCGGTTGCTGTGGCGAGAAGAGCGAGAAGGCAGGCGGTTGCTGTGGCGACAAGGGCGCTCAGACCACCGCGGCTCAAGCTAGCAATTCGTCTGACAAACTCATCTGCCCCGTTTCAGGCGAGGAGCTGGATGTCGCGACCGCGGTCGCGTTTGAGTATAACGGCAAGACCTACTACACCTGCTGCAACAGTTGCAAGAGCAAGTTCCTTGCGGACCCTGCCACCTACGCGAAGAAAGCTGAATCGCTTTCCGCGCTGCAGGGTAAGCCTGCGACAAAGTAGCGTATGCACCTTCCAGGGGTTGGGGTCGGCTCTGACCCTAATCCCTGAGGGTTTTTGGATGCCCTGACGCTGAAAAAGCAGGAATCACGCTGATGGAGTGAAATTGACACACCGGGGGAGCAGCAATGCCTGTCAGATTCAGACGGGCTACAACAAACCGACTGATGACGCGCCGACACGTTAGTGCTCTTCCCTATCACGCACGCTTTCACGGGGGGGGGGCACCATGAAGCGCAAAACCCAACCCTAAGATACCTGATTCAACTTGATGCCCCCCTCCTCAAGGTCCCCCCGCAAGCGAGGGGAACCGAGAAGGGGGTTGCCGTGAGGCTGGATGCCCCAGCGTGGGGCAGGGTGGAGTTCCCCCTGCTCCGCAAGGGGAACTCCACGGAAGGGGGGCTTGCTTATACGACCATCCTTGCAACAGCGCAGGCTCACTTGTCCTGCTCAAAGGGGATTCTTCGAACACCCTCTCTAAACCCTTGACATACGCCGTGCCCAGTAGGGTATAATACCACTTCGCGGGGGGATGCCCGAGCGGCCAAAGGGGCCAGACTGTAAATCTGGTGGCTGACGCCTTCGCAGGTTCGAATCCTGCTCCCCCCACCAGAGCGCCCTCGTAGCTCAGGGGTAGAGCGCGTCTTTGGTAAAGACGAGGTCACGGGTTCGAATCCCGTCGAGGGCTCCATCATTAGGTAAAATAAAAAGACTCGAAAACGAAGGAGCACGACAATGGCACGACAGAAGTTTGAGCGAACGAAGCCGCATGTGAATATTGGCACGATTGGGCATGTAGATCACGGGAAGACGACGCTGACCGCGGCGATTACCCGCGTGTTGAGCAAGAATGGGCTGGCGGAGTATCAGCCGTATGACCGCATTGACAGCGCGCCTGAGGAGCGTGCGCGTGGTGTTACGATCAACATTTATCACGCGGAGTATCAGACGGAGAGCCGCCACTATGCGCATGTGGACTGTCCGGGTCACGCGGACTACATCAAGAATATGATTACGGGTGCGGCGCAGATGGACGGTGCGATATTGGTGGTGGCGGCGACGGATGGTCCGATGCCGCAGACGCGGGAGCATATTTTGCTGGCGCGTCAGGTGAATGTGCCGGCGATAGTGGTGTTTATGAACAAGGTGGACGCGGTGGATGATGCGGAGTTGTTGGATTTGGTGGAGTTGGAGGTTCGGGAGTTGTTGAGCAAGTATGGTTTTCCGGGCGATGAGGTGCCCGTGATCCGCGGGAGCGCGTTGCAGGTGGTGGAGGCGTCGGAGGACGCGGACTGGTCTCGGAACACGAGCAATCGGTGGATTCGGGCGATATGGGATTTGCTGGATGCGGTGGATAGTTATATTCCGTTGCCGCAGCGGGAGTTGGACAAGCCGTTTTTGATGGCGGTGGAGGATGTGTTCACGATAACGGGTCGTGGCACGGTGGCGACGGGTCGTGTGGAGCGTGGTGTGTTGAGGACGGGCGAAGAGGTGGAGCTTGTGGGTTTTCGGGATGAGCCGCGCAAGACGGTGGTGACGAGTATTGAGATGTTTCGGAAGATATTGGACGAGGCGGTGGCGGGCGATAATGTGGGTCTGCTGTTGCGTGGTGTGGATCGGGATGATGTGGAGCGCGGGATGGTGATAGCGAAGCCTGGGAGCATCAAGCCGCACAAGCGTTTCAAGGCGGAGGTGTATGTATTGCGGAAGGAGGAGGGCGGTCGTCATACGCCGTTTGTGAGCGGGTATCGTCCTCAGTTTTATTTTCGGACGACGGATGTGACGGGCGAGATACAGTTGCCGTCGGGTGTGGAGATGGTGATGCCTGGGGATAATGTGAATATGGAGGTGCAGTTGGTGGCGCCTGTAGCGATAGAGAAGGGATTGCGCTTTGCGATACGCGAGGGCGGTCGCACGGTGGGCGCAGGCGTCGTGACCGATGTGTTAGACTGAATCCTGCACGGGCAGAGGGTATACTATCCCTCTGCCCGTTTTGCTGGAGGAGAGGACTATGAAACGCGATAAAATCAGGATACGGCTACGAGCCTACGATCACCGCGTACTGGATCAATCGGTGAAGCGGATAGTGGATCAGGTGCAGAGTACGGGCGCGCGTGTGCGCGGCCCGGTACCCCTGCCCACCGATATTCGCCGATTCTGCGTTATCCGCGGTCCCCATATCGATAAGATTGGAATGGAACATTTTGAAATTCGCACCCATAAACGACTCATCGATATACTGGAGCCGAATAACCGAACGATTGATGCACTGATGCGCCTGGACTTGCCCAGTGGCGTGGATATCGAGATTAAGTTGTAAGGAGGCAGGATGCCATGAGTAATGAAGAAAAAAGCCCACAGGAGACCGTTGCGTCGGAGACCGCGCCTGAGATGACCGCAGAATCTCAGGAAGCGGTCGCGGCGGAACAACCTGCCGCCGAAGCGGCTCAGGCAGACGCCCCAGAAAGCCAGCCTGTGGTGGAGGCGGAAGAAGCCGAGAGCCAGGCCGAAGCCGCTGCGGAGCCGCCCGCACCCGCGAAACGCGAGCTGCCACCGCCGCCCGTGATTACAGGACTCATCGGGCGAAAGCTGGGCATGACCCACATCTTCGATGCGCAGGGGCGCATGGTCGCTGTAACGGCGGTCGAGCTGGGGCCCTGCTATGTGGTTCAGGTGCGCACGCCCGAACGCGACGGGTATCTGGCGGTGCAGGTAGGGTTTGGCGAGCAGAAACGCCGGCGTGTCAATAAACCCATGCAGGGCATTTTCCGCAAGGCGGAGCTGCCGCGTCCGCTGCGCTATCTGCGGGAGTTCCGTGTCCTCGACGGACAACCCGCCAGCGGGCAGGAAATCCGTGCCGAGCATGTGTTTCAGGTGGGCGAAGTCGTCAAAGTAACGGGCACCTCCAAAGGCAAGGGGTTCGCAGGCGTCGTGCGCCGCTATGGGTTCGCAGGCGGTCCCAAAACGCACGGCTCGATGACCCACCGACGCCCGCTCTCCAGTGGCGCCACAGGACCTCAGCGCGTGTTCAAAGGGAAGACGATGCCCGGACGCATGGGCGGCGAGCGCGTTACCACACGCGGTCTGACCATCGTCGCGATTAAACCGGAGCAGAACCTGGTGCTGATCAAGGGCAGCGTGCCCGGCGGCAAAGGCTCCATCGTCTATGTGCAGAAACAGTAGTGAGGTGAACCACCATGCCGAAAGTGAATGTCTACGATTTGCAAGGGAAGCCCGTGGGCGAGTATGAGGTGAGCGAAAAACTGCTCGCCGGGAAAAACACGACTCTCCACCGCACCGTTGTGGCGCAGCTGGCGCACATGCGTCAGGGCACGCACGATACGCTCACGCGGGGCGAAGTGCGGGGAGGCGGACGCAAACCCTGGCGCCAGAAACACACCGGTCGCGCCCGACAGGGATCTATTCGCGCGCCCCACTGGCGGCACGGCGGTATCGTCCACGGACCGACCCCACGCGAGTATAACCCCATCGTCAATAAGAAAGAGCGACGCGCTGCCATTCGTGCGGCGCTCGCCGATAAAATCGAATCGGGCGCCCTGCGCGTCGTCGAAGACCTGCAGTTCCCCGAAATTAAAACCAAACACGCGGCGGCGTTTCTCAAGGCGCTGGGCGTGGAGAACGGGCGCGTGCTGATTCTGCTCCATGAACCGAACGAAGTGGTGTATAAATCGTTCCGCAACCTGCCGAATGTGCTGGTGCGGATTGCGCCCGCCTTCGCGCTCCATGAGATTATCCCCGCGCGTACCGTGATAGCCACACGCGCCGCCGTCCAGAAAATGGAGGAGGTGTGGGCGCGATGAAACACCCATCCGAAGTAATTATCCGACCGCTGATTACCGAGAAGGGGACGATGCTACGCATGGTTCACAACCAGTACCTTTTTGAGGTAGCGCCCGACGCGACCAAGATCGACATCAAGCACGCCCTGAAAGCGCTCTATAATGTGGACGCCTTGCAGGTGCGCACGATGTGGGTCAAACCCAAACCCAAGCGGGTCGGGTTTCAACGCCGGGCTGGCTACACGCGCAAGTGGAAAAAAGCCATCGTGACCCTGCCGCCCGATCAAACGATAGAAGATTTCGTACTCTGAGGAGGTCCCTATGCCAGTCAAAAAATGGAAACCGACATCGCCCGGACGACGCTTTATGGTCACCTCGACCTACGAGGAGATTACCAAAGACGAGCCGGAGAAGAGCCTCACCGTCGGCTTACGCAAAACCGGCGGGCGCAACAACATGGGGCGTGTTACGGCGCGTCATCGCGGGGGCGGGAACAAGCGACTGTATCGCATTATCGATTTCAAGCGCGACAAGGATGGCGTCCCAGCGAAGGTAATTGCCATCGAGTACGACCCCAACCGCTCGGCGCGAATCGCGCTCCTGCGGTACGAAGACGGCGAGAAACGCTATATTATTGCGCCCGTTGGGCTGACCGTCGGCATGACGGTGATGAGCGGACCCGACGCCGACATCCAGCCGGGGAATACGCTCCCGTTGCGCAACATCCCCGTCGGCACTCTGGTGCATAACATCGAGTTGACGCCTGGCAAAGGCGGGCAGCTGGTGCGCAGTGCCGGCGCGGCGGCGCAGATTCTCGCCAAAGAGGGCAACTATGCCACCCTGCGCATGCCCTCAGGCGAGATGCGACTCATTCACCTCAACTGCCGCGCTACCGTCGGGCAGGTCGGCAACCTCGACCACGAAAACGAAGTGTGGGGCAAAGCGGGTAAGTCGCGCTGGATGGGACGACGCCCCCATGTGCGCGGCTCCGCCATGACACCGCGCGACCACCCACACGGCGGCGGTGAGGGCAAAGCGCCGATTGGACTGCCGCATCCCAAAACCCCATGGGGGAAACCCGCGCTGGGCGTCAAGACCCGACGCAATAAGCGCACCAACAAATTCATCCTCAAACGGAGGAAGTAAGGAAATATGGCACGCTCACTCAAAAAAGGACCCTATGTGGATCCGAAACTGCTGAAGAAAGTGCGCGAGATGGCGAATCAGGCGCAAAAGCGCCCGATCAAAACCTGGTCGCGCCGCTCGACCATCGTGCCCGAAATGATCGGGCTGACCATCGCGGTCCATGACGGGCGCAAACATGTGCCTGTCTATATTACCGAGCAGATGATTGGACACAAGCTGGGCGAGTTCGTGCCCACACGCACCTTCCGTGGGCATCCCGGCTCCAGCGAAAAAACTTCTAAAGTGAGGAAATAAACGCCATGAAAGCCGTTGCACGCTATGTCCGGATACCACCGCGTAAAGCGCGCCTTGCGGTAGACCTGGTGCGTGGCAAAAGCACCGACGAGGCGCTGACCTTGCTGGCACAGCTGCCCAATAAGTCCGCGCGCGTGGTCAGCAAGGTGATCGAGTCGGCAGTCGCAAATGCGGTGCATAATTTCAACATCGACCCGCGCTGGCTCTATGTGGAGCGTGCTTTCGTGGACGAAGGTCCCCGCTGGAAGCGCATCCTGCCCAAAGACCGCGGACGCGCCTTCCGCATTCTCAAGCGTACCAGCCATATTACGGTCATTCTGGGGTTCAAGCAACCGCGTACACAAACCAGCCAGCGCACCGCATCCCAGGAGGAGGCGAACTAATGGGTCAGAAAATCCATCCTATCGGGTTTCGGGTCGGAATCACACGCGATTGGGAGAGCCGATGGTATGCTCCCAAAAAGCAGTATCGCCATCTGCTCTATGAGGATTACCTCATCCGCACGACCCTCAAGAAACGGTTCTACTCAGCAGGTATCTCGCGGATTGAGATCGAGCGCGCTGCCAACATCGTGCGCGTGATTATCTTTGCCGCACGCCCCGGTCAGATTATTGGCAAGGGCGGGCAGGGCATCGAAGAAGCGACGCGCGCGGTCTATAAAGCGCTCCATCCGAACAAGCCCGAAGTCCGCATCGATGTGGAGGATGTGCGCAATCCCGACACCGACGCCCAACTGGTAGCCGAAAACATCGCCAACCAGCTGGAGCGCCGAATTTCGCACCGCCGCGCCATCCGCCAGACCATCGCCCGCGCCCAGCGCATGAACCTGCGCGGCATCAAGGTGATGGTGTCGGGACGACTGGGCGGCGCTGAAATCGCACGCACCGAATGGGACCGCTATGGGCGCGTGCCCCTGCAGACCCTGCGCGCCGACATCGACTACGGCTTCGCCACCGCCTATACCATCTACGGCACAATCGGGGTTAAGGTGTGGATTTACAAGGGCGATATTCCCATGTCGGAACGGCGCATTCTGACCTCCTCGGTGACCACGCCTGAGACAGCGATGACCACCGAGCAGCCGCGCCGACGCCGCGTGGCAGGAGGCGGTGAGCGCACGCAGACACGCCGACGCCGCGGCGCCCCACGACGCGGGCAGCGCCCAGCTCAGACCCCGCCCGAACCGTCTCAGGAAACTCCTGCTGAAGAGTGAGGTGAACTCCCATGTTGATGCCGAAACGAACCAAATACCGAAAACAACAACGCGGACGACGCAAAGGCGTCTCGAAAGGCGCACGGGAAATCCATTTCGGCGACTACGGGCTGGTCGCGATGGAACCTGCCTGGATTACCAACCGCCAGATGGAAGCCGCGCGTGTTGCCATCGTGCGCTACCTCCGACGCGGAGGGAAAATCTGGTTCCGGATCTTTCCCGATAAGCCGTACACCAAGCGCCCTGCCGAAACCCGAATGGGTTCGGGCAAGGGGAGTGTGGAAGGCTGGGTCGCTGTCGTTAAGCGCGGGCGTATCATTCTGGAGCTGGGTGGCGTCTCCGAAGAGCAGGCTCGCGAAGCGCTCCGCCGCGCCAGCCACAAACTGCCAATCAAAACAAAAATCGTCTCCCGCGCCGACTTCCAGCTCGGAACCCCCACCAGCGGAGGTGAAAACGAATGAAACCCCTCAAACCTGATCAGCTCCGTCAGATGACCATCAAGGAGCTGGAACAGAAACTGGATGAATTGCGTACCGAACTGTACCGCTTGCGCGTACAGAAAGCAATCGCGCAGCTCAAAGACAGCAGCAGCCTGACAACGACACGACGCAATATCGCGCGCATCCAGACGATACTCAAAGAAAAACGCCAGCAAACCAACACCTGAAGAGGTGAACTCACATGGAAGAGAAGATTCAAACCGAAATGACAGAAACACCTGAAGCGGTCAACGCTTTAGAAGCACCTAAAGCCCCCTATAAGGGGCGGCGCAAGGTGCGCGTGGGGGTTGTCGTGAGCAATAAGATGGACAAGACGGTGGTCGTGGCGGTGGTGCGCAGCTACCGCCATCCGCTCTACGGCAAGACCATCCGCCGCACCAAGAAATATATGGCACACGATGAGCATAATGCGTGCCAGGTGGGCGATCGCGTGGAAATTGTGGAGACCCGCCCCCTGAGCCGCCATAAATGCTGGCGCGTGCGAGCCATTCTGGAACGCGCCCAGTAAGAGGAGGGAACGACGATGATTCAACCCTTTACACGCTTGAAAGTGGCTGACAACTCAGGCGCGCGCGAAGTGATGTGTATCCGCGTGCTGAAAGGCTCTAACGCACGCTATGCCCGCGTGGGCGATGTGATCGTCGCCTCCGTCAAAGAGGCGACGCCCAATATGCCCATCAAGAAGGGCGATGTGGTGCGGGCGGTGGTGGTGCGAACCAAACGCGCCATCAAGCGCCCTGACGGCACCACCCTCCGCTTCGACGATAACGCATGCGTCATCATCAATAATCAGGGCGAGCCGCGTGGGAGCCGTATCTTCGGACCTGTGGCCCGCGAACTGCGCGACCGCAACTTTATGCGAATCGTCTCCCTCGCGCCCGAAGTGCTGTAGGAGGTTTTCGCCATGAGAAAAAAACTGGAAAAGCCGATTCGTATGAAAATCCGCACGGGCGATACCGTGATGGTGCTTTCAGGCAAAGACCGCGGCAAGCGAGGGCGCGTGATTCGCGTCATGCCCCGCGAGAACCGGGTGGTCGTGGAGGGAGTGAACCTCGCCTGGAAGCACCAGAAGCCGCGCGTCGCCGGACAAAAAGGCACCAAAATCCAGATCCCAGCGCCCCTGTTCGCCAGCAAAGTGATGCTGGTCTGCCCCCACTGCGACAAGCCCACACGAGTCGCCCGTGTGCGCGGCGAAGAAGGACGACTGTTCCGAGTATGCAAGCACTGTAACGAAATGATCGACGCAACGAAGTGAGGGATCGCGTATGGCAAAGCAAAATAAAGCACCTCAGCCTCAGGCTCAGAGCAAGAAGGCAAGCAAAGAACAGAAAACCGAAAAACTGTTCGAAACGGGCGAGGGCGCACCCGCAAAAATCACGCCCCGACTGAAAACCCACTACGAGCAGGTTGTGCGCCCCCAGCTCCAGCAACAGTTTAACTACAAGAATCCGATGCAGGTGCCTCGTATCGAGAAGATAGTCATCAATATGGGCGTTGGTAAGGGCGAGCAGGAGCCGAAAACCCTTGAAAACGCGGTGCGCGACCTGGCGCTCATCTCCGGGCAGAAGCCCGTCGTGACCACCGCTAAACGCGCCATCTCGAACTTCCGAATCCGGCAGGGGCACCGAATCGGATGCAAGGTCACGCTGCGAGGCGACCGCATGTATGTCTTTCTGGAAAAACTGATTAATGTGGTGCTCCCACGCATTCGTGACTTCAGTGGCATCTCGCCTCGATCGTTCGACGGGCGTGGCAACTATTCGCTGGGACTGCGTGAGCAGATTCTGTTCCCCGAGATTGTCTATGACCAGGTAGACCGCCTGCGAGGGATGGACATCACCATCTGCACCACAGCCGAGACCGACGAGGAGGCGTTTGCCCTGCTCAAAGCAATGGGGCTGCCCTTCCGCAGTAGCTGAGCCTCTATCAGGGCAGACGCACACACGGTTTGGCGCGGGGAACTCCCTCGCGCCAGAAAAACGCGGCGATCTGAGTCGCACGCAACCGATTCGGGCGTTGTCGCCCTAACCTGAGCAATGAGGAGGCGCTATCGTGAAACAGTACGCTATCGAGCAGATTCGAAATGTGGCATTAGCGGGACACGGCGGGGCGGGTAAAACCACCTTAGCCGAACATTTGCTCTATCTGGCAGGACACATCGATCGCATCGGCAGTGTGGAAGCGGGTACCACCGTTTCTGACTACGACCCCGATGAAATCAAACGCAAAATCAGCCTGAGTACCTCGCTACTGCCCATCGAGTGGCAAGACCATAAAATCAATCTGCTCGATGTGCCGGGCTACCCCGATTTTATTGGCGAACTCTATTGCGCCCTGCGCGTGGTGGACGCGGTGGTGCTGGTCGCGCCCGCTCAAGCAGACCTGGAAGTGGGCTTCGAAAACGCCTGGGAACTGTGCGAGGAGCATAAACTGCCACGCCTGATTTTCGTGAACAAAATGGAGCGCGACGGGGCGGACTACGAAGGACTGCTCAACACCCTCCGCGCGACCTATGGCAACCGCGTCGTGCCGCTCCAGATCCCGATCGGCTCGCAAACCCAGTTCTCAGGGGTGGTGGATGTGCTGCACCAGAAGGCGTATCGCGGAAAAGACCGCGACATCACCGCCTCCGAAGTACCCCCCGAACTGGCAGATAAAGTCGCGGAGGCGCGCGAGATGCTCATGGAAGCCGCCGCCGAATCGGACGACGCTCTGCTGGAAAAATATCTGGAAGGCACCCCCCTCACCGACAAAGAGCTGGTTCATGGCTTCCACGAGGGACTGCGTGCGGGACGGATTGTGCCCGTGTTGTGCGGCTCGGCGGCGCTGGGCATCGGGTTGGCACCCCTGCTCCAGGCGATTATTGAACTCGCGCCCAGCCCAGCAGAGGCTCCCAGGCCCGTCGCACGCGATCCGCGCAACGACAGCGAAATCGTGGTGGAACCCGACCCAAATGCGCCCCTCACCGCCTTCGTGTTCAAAACCACCGCCGACCCCTTCGTCGGGCGGTTGACCTTCTTCCGGGTCTATTCGGGCACTCTCAAAGCCGATTCCACCGTCTATAACGCCAACAAAGAGCGTGAGGAGCGTATCGGGCAGCTCTTCTACCTGCGCGGCAAAAACCAGATTGCCACCTCGGAAGTACGGGCGGGCGATATCGGTGTTGTGGCGAAACTTCAGGAGACCAGCACGGGGCATACCCTCTGCGATAAAGCCGCGCCCCGAATCCTGCCCCCCATGGAACTACCCGAACCCATCTACACCGTCGCTGTCGCCGCCAAAACCAAAGCCGACGAAGACCGACTGGGGCCCGCGCTTGCCCGACTGCACGAGGAAGACCCCACCTTCCACTTCCGACGCGACCCCGAAACGGGGCAGACCCTGCTTTCGGGCATGGGCGACCTTCACCTGGAGAGCGTTATTGAGAAACTCAAACGCAAATTCAACACGGAAGTCACGGTAGAAGAGGTGCGTATCCCGTATCGGGAAACCATCACGAAACCCGTTCAGCGCGTGGAGGGCAAATTCAAGCGCCAGACCGGTGGGCGTGGGCAGTACGGACACTGTTTTATCAACATGGAGCCGCTGCCACGCGGCGCAGGAATCGAGTTCGGTGAACAGATTGTCGGCGGCGCCATCCCCAAGAACTACATCCCTGCCATCGAAAAAGGAATCCGTGAGAGCGCCGAAAAAGGCGTGCTGGCAGGCTACCCCGTAACCGACTTCCGGGTGATTGTGGTGGATGGCTCCTATCACGAGGTAGACTCCTCAGATCAGGCGTTCCGAATTGCGGGCAGTCTCGCCTTCCAAGAAGCGGCTCAGCGCGCAAACCCCATCATTCTGGAGCCGATTCTGGAGGTGGAGGTGGATGTGCCCGAAGCCTTCACCGGCGATGTGATGGGCGACCTGAACGGGCGTCGCGGGCGCATCGCGGGCATCGAACCCCTGGGCGGGGGACGCCAGCGCGTGCGCGCTACGGTGCCCATGAGCGAAATGCTCCGCTATGCCCTCGAACTGCGCTCCATCACACGCGGACGCGGGCGATTCCGAACCCGATTCTCCCACTACGAGGAAGTGCCCTTCAATATCGCCCAGACCCTTATCGAGAAAGCACGCAAGGAGAAAGAGGCACAGGAACACTGACGCAATAGGGTATACTTATGCGTCGCAGTGAGGTGAAACCAGTATGCCAACGACTGCATGGATCGAAAAAGCGAAAAAGAAGCCGAAATTCAAGGTGCGCAAAGTGAATCGGTGTAGCATCTGTGGGCGTCGCCACGGCTACTTCCGATACTTTGGCATCTGCCGAATCTGCCTCCGGGAGCAGGCGCACAAAGGCGTTCTGCCAGGAGTGCGCAAAGCCAGCTGGTAAGGAGGGACACGCATTATGATGACCGACCCGATTAGTGATATGTTGACCCGAATCCGCAACGCGGTGCGAGCGGGGCACCTACAGGTGAGTATGCCCGGCTCCCGCCTGAAAGCCCAAATCGCCGAAATCTTGAAAAAAGAAGGCTTTATTAAGGACTATCAGGTTACCCAGAACGGACCGCGCACCGAGCTGACCATTACCCTGCGCTACGGTCCCGATGGGGAACCTGCCATTCATCACATCGAGCGCATCAGTAAACCCGGACGGCGCGTCTACGCGGGGGTCGCGCAGCTTCGCCATGTCAAGCGCGGACTGGGCACCGCGATTGTTTCCACCTCGCAGGGATTGATGCCTGACCGCGAGTGCCGCATGCGACGCATCGGCGGCGAGGTCCTCTGCGTCGTCTGGTAAGGAGGGAAGAACGATGTCGCGGATAGGAAAAAAACCAATCCCCCTGCCAAAAGGGGTGGAAGTGAAAGTCGAAGGCAACCTCGTGCGTGTCAAGGGGCCTAAGGGCGAGCTCACGCACACCCTGCCAGAAAATGTCAAACTGGTTCAGGAAAACGGGCACCTGCTGGTTCAGCGCACCAGCGATGACCGTTTCGCGCGCTCCCAGCATGGACTTCAGCGCACCCTGATTGCCAATATGGTGCAGGGCGTCTCGGAAGGCTTTGAAAAAACGCTGGAACTGATTGGTGTCGGCTATCGTGCGCAAATGGAAGGGAAAGACCTGGTGCTGCAGGTTGGCTATTCCCGTCCTGTGCGCATCACGCCGCATGAAGGCATCACGCTCGCCGTCGAGCAGGACCCCCAGACCCGTACCACCCTGATTGTGGTGCGGGGGATTGACAAACAGCGTGTGGGGCAGCAGGCGGCGGATATCCGCGCGGTGCGTCCGCCCGACCCCTATAAAGGCAAAGGGTTGCGCTATCGCGGAGAACAGATACGGCTCAAACCAGGGAAACAGCAGGTCGGTAAGAAGAAGTAAGAGGTGAACTCACGATGAAACGAACGGCACGCGAGAAGCGACTCATTCGGCATCGGCGCATTCGGCGCAAGATTGTGGGCACACCAGAGCGCCCGCGCCTGTGTGTCTATAAAAGCTTGAAACATATGCATGCTCAAATTATTGATGATATAGCAGGGCACACCCTTGTGTCGGCTTCCACAGTGGAGCCGATCCTGCGAGAGCAACTGCAAAGCACGGGCAATATCGAAGCCGCGCGCGCAGTCGGGCGCCTGATTGCCCAGCGCGCCCTGGAGAAGGGGATCAAAAAGATCGTGTTTGACCGCGGTGGGTTCCTCTATCACGGGCGCGTAGCCGCCTTAGCCGACGCCGCACGCGAGGCTGGACTGGAATTTTAGGAGGCAAAAATGAGAAGAAAATCCAAAGCGGTCATCAATCCCGATATGCTCAACCTCCATGTGGAGCGGGTGATCTACACCAACCGCGTCTCCAAAACCCACAAGGGCGGGCGCACGATGAGCTTCCAGGTGATGGTCGTGGTGGGCGACACGAACGGGCATGTCGGCGTGGGACTGGGGAAGGCACGCCAGGTACCCGATGCCATCCGCAAAGCGATTGAAGCCGCCCGCAAGAACCTCGTCTATGTGCCCCGAATCGGCACGACCATCCCCCACGAGGTAGAGGTGGAGTTCGGCGCCACCCGCCTGGTGTTGAAACCGGCTTCGCCCGGTACGGGTGTTGTGGCAGGCAGCTCCGTGCGTGCGCTCCTCGAGGCGGCAGGCGTAACCGATGTGTTGGCAAAACTCATCGGCTCGCGCAACCCCGTCAACGCCGCATGGGCAACGATGGAAGCGTTCCGTCAGATGCGCACGCCCGAAGAGATTGCTCAACTGCGCGGCGTCCCACTCAAAACGCTTACGCCATGGTATGTCCGTAAGTTCAAAGAAACAGCGGAGGTGTAATCATGCCCAAGCTCAAGATTACCCTGAAACGAAGCCCAATAGGTTATAACGAGACCCAGAAGCGCACGGTGCGAGCGCTGGGATTGCGCAAACTCCATCAAACCGTTATCCATGAGGATAACCCCAGCATCCGCGGCATGCTCCAGCGGATTCCGCATCTGGTGCAGGTAGAAGTTATCGAGGAGGTGGCATCGTCATGATCGAGTTGCATACACTCAAACCCCAGCCGGGCAGTAAGAAGCGCCGCAAGCGTGTGGGGCGCGGAATCGGCTCCGGACATGGTAAGACCGCCACACGCGGTACCAAAGGACAGAAGGCACGCGACACCATCCCTCCCCGCTTCGAGGGAGGTCAGACCCCTATCCACCGCCGACTGCCCGTGCGAGTCGGCTTTAAAAATGTGAGCCGCGTGGAATATGCAATCGTGAATGTCGGCACGCTGGCACAGCGCTTCCAGCCCAACGACACCGTGACCCCTGAAGTTCTCAAAGAGCGGCGCATTGTGCGCAAACTCAAAGATGGGGTCAAAATTCTGGGCGAAGGGGAAATCCACTTCCCCCTGACAGTGCATGCCCACGCGATTAGCGAGAGCGCGCGTGCCAAAATCGAGGCGGCAGGCGGCACAGTCGTTCTCATCGAAAACGCTTAGGAGAGGGAACCCGATGCTCGCCACCAACTTTGTGAGTGCTTTACAGGGCGCCCTGAAAATCCCCGAACTGCGGGCGCGAATCCTGTTCGTGTTCGCCATGTTCACGGTCTACGCGATTGGACTGCACATTCCCGTGCCAGGCGTAGACCGCGAACAGATGGAGAAGATTTTCCAGAACCAGCAGTTGTGGGGACTGATTAACATGTTTACGGGAGGCGCTCTACGCAAGCTGACCATTCTGGCGCTGGGACTGAACCCCTACATCACGGCGTCCATCATTATGCAGATTTTCTCGTATGCCGATCCGCGCCTGCGGGAAGCCATGCGAGAAGAGGCAGGGCGCCGCATGATGCAACAGCGCACGCGCCTGCTGACGATTGCAATCGCAATTGTGCAGGCAATCGGCTTCATGGCGACCTTCCGCAGTGCGGGCGCGCTGGATGTGAGCGGCGTGCAGGCAGTGCAGGTCATTATTGCGTGGGTGGCGGGCGCCATGTTCCTGCTGTGGCTCGGCGAGCAGATTACGGAAAAAGGGCTGGGCAACGGTGTCTCGCTGATGATTTTCGCCAGTATCGTCGCCAGCATGCCCTACCAGATTCAGCAGACTTATATGCTGGTGCAGGAGGGCACCGTGCGCTTCTATCAGGTGCTGTTGCTGCTGGCTATTTTCCTGTTCACTGTGTGGGGCGTGATTTTTGTAACGATGTCCCAGCGGCGGATTCCAATTCAGCATATGCGTCGTATTGTGGGGCGACGCCAGACAATGGGCGCCACCTCCTACCTGCCTATTCCCCTTAACGCGGCAGGCGTAATCCCGATTATCTTCGCAGTTTCGCTCCAGCTGCTGCCCGTAACGCTCCTGCAAATGATCCCCTACGACCGCCAAAACCCTGGCTTCTGGGGGCATCTGGAAGCAGTCGTGAACTTCATGATGCCCGGAAGAAGTATTCTCGGTTCCGCCCTATACGCGCTGTTAATTTTCGGCTTCACCTACTTCTATGTAGCCGTGGTGTTCAATACGGAAGAGATTGCCGAAAACCTCAAGCGTCAGGGGGCGTTCATTCCGGGGGTGCGCCCGGGCAAGCCGACAGCGGACTACCTCAACGATGTGCTATCGCGCCTTACCGTTGCGGGCGCAGGGTTCCTCGCTTTTATCGCCCTCCTGCAATACTGGGTTCCCAACCTCACGGGCATCCAGACGCTGGGAATCGTCGGCGGTACTTCGCTGCTGATCCTGGTCGGCGTGGCAATAGATTTCTCGCGCCAGCTCCAGGCCCAGATGGCGATGCGCCAGTATGAGGACTTCCTGAAGTAGCCTTTCGACGGAGAGACAGCGATGCGGCTGGTCTTTTTAGGTGCGCCCGGCGTGGGGAAAGGCACCCAGGCCAAGAAGTTAGAGCAGGCATACGGCTGGACGGTGATTGCGACAGGCGACCTGTTGCGTGCGGCGATTGCCAACAACACCCCTCTGGGACAGCAGGCGAAACAGTATATCGAGCGCGGCGAGCTGGTTCCTGACGCGCTGGTCAATCAGATTGTCGCCGAACGGCTGCAAGGATTGAACGACTTTATTCTGGACGGCTATCCGCGCAATCTCGCGCAGGCAGAAATGCTGGAGCAGATGCTTCCCCAACCGCTGGACGCCGTGGTCTACTTTGCTCTCGACACGGAAGCCCTGATTGCACGCCTTGGGGGGCGACGTATTTGCCCCAACTGCGGCGCAGTCTATCATCAAATCGCGAACCCCAGCAAGGCAGGCGACCGCTGCGAACGGTGTGGCACGCCACTGGTGGTGCGCGAAGATGACAACCCCGAAACCATCCGCAACCGCCTCAAAGTCTACGAAGAGCAAACAGCGCCCCTGATTGCCTACTACGAATCCCGAAGCCTCCTGCGCCGCGTGGACGCCGATGCGACACCCGACGAGGTGTTCACACGACTCCTGCAAGCGCTCCAGCTGCGGTAGAGCCTCGCCATGGGGTATACTACTCCCCCAAAACTTTTTGGAGGTGGCAGATGGCTGACTGGCATTCGGGTACTTTGTGTGTGCATGGAGGGCAGGAGCCAGATCCTGCAACGAGTTCAAGAGCAGTTCCTATCTATCAGACAACCTCGTATCTGTTCGAGAGCGTAGACCACGCTGCAAGCCTGTTTGACCTCAAAACGGCGGGCTTTATCTACACCCGCATTATGAACCCCACCCAGGGCGTGTTCGAAAACCGCATGGCGCTGCTGGAAGGCGGTGTGGGGGCGCTGGCGGTCGCTTCGGGGCAGGCAGCGGAAACGCTGGCGATTCTCACGATTGCCGACACGGGCGACGAGATTGTCTCCACCACCAGCCTGTATGGAGGAACCTACAACCTCTTCAAATACACCTTCCCTGCCAAGTTTGGCATCAAGGTGCATTTTGTGGATCCACGCGACCCCGATAACTTTCGCAAGGCTATAACCTCCCGAACTCGCGCCCTTTATATTGAGGCAATCGGCAACCCCAAGCTCGATGTGCATGACTTCGAAACCATCGCCCAAATTGCCCACGACCACGGCATCCCCCTGATTGTGGACAACACCATCCCCACGCCTGTGCTGCTCCGCCCGTTTGACTGGGGCGCCGATATTGTGGTGCATTCTGCCACCAAGTTCATCGGCGGACACGGCACCAGCATTGGCGGCGTGATTGTCGATTCGGGCAAGTTCAACTGGGATAACGGCAAGTTCCCCCAGCTCACTGAGTCTGACCCCTCCTATCATGGGCTGGTGTTCCGCGAGGCGTTTGGCGCGATGGCGTATATCATCAAAGCGCGGGCGCAGCTGTTGCGCGACCTGGGCCCCGCCATTTCGCCGTTTAATGCGTTCCTGTTCCTGCAGGGACTGGAGACGCTCCACCTGCGCATGGAGCGTCATAGTCAGAACGCGCTTCAGGTGGCGCAGTGGCTTAGCGAGCATCCCAAAGTGGCGTGGGTCGCCTATCCGGGCTTGCCGTCCAGCCCCTACTATGAGCTGGCGAAGAAGTATCTGCCGAAAGGGCAGGGCGCAGTGGTCGGCTTTGGTGTGAAGGACGGCTATGAGGCGGCGGTGCGCGTTGTGCAACATGTGAAACTCTTCTCGCACCTGGCGAACATCGGCGACGCCAAGTCGCTGATTATCCACCCCGCCAGTACTACCCACCGCCAGCTCACCCCCGAACAGCAGGCGGAAACGGGCGTTACGCCCGACTTTATCCGCCTCTCCGTCGGCATCGAGGATATTGAGGATATTCTCGCCGACCTGGAACAGGCGCTGGCGCACGCCTAAGAGCGCAGGCGAAAGACCCATTCCTGGGGCGGGCGCGTGAGAGTGCGATTTGCCTTCTGGCGCGTCCGCCCTCTTTGAATGGTGATGTCGTAATCACCCAGAAAACCTTTGAACCGCGCCCGACCTTGGGAGTCGGTGGTAAGCGTCGCCTCGCTCCACCATTGTTGTTTGATGAGGCGACGAAGCCGTTCGTAAAGCGGCTTGGGGCTGAGATCGGCTCGCAACAGACCTGCAGGCGCGCCCTGCCAGTGCCCATCAGGAAAATCCCACCATGTAATTGCCTGCACAGCAGGATGTGAGAAGAGCAGGGTGTAAAACTGTTCGCCGTACTCCGCTTGACGCGCCTCACCCTCGGGGGTACTCTCCCAAGGACGCGGCAACTGCCAGCCATGCTTGCCTGAGAGTATCGTTACTTCGGTGAAGTGAATCGGCTTGCCAAACCGCCCGTAGGTTTCGCACACCTGCCAGACCCGCTCCAGACTCCACTCGCCCTGATGCATATGGGATTGAAGCCCAATCGCGTCCAGCGGGGCATTCCGCTTGATCAGTTCTTCCAGCAGGCGCTCCAGTTCGGGGCTGAGGTTGTAGTCGTTGTAAAGAAGGATGGCGTTGGGATGCGCCTCCCGGGCAGTGTGCAGACACTCCAGCACCATCGTCCCTGCGCCATAGCGTTTCACCCAATCACTGACGCCGTTGTTGAACCGATGCGCCACCGTCGCCTCGTTCACCACATCCCAGCGGTCTATCAGCCCCCGAAACTCGATGAGGATGTTCCGAATCCGCGCCTTGAGCAACGGGATGGCTTCATCGGCGCTATTGGGCGCCCAGCGAGGGTAGACCTCGTGCCACACCAGCGGGTGTCCTTTGGTCTGAATCTGGTTCTGCTGGCACCAGCGGGCAATCTGGCGGTTGCGTTCGGGCTGAGGGCGTCCTTTTTCGGGTTCATAGGCGCCCCAATAGAAGCCGAGTGTGGCGTAATTAAACAGCACTCGAAACCGGTCAGCATACTGAGTATGCTGGTCGCCTTGATAGTCAAACAGCGGGAAGATGTTGCAGCCGAACAGAAACGCATGGCGTGTTTGCCTGATGGTGAGTTTCGCCTCTGCGACAGGGCGTCCCCGTGAGTCCAGCACACGCACCCCAGTTTCGGCTTTACGGTGCGCCTCTATTCTGGCTCCTGCCCCCGCTAAAAGTTCTTGCGCCAACATCTTTGTGAAAGGTTCGACAGTCGCAGGGTATTTCCTGCTATAGGGTAGGAGACTTTGCTCGAAAGGCGAACGGAAAGATATGCGTTTTGCGCTGTGCAACGAGGTGCTGCGCCACCTACGCTGGAATGAGGCGTGCGCACTGATGCGCCGGGCAGGCTACGAGGGCGTGGAGATTGCCCCTTTCACCTTCGCCGAGTCGGTGGAGCAGCTGGATGCCGACGCACGCCAGCAGATTGTCCGCACGGCGCGCCAGCATGGGCTGGACATTGTGGCGCTCCACATGCTGCTCTGGTCGCCTGAAGGGTTGCATGTGGCGCATTCTGACCCTGCAGTGCGCCAGCGTACGGCGGCGTACCTGGTAGAACTGGTGCGCTTTGCGGAGGCGCTGGGCGCGCGACTGATGGTGTTCGGCTCGCCCAGAGCGCGGAACAGTATCCCCCCGTTCACGCCCCTCGAATCCGCCCAGATGTGGCTGGAAACGCTCCAGCCTGCCCTGCGGGTGTGTGAATCGGCGGGTGTGCGAATCTTGCTGGAGCCTTTACCGGAAACCGATGTGGTGCAGCGGCTTTCCGAAGCGGTCACCCTCGTGGAGCAGGCGAGCCATCCCTGCGTGGGCACGATGCTGGATGTGAAAAGCGCGCTGGCGGAGACCGACGATGTGCCCGCGCTTATTCGCCAGTATGCTCCCTGCATTCAGCATGTGCATCTGAACGATTCGAACCTGCGTGCGCCCGGCTTTGGCGAGACCAATTTCGCGCCCATTCTGCAAGCACTTCGCGAGGTGGGCTACACAGGCTGGGCATCGCTGGAGCCGTTTGACTACTTCCCCTCGCCTGAGGTGATGGTGGTGGAGGCGTTGAGGTATTTGAGAAAATGCTTGTAGTTTGAGTGCCCTTTCTTAGGTATCCGAAACTCTGAAACCTAACTGCGTTCGAACAAGTTGATATCGCTCTGCTCGGGATCAAATTCGGCTTCGGAGCTCGCCGAGCCGATCAGTTCCAGACGTGCAACACGATATTGCTGGCACAGCATTGCAATCTGTTCGCGATTCTGCTGCACTACGCCGACAGGCATCGTCAAAAATATACTTTTTTTCGCCTCTGCGGCATGCTGTAGAGCCTCAGGTACAATTAAACCGTGCCCAAAAAGACGAATCGGTTGCCCGACTTTTTGCGCCCCCTGTTCTGGGAGGTGGAGTTTGAACGACTCTCGCCAGAACATGATAAGGACTACCTCTGCCTGCGGATTATGGAGCATGGTAATCTGGACGCCATCCGCTGGCTGATCGCGACCTACGGCAAGCCCGATTTGCGTGCGTGGCTGATCCAGCGGGAAGGGCGTGGACTGAGCGCACGCGCCCTGCGCTTCTGGGAAGTGTTGTTAGATCTTCCCCACCGTCAAGTAACGCGCTGGATTCGCTTGCGCCCCGTAAACCTATGGGAACAGCGAACACACCGAGCTTTCACGAAAACGTGCTGAGTGTATCGGTACGCTCTGTCCTGCGTGCTGTCGCGCCGCTGGCGTCCCAGCATGGCTTCTATCTGGCAGGGGACACTGCGGTCGCTCTGCATAGGGGGCATCGGCGCTCAAAGGATCTGGACTGGTTCCGCACTTCCCCCCTGAACAATCCGCTTGGACTGGCAGATAGGCTAAGAGAACATCTCGCTAATCTGGAAGTGGCTCATGTGGAGCAGGGCACGCTGCTGGTGCGTGCTCAGGGGGGCGTGTGAGCTTCTTTGAGTACCGCTATCCGCTCGTGCGCCCACCTCTGCACTGGGAACAGTACGGATTCCTGCTGGCTTCGCTGGAAGACCTGGTGTGCATGAAACTCCTGGCGATTGCCCAGCGGGGCACGAAGCGCGACTTTGTGGATCTCTACGCGCTGATGCAGGTCGTGTCCCTTGCAGAGGCGCTGCGGCTCTATCAGCAGAAGTATGGGGTTTCGGATATAACACACCTGCTCCGTGCGCTGACCTATTTTGAGGATGCCGACAGGGAACGCATGCCCACGATGCTTCAGCCTCTCTCGTGGCGTGAGGTGAAACGCGCTCTGACGGAAGCCCTCAAACAGCTGGCAGGCAGCTATTTCTGACGGGTAAACCTGCTCTGTCGCAAGGATTCGTATTCCGCCTCGAGGCACAATTCATTTCGCCGCGTGGGGCGCGGCTCCCATGTCATGTTTGGATTGTGGGCACGGTTCCCGTGCCCCTACCCATGCCTGTACGGAAGCGGTTCCCGCGTCCTGTTTACCGAATCTCTGTTCTTTGCAACAGAGCGAGTTCACTCACCTCGCTCGGCAGCGATTTTCCGGACACCCTCGTACTCTGGGAACTTCTACCGCTACATATCAGTATGATATCATGTTGATATGTAGCAGGAGG
Source organism: Armatimonadota bacterium (assembly GCA_037442385.1). Classification (GTDB taxonomy): domain Bacteria; phylum Armatimonadota; class Fimbriimonadia; order Fimbriimonadales; family GBS-DC; genus LDYB01. Next base: position 26,655 of record JBBIQJ010000004.1, read on the forward strand.
AGACAGCGATGAAAGAGCGACCTGCGAAAACCGTTTCAGGCGCCCTGATGGTGGGCGTGTGGGTTGTCCTGACGGGTGTGATGGGCTACTTGCTGTACTGGCTTGTAACTTCAGGTGGTCCTGAGGTTGTGGGAAGCCGTTTCTGGTATGCGTTTTGGGGCTTTGCACTGCTCTGTATCGCCTGGGCGGTGGGGATGAATGGCTTCTTCATCGTGGAGCCGAACGAGAGCCGTGTGCTGCTGCTGTTTGGGCGCTATATGGGAACCGTGCGCGACGCTGGCTTCCACTATGTAAACCCGCTGATGAGCAAGCGCAAAGTGTCGCTTCGTGTGCGCACGCTGAACGGCGAAAAGCTTAAGGTGAACGACATCGACGGAAACCCTATTGAAATCGCGGCAGTGGTGGTCTGGCGCGTGCGGGATACCTACGAGGCAGTGTTTGAGGTGGAGGATTACGAGCAATATGTCGCCACCCAGAGCGAGACCGCAGTGCGCCAGTTAGCCTCTTCGTATCCCTACGATGCGGAAGGAACCGTCTCACTTCGGCATAATGCGGAAGAAATCTCGGAGGAGCTGCGCCGAGCGTTGCAGGAACGCCTTAATCTGGCAGGCGTTGAGGTGCTGGAAGCGCGGATTTCGCACCTGGCTTATGCCCCAGAGATTGCCAGCGTGATGCTCCGTCGCCAGCAGGCGAATGCCGTGATTGCGGCGCGCCAGCGTATCGTGGAAGGAGCAGTGGGCATGGTAGAGATGGCGTTGGAGCACCTGGAACGCAGTGGCACGGTTCAACTGGATGAGGAGCGAAAAGCCGCGATGGTCTCGAACCTGATGGTGGTCTTGTGTAGTGAACAAGCCACCCAACCTATCGTGAATGCAGGCACGCTTTATCCATAATGGCGCGCAAAAAGACTTTTCTGCTACGCCTCAGCCCGGAGTTGTGGGAGGAGTTGCAGCGCATGGCAGCCGAAGAGCTGCGCAGCGTAAACGCGCAGATAGAGTATCTTCTGCGCGAGGCGATTGCGCGTCGGCGAGGGAAAAAGTGGCGAACGCCGCCCCCCGAAAACACTGAAGAGGAAGCTTAGGCGCCCCTACTGCCCCTGTGACTCAGGGCGGTTCAGGGGAATGGTGTAGGTTTCGGGTGCGCCGGGGGGATGGATGCCATACTGCCCTGTTTGGGGGTCTAACTTGATATCGCCTGTACCAGAGGTTGGGGCGACGGGCGTCTCGGCTTGCGTGGGGGGTGGGCTGGAATAGGTGTTGGGCGGTGGTATCTCCAGTCCTGGGGTGGGTTGTGGTGTTTGAGATGTGCCCTGCGAGGGCGCAGGCGCGCTGGCAGGGTTCTGCTGATTGGGGATGGTATAGGGCGGAGGGGCAGTCTCCACTGTGCGTTTAATCTCTTCTGTAGTACGCTCCTGATGTTCGGCGATCGCCTGCTGAAGGTCCGCCTCTGTGACGGGCTTCTCGCGACAGCCTGCAAGGCTCACCACAACGCCCATGAACGCTACCATCCATCGCCATGCTTTCATCGTCGTGCCCTCTGGGATATATTATGGCACATTTGCGCGACAGGTACAATATCGGCGATGCGCATGCGTGCGATGGTACTGGAGGCGGTGGGCAAACCGCTGGTGATGCACGAGTTACCCGTGCCAGAACCTGCGCCCCATCAGGTGCTGGTGCGGGTGCGTGCGTGTGGCGTTTGCCGAACCGATCTGCATGTGTTTGACGGCGAGCTCCCTGACCCGAAATTGCCCCTGATTCTGGGGCACGAGATTGTGGGCGAGATTGTGGCGCTTGGGACATCGGTTTCGGGGCTGCGTGAGGGGCAGCGCGTGGGCATCCCGTGGCTGGGTGAGACATGTGGCGCCTGCCTCTACTGCAAGGCGGGTCAGGAGAACCTTTGCGACCACGCGCGCTTCACGGGCTACACGCTGGACGGGGGCTATGCCGAGTACACGGTCGCCGATGCGCGTTATGTGTTTCCCCTGCCTGACGCATACGACGATGTGGTGGTGGCGCCGCTGCTGTGCGCAGGGCTGATTGGCTATCGGAGCTACCGCTTCGCGCGGGAGGCGTGGGGCAATCGGCTGGGGATTTATGGCTTCGGCGCGGCGGCGCACATTCTGGTGCAGATTGCTGTGCGTGAGGGTAAGCGCGTGTTCGCCTTCACGCGTCCAGGCGATTATGCGGGGCAGGATTTCGCACGGCAGATGGGCGCGTGGTGGGCGGGCGGCTCCGACCAGATGCCCCCCGAGCCGCTGGATGCCGCGATTCTCTTTGCTCCCGTGGGGGAACTGGTGCCCCGCGCTCTGCAGGCAGTACGCAAAGGTGGGATTGTGGTCTGCGGGGGCATTCACATGAGCGACATCCCCAGATTCCCCTACCGCTGGCTGTGGGAGGAGCGCATGGTGCGCTCGGTGGCGAACCTCACCCGTCGCGATGGGGAAGAGTTTTTTGAGCGTGCCCGCCAGATTCGAATCGAAACGCACACGACGCCCTACTCGCTGGAGCAGGCAAATGAAGCGCTGGAAGCGCTCCGCACTGGCAAACACACAGGCGCACTGGTGCTGGTGTGCTGAGCAAACCTGACCGGGAATTTCAGAAGCGGCTCAGCCCCAGCGAGCTGCGCCACACGCCAGACGCGGAAGCGATTCTGGGATAACCCACGCGGCTCCAAGTCCAGAGACACTCGCAGGAACATGCTATAATTGCGCTATATGTCGGGTTCCTGGTATCGAATCGCGCTGTTCGCCGGGCTGAGTGTTCTGGGGCTGGGCGTGGGGGTGGTTTACTATCGCATAAAACAGGGCGTAGGGGTGTTCTATGTCGGCGCATTTCGTTTGCCCGCCGCGACTCTTGCGGATCTGGAGCCGACTCTTCAGCAGGTAGCGCAAGCCTTAGAGGCGATTCCCGTGCATGTGGATCAGGCGCCCCAACAAACTTACCCCCTGAGCGCCTGGGGGGTTCGCCTCGATGTGCTCGCCACAAAGCAAGCCCTCTGCCAGAAGTGGGAAGCCACGCCGTTCTGGGAGCGGCTGACGACCCAGCCTCGTGTGCAGGTATCGCCTCGCTGGCAGGTGAACCCCGAAGCGTTTGAACGCACGCTGGCGCGTTATCGCTCTCTGGAACGCCTTCCACAGGACGCACGTCTCCAGTATCAGGATGGACAGATCACCCTCCTGCCCGAAAGGGCAGGGCTGCAGATAGACCCCAAGGGGACTATGCGTGCCCTGATAGAGGCTCTGGAATACGCCTCGATGGAGGCTTCAATAGAGTTCGCGCTGGCAACCGAAACGCTTCAGCCCCGAATTACCGCCGAACTCCTGCGCGTTATCGCCGGGGAAATGGGACGCTATACGACGCGCTTTCCCGGCTATCAGGTGCATCGGAATCACAACATCCGAATGGCGGCGCAGGCGCTGAACGGCAAGATTCTCATGCCTGGCGGACGGCTTTCCTACAATGCAACGGTTGGCAAGCGCACGCTCCAGCAGGGCTATCGGCTCGCTCCTGTGATTATTCGGGGCGAGAAGCGGCTGGGCGTGGGCGGGGGCATCTGTCAGGTTTCGTCGACCCTCTATAACGCGGCGCTGCTGGCAGACCTGAAAATCGTGCGCCGCGCCAACCATTCCATACCCATCACCTATGTGCCGCTGGGACGCGATGCTACCGTAACCGACACCGGGCTGGACCTGGTGATTGAAAACCCACACCCTCACCCGATTGCGATTGTAACCGAAGTGGGGCGCTCCAGCCTCACGGTGCGGGTTCTGGGCGTGCCGAAGCCCGCGCAGCGTGTGATTTTGAGAACCGAACAGATTGCGCTCAAGTCGCCTCCTATCAAAGAGGAACCCGACCCGAACCTGCCTGTGGGCGTGCGCAAGGTGAAGGAGAAAGGCGCCGCCGGGGTGAAGGTGATTTTGTGGCGGCTGGTGTACGAGAACGGTCAGTTGATTCGCCGCGAACGCGTGGCAACCAGCGTCTATCGCGCCCAGCCGCGCATCATACGGGTGGGCACAAAAGCCGTCGCTTCCTCCAGACCCGCGCCCGATTTATGAGCGATTGCGAGCCATCTGGGAAGAGCGGAACGCCACTCGCACGCCTTTCTCGATGGCTTCTTTCGCATGAAGCACGCATTCCAGTGCGGGGATGGCGTCTTCCGCGGTGCATCGCGGGCGCTCGCCCGTGCGCACGCACTGCACGAAATGCTCCAGTTCAGTGTAATAGGCGTTGCGCTGATTGCCGTAGTTGAGCTGCTCGCCGCGCTGGGGAGCGCGACGGGTTGGCGTGGGTTCAATCACCACGGCACGGCGCCCGTCCACCTGCACCATGTTGGCGTCGTCTTCCCAGGCGAGCTTCTCGGTGTTGCGTTCACGGAACAGCAGTCCCGAATTCTCGTTCGTCAGCACCAGCGTGCCCTTATCGCCGAAGAACCACTCGCCGTAGCCATCGTAGGCGTTGCTGGTGATGCTGGTGTAGACCACCCGCACGCCGTCGGGGTAGTCAAAAATCAGTTCCACATTATCGGGCACTTCGCGCCCATCTTTCCAGTAGTCGATCCCGCCGTAGCCCACCACCGAGAGGGGCGTCGCGCCGAGAAACCAGTTGACCACATCGAGCTGGTGGCTTGCCAGCTCCGTAAGGAGTCCATGTGAGTAGTCTTTGTAGAGCCGCCAGTTGAGCAGGCGCTCAAAGCGAGGGTCAGGCACAGGGCGTCGCCAGCTGTTGTTGCGGTGCCACAGGGCGCGCACATGGGTGATTTTGCCGATAGCGCCTTCCCGGATGAGGGTGTAGGCTTGCTCGTAGATGGGATTATAGTGGCGTTGGTGTCCAATTTGCAAGATTTTACGGGTTTCGCGGGCGCGGCGCGCCATCTGGTGCGCTTCGTCGAGGCTATAGGCGATCGCCTTTTCGCAAAACACATGCTTGCCCGCGTCCAGTGCGTCCAGCGTCATGGGCGCATGCAGGTGAAGCGGGGTCGCAATCACCACCGCTTCAATCTCTTTTTGCTCCAGCAGGGCACGATAGTCGCTGAAGGCGCGCGCCTGCCCACCCGTCAGTTCCAGCCCGCGAAGGCGGTTGGGGGGATAGATATCGCATACGGCAACAACTTCCGCGCTGGGCAGGCTCATCAGCTGGCGCAGGAGGTTCTGCCCCTGAGCGCCAGTGCCAATCACCCCGATTTTGACCTTCTCTTGCTGGTTGGCGCGCGCGGTCAACACGCCGAAGCTGAGCGTCGCCGCGCCAATTAGCGACTGACGCAGGAACTCACGTCGGCTGAGGGGGCTCATGTTCCAATTATACCGCGCAAGTAATCAGCGTAGCGATACAGTCCACTGCGGGCGCGCTCGATGCGTCCAATCAGATGCCCCTCGTCTTTCTCCAGCAGTGTGTGGAGCTGCTCTGCGCAGAAGAGCGCCTCCATCGCGTCGCTGGCTACGCCAGCGACGCTCAGCCCGAACTCAGCGTCGCTGGGGTCGTAGGAGAGGTGCGCGCTCATATAGGGTTTCAGCAGGGGATAGGCGCGCATCAGCCATGCACGAACCTCCTGATAGCGCGCCTGATAGGGGGTCGCATCGGCATCAAACCCTGCGTCGCAAATCAGTTCCACAAGGTCTTCGAACTTCTCGTAGAACTCCGCCAGCAGCTGGCGCTGTTCGTCGATGGGCATCGCAAGGGTATGCCCGCGCCATGTGCGAATCTGTTCCGCCACGGTTTCGGGCAGGGCGCGCACCGTCGAGAGAAGCTGAAGCCCCATCGTGCGGAGCGTCAGCTGCGTTTTCCACAGGAGGCGTCCTGCGCCATTGGCAATCGCCCGTGCGAAGGTTGTCAACCCCATGTTATGCCTCCTTGCCCGTCTCCGCGCTTCGGGAAACATAGTTCAACTTCAGGTCGCGGAGAACGCGCTCCACTTCCTTTCGCATTTCCGGTTCCACATGAGCGCCCAATTTTCCTGCCAGAAAATCGGCGCAATCGATGGCAATTTTCGCCTCTTCGAGGTTGACCTCCGTTTTGCCGGTGGCGGGGTTCACCACATAGCCCATCGCCTGCCATGCGTAGCCTGTGAGTAGGTTGAAAGCGTACAGGATCAGTTCATAGACCGTTGCCTGCGCTTCCTGTTTGGGGGTGTCCTCCGCCATCGCAGCCGCACCTCCTCTGGAGGGGATTATACCCCACTCCCTTTTGGAAGCTCCTTCGGAAAACGAGCAATCCGCTTAATATAGGGCGTTTCTGCCCTGCGGCTGAAGCCGTTCCTCTGACACGAAGCCGACCTGCGTCGGCTAAAGTAGCACGTGCAGGAGGCCCAGACTACGGAAGCCAGCCTGCGCTGGCTTCGTATGTTAGGAGCGGGTTCACCCGTCCCGAATAACCGCCTGACTTTTTGCTGTTCATTGCCTCAGGTCGCGTCTCAAAAGCCTTCTGGGGTACAATATTTTTGTATGAACCCGACAACAGGCGTCGTGGAGGCAGTGCAGGAGCGCGACCCTGCGGTGTTCGCCACGGTGGAAGAGGCGATAGAGATTATTCGTCAGGGGGGTATGCTCATCGTCGTGGACGATGAGGACCGCGAGAACGAGGGCGATTTTCTGATGGCTGCCGAGAAAGTAACGCCCGAAGCGGTCAACTTTATGCTCCTGCACGGGCGGGGCTTGCTGTGCCTGCCCACCGACGGTAAGCGGCTGGACGAGCTGCAAATCCCCATGATGACCAAAGCCATCACGGCGCAGTTCGGCACGCCGATGGCAGAGGCGATCGACGCGCGAGAGGGGATTACCACAGGAATTTCGGCGTTTGATCGGGCGCACACCATTCGCCTGTTCTGCGACCCCAACGCCAAACCCGAAGATTTCGTGCGTCCGGGGCATGTGTTCCCCCTGCGTGCGGCGCCGGGGGGCGTTCTCAAGCGGGCAGGGCACACCGAAGCGGCGGTAGACCTCGCCCGACTGGCAGGGCTGTTCCCTGCGGGGGTCATCTGCGAGATTCTGAACGAAGACGGCTCGATGGCGCGCATGCCCCAGCTGATCGAAATGGCTCGCAAGCACGGCTTGAAGATTCTTACGATTGCCGACCTGATTGCCTACCGACGGCGTACGGAGAAGCTGATTCGCCGTGTCGCGCCGCCGGTGCATCTGCCCACGCGCTACGGAACCTTCTATGTGCATGCCTACGAGAGCGAGGTAGACCCCAACCCCTATCTGGCGCTCACGATGGGCACAGTGGACGATGGGGAGCCAGTGCTGGTGCGCGTGCATTCCAGCTGTGTTACGGGCGACCTGCTGGAGTCGCTCCGTTGTGATTGTGGCTCCCAGCTCCAGCTGGCGCTCTCGCGGATTGCCGAAGAGGGGCGCGGCGTGCTGGTGTATATCCTGCAGGAAGGGCGGGGTATCGGCATCCTGAACAAGCTGCGGGCGTACCACCTGCAGGAGCAGGGGCTGGATACCGTGGAAGCGAACCGCGCGCTGGGGTTCAAACCCGACCTGCGCGACTACGGCATCGGCGCCCAGATTCTGGTGGACCTGGGCGTGCGCAAACTGCGCCTGATGACCAACAATCCCAAAAAAATTGCCGGACTGGAGGGCTACGGGCTAGAGGTCGTGGAGCATGTACCTCTGATTGCACGCCCGAACCCACACAATATCGTTTACCTGCGCACTAAAGCGGAAAAACTGGGGCACATGCTACACCTCGAAGAGGAACCAGCCGATTAGTCCAGCAGGGCATAGAGATCCGAAATCACGGGCACTTCGGCGCGGTGGGGTTCGGGGTGGGGCAGGTTCTCGCGGTTGAGCCAGACGGCGTTCCAGCCCGCTTGAAGGGCGCCCAGCACATCATGCTCCCACGAGTTGCCCACAAACATCAGCGATTGCGGCGGTAAGTTCAATGCCCGCTCTACGGTGCGAAAAATTTCGGGATGGGGTTTGCCCACGCCCACCTCACCCTCTATCGCCACCACCTCAAAGAACGGTTCCAGTTGCAAAATCGCCAGTTCGCGACGCTGTTCACGCGCGGGACCGTTCGTAATCACAAAAAGCGGGTAGCGCTCTTTAAGAGCGTTCAGCACAGGGAGCGTATCCGCATGCAGTTTCAGGCGTTTTTCGCGCTCCTGCAGATAGCGCCAGCTCAGCGCTTCCGCCAGCGAGTCGTCGCGTAGCCCCATACGCTCCAGCAGGCGGCGCATCGTCTCGGTGCGTGTGGGGTGTCCTTCCTGCTTGTAGAGACTATACCATGGCTCGGTGTGAATCTGCTCCAGCACTTCGCGGAAAGCGTGGCGATAGTGCTGGTCAATCGCCTCAAGGCTCAGGGTCACGCGCGGCAGCAGGAGTTGTTCAAATGTGCGCAGTCGGGCTTCTCGCGCGATGGGCATGTAAATGCAGAGAGTGTCGTCGAGGTCAAACCCAACGGCGCGAATATGGGAGGCAATCATATAATAGGATTATACCCCCCACCGCACCTGGTGGGGGGTAGCCTTTTAGAAAAGCCGAAACGGCGTGAACGCGATGTAGACGCCGAACAGGTCGGCGTCGCGGGTCTTCTCATGGCGCGAGTAGTAGGTGTAGAGATAGACGCTCTGAGTCAGAGCGCGCCCTACGCCGAAGCTGGTGTAGGCGTCGCCAGAAGGCAGTCGGAAATACTCCACCGCGCCGTCAAAACCCGCCATCGAGAATTGATACGCGCCACTCCAGCCCGTGCGCCCCTCGGAGGTATAGCCTCCCACATGGAAACGCCCAAACGAAGTGGTGCGTGTGCTGACCACATAGTAGGTCGGTCGGGTCTGGTCGGAAACATTCAGCACACCGAACGCGACCCCCGGCGTGCGCTCGGTTTCGGGGGTCAGCACCAGTCGCGCGTTCAGAAGCGTCTGGCGTGTCTGGGGCTGGTCAAACCCCACGAAGTCGACGCCGAAGTCGAAGCGGTCGGTCAATAGCGCCTGGGTGTAGAAGCATCGGGTCCGGGTCTGGTCGTAGTAGCGTGGAACAGCGAACTGTTCTGTTGCCAGATAGAGCGATCGGGGCTGGTTTCGGTTTGCTGTGGGTGTCAGCACCACCGTTTCAGGAATCGCATGGGCTGAAAGCCCCCAGAGCCCCGCCACAAGTGCTATCATCCATCGCATAAGCTCCACCTCGTGGGGGAGTTATTCCACTGGGTGGGCGTTTTTTCACAGGACAATCGCGCTATTCGCGGAGATAGTCCAGCACCTGTTCGGCGAGGCGGCGGGTCATGGTGGGCACGGAAGCAAGTTCCTCCACGCTCGCCTGACGGATGCGTTCGATGGAACCAAACAGGCGCAGGAGCATTTTTTTACGGCGCGGTCCGATTCCCGGGATTTCGTCCAGGGGGGAGCGGTGGGCGCGCTCCTCGCGCAGTTTTCGGTGGTAGGTGAGCGCGAAGCGGTGCGCCTCGTCGCGGATGCGCTGAAGCAGGTGCAGCGCGCGCGAGTGGCGGGGCAGCTCCACGGGGTCGGGCTCATCGGGGAGAATCACCAGCTCGTGTCGTTTTGCCAGCCCTGCGGCGGGAATTTGAAACCCGAGCGCCCGAATCGCTTCCAGCGCGGCGTTCAGTTGACCGCGCCCGCCGTCAATCAGGATTAAGTCAGGTAGCACGCGCCATTTCTCGTCGCCTCCCAGCGCCTCGCGGAGGCGACGGGTCAGCACCTCGCGCATCATGGCGAAATCGTCTGGCGATTCGGGATGCCAGCGAATGCGAAACCGCCGATAGTCCGACTTTTTGGGTTGTCCCCCTTCGAACACCACCATACTACCTACGGGGGCAATCCCCTGAATGTTGGAGATATCGTAGGCCTCAATACGGTTTGGGAGGGTGGGCAGTCGAAGCGCTTCCTGCAGTTCCAGGAGTGCGGATTCGAGCCATTCGGCTTTCTGTTCCAGTTCCTGGCGCAGGCTCTGGAGCGCCAGCTCCGCGTTTTGCGATGCCATCTCCAGCAGGCGGGCGTCCTCGCCTCGATGCGGGACGCGAATCTCCACCGCGCTGCCCCGACGCTGCTTGAGCCACTGGGCGATAATCCGCGCCTCGTCCACCTCGTAGGGCAACAGAATCCGCTCGGGCACCTCAGGGGCGTCCTGATAATATTGTTTAAGGAACTCCTGCATCAGCGTGCCGGGCTGATCCGCCGCGCCCTCGCTCAGGAAGAAGTGGCGTTGCCCCAACAGCCTGCCGCCGCGGATAAAAAACATCTGTACGCAGGCGCCGCGCTCGTCTTTGACCAGCGCAATCACATCTTCGTTAATCCCATCGGGATGCACAACCTTCTGCTTTTGAAGCACTTCCTGCAGGGCGCGAATCTGGTCGCGAATTTTGGCGGCGCGCTCAAACTCCAGCGCTTCCGCCGCCTGCTCCATCTGGGCTTCCAGCTGTTTGATGAGGTGGTCGCCCTTGCCTTCCAGAAACAAGACCACATTCCGCACAATCTTGCGGTACTCTTCGGGGTCTGCCAGCCCCGCACACGGCGCCAGACACCGCCCCATGTGATAGTAAAGGCACGGGCGTTGCACTGGTTCCCCTGACCAGACCTTGCCGCAGGGGATCAGGGGAAAGGTGCGATGGAGCAGCTGATGGGTACTCCAGACTGCGCCAGAGTTCGCGAACGGGCCGAAGTAGCGGCTGCCGTCTTTGCGCACGCGCCGCGTGACCAGCAGGCGCGGAAACTTCTCACCCAGCGTCAGGCAAAGATAGGGGTAGGACTTATCATCCCGCATCAGCACATTGTAGGGAGGGCGGTGCTGTTTGATGAGATTGCACTCTAGGATCAGGGCTTCCAGCTCGCTATCGGTAACGATCCACTCCAGGTCGGCAATACGGCGCACCATGCGGGCGATTTTGGGGGTTTGCTGTGCTGATTTCTGGAAGTAGGAGCGCACCCGCTGGCGCAGGTTGACCGCTTTGCCCACATAGAGTACCGCCCCCTGCGCGTCTTTGAAGATGTAGCATCCCGGTTGCTTCGGAAGGGTTTTGAGTTTCGCCTGCAGATCTGCCGACATCGGTTTTTTATTGTACCCTGCAGGCTGTGTACGAATTTCGTATTTGAGACCGCGGCTGGTGGCTTTGTCTTATGGGAGCGGCTCCAGCTGTCGGGGGAGGCGGTCTCGCTGTGTTCATCAATTGTTCACTTTCCTGAGACGCTTTCGAAGGAACTTGAAACACGGCTATTCGTTAATGAGTTACCAACCTAAACGAAGGGAGGAGTTAAAATGCTTATTAACAAGAGGCTCTTTACAGGCGTTGTGCTGGCGTGTGCGCTCAGCATGTTATCTGCAGGCGCACAGATGTGGCACTTTCACGACATGCTCAGTGGTTCCCATGAAGTGCCACCGAACGACAGCCCCGCAACGGGCATGGCGATGGGAACCTATGACCAGGCGACACGAACCCTGCGGATTATGGTCAACGCCTCAGGGTTTCAGGGCGATCTGTTCGCAGGGCATATCCACCGAGGCGCAGTGGGATCGAACGGCCCTGTGGTGTTTGTTCTCACCAACACCAGCTCTGACCCTCGAATCTGGACATCCGACAACACCTTCACTCTAACGGAGTCTCAGGAGGCGGACTTCCTCGCGGGGTTGTGGTATGTGAACCTGCACACGCAGGCGTTCCCCGGCGGCGAAGTTCGCGGTCAGCTGAACCCGGTGCCCGAACCCGCTTCGCTCATGGCTCTGGGCGCGGGTCTTGCGGGGTTATTATGGCGTCGTCGTAGAAAGTGAAATGCCAGCACAAGGGGGCGGGGCAACCTGCCCCCTTAAATAAAAATGGTGCGCGGTGGAGGACTTGAACCTCCGACCCCTTCCACGTCAAGGAAGTGCTCTACCACTGAGCTAACCGCGCAATCTTGGTAGGGCCAGGGGGATTCGAACCCCCGTCCTCCTGGCTGAAAACCAGGCGTCCTAGTCCCCTAGACCATGGCCCCACGAGCGTCATGATTATACCATGCGCTACGGGCTGAATTCAAGAGGGTTCAGGCGAACTCTTCTAAAGTTTCCCGTATCCAGCGTTCGATCCAGCCGTCGCAGACGATAGCTTCACTAGCGCTGCGGATGGCTTCCAGTTCGGTCAGAATGTGCCTGGGGCGCAAAGCCTCTTCTTCGAGCTGGTCTAACAGCTCCAGCCCCAGTTTGCTGATTTGTTCCATGCGCCAGAGCCACGGTTCCAGCTCTTCCAGCAGTTCTATTTGTGTGAGATGCTGGCGCAGGCGTCGGGGGAGCGTCGTTAGTTTATAGAGCGCCGAGCGCAGGGGATCGGTGTCGCCGCTTTTTTGCCACTCTTCAATCGCGCTGGCGATTTCGGGGGGCGCTTCTTTCCAGTGTCGGCTCCATAGGTTCTGCTGGCAGAACTCGCGCATGACGGGCAACGCTTCCTCGCCCACCACATGCACAATCGCGGCGTCCCAGCTGCGCCTTGGATCATACGCCTCCGCGTTCCAGAGCAGGTCGGCATAAGTGCCCAGCGCAATCTTGGAGGCTTCTGCTTGATTCATGGGGTTAGACACCAGCGCTTCCAGTCGCGTGAGCGTTTCCGCGTCGCGCCCTGTAATGGGCCCCATCAGCAGTCGACTTGGCTCGTAGTCGTTCACGGGGTAGTTGTCCCATACAAAGGGCTTACGCCGAATCGCCAGCATGAAAAGCTCGGCGTCCTCATGCGTGATTTCACGCGAGACCACCTTCGGGCCTGTCCACATGAGGGAGATGTTGCGCTCGGTGCGTTCCCCAAGCTCTTTCACATAAGGCGGCTCGCCCCGATTGTGATAGAAAGTGGGACACACAATAAGCCAGCTGTTGCGGTCGCGCTCCTTCAGCCAGTGGTGAAGGCGATTCGCGAGGTCGGCGTGCGCGTGCGCCAGCGAACTGTAGACCGCCTTATCCGCCTCGTGCTGAAGCTCTTCGGGGATGTCGTCCACCAGCAAGCCGAAAGTGCGCACCCCCATCGCCTGAACCGCCTCAATTTTTGCCACGAGGCGCTGGAACTCGTCAGGATCAGAATAGACCATCGAGAGCCCGGGGCTGATACAGAAGACGAACTCGATAAAGTTCTGCTGGGCGCGTTGCACCAGCTCGTGGAGCCGTTCGGCGTCTTCGGGCGGATAGGGGTCGCGCCAGCGGTCGCGGTGATAGGGGTCGTCTTTGGGCGCGTAGAGGTAGATGTTCATTTTGTGGGCGCCCATAAAGTCCAGCATGCGGAGCCGCGCCGCGTGCTTCCATGGCATGCCGTAGAAGCCTTCCACCACACCCCGCCAGGCAAGGGTCGGCGCGTCGGCAACGGTCATAAGAGGCAACGACTTGCCATCCCACGCCTGCAAAAGCGTGTGGCAGGCGTAGAAAGCGGCGCGAGGGGAGCCTGCCTGCACCCGAATGCGTCCGTTGTCCACTTGCAGGCGGTACGCTTCAGGCGCGAGCGAAGCGTCATGCTCAAAAAAGGCAGTCCAGCCGCCAAACGCCTCGCCCAGCGCGCTGAGCGGGCGCACCGCCCCCTCCCAGCCCGCTGGGTGCTTTATCGCATGACACCCAGCAAACGGAAGGCGCTCTTCTGAAAGTGTGAGTTCTCTGGGTAGCGGGAGCCAGGGCATGGTGGTCTCTCCGTTAGAGCAGGGCACGCACCGCCTGGAGCGCAACGTCGTAGTTCGGATGGTTTGTAATCTCGGGCACATACTCCACATAGCGTATAATGCCCTGCGGGTCGATCACAAACACCGCGCGCGACTCGATGCGCAGCTCCTTGACCAGCGTGCCGTACGCTTGCCCAAACGACACCTCGCGATGGTCGGAAAGCACTTCAATCTTGTCGATATTTTCCGCGCCGCAGAACCGCTTCTGGGCGAAGGGCAGATCCATGCTGACGGTCAGCACGCGCACGGCATCAGGCAGTCGGCTCGCCTCTTCGTTGAAGCGTTTGGTCTGGGCGCTGCAGACTCCCGTGTCCAGCGAGGGCACTACGCTAATCAGCAGAACCTTGCCGAAATAGTCACTGAGATTTACGGTGGACAGGTCTTGCTTGACAAGAGTCGCGTCAGGCGCCTGATCGCCAGACTTGAGTTCTTTTCCGACGAGCGTGAGTGGATTGCCGAGAAATGTTACCGCGTTTGGTCTTTCCATAGCACGTTTGAACCTCCTCTCTGAGAGGGGATTATACCCGAAGGCTTACTCTTCGTTGGGTTCGGTGAGGCGGGGCAGGGCGCGATTGACGGTGCGGCGCAGGCGGTCTAGGGTGAGATGAGTGTAAATCTGGGTAGTGCTGAGTTTGCGGTGTCCCAGCAGTTCCTGTACGGTGCGCAGGTCGGCGCCGTGGTCCAGCATGTGGGTTGCGAAGGTGTGGCGCAGGGTGTGCGGGCTGATGTTCTCACCAATCTGCAGTCCGGAGCGTTTGATAATGCGGTGAATACTGCGTACGGAGAGTCGTCCACCGTTGGCGTTCAAGAAGAGTGCGCGTGTAGGTTTGTGCAGATTGAGCAGTTTCGGGCGCGCCTCACGCAGGTAGTCGCCGAGCGCCTCGTGGCATGCTTGCCCGAACAGCACCACCCGCTCGCGCCCGCCCTTGCCCCGAACTCGAATCGCCTGTTGTTCGAAGTCTATCGCGTTCACATCGAGGCTGGCGACCTCGCTCACACGCAAACCCGTGGCGTACATCAGCTCCAGCAGGGCGCGGTCTCGAAGGGCTAAGGGGTCAGGAGAGCGCTCGGCGGGCTGGCTCAAAAGGTCTTCGGTCTGACGCTCGGTGAGCATTTTGGGCAATGTACGCCGCTCGGTGGGAATCGCAATCTCCGCGCAGGGGTCGTCGGCGCGCCAGCCCATCGCGCGGCAGAACTTGAAAAACGAACGCAACGCATAAAGTTTCCGGGCGCGGGTCGTACGCGACGCCTCGCGGTGCGAATCGAGCCACGCCCGAACCAAACGCGGACTGACCGTCGCCACCGAGTCGACCCCTGTGCTGAGCGCGTACTCCACGAACTGCGCTAGGTCGGTGCCATAGGCTTTGACCGTATGGGGTGAACGCACCGTGCCCAGATGTGTCAGAAATCGCTCCACCGCCATGTCCAGATTCATCGCCCTGATTGTACCCAGCAGGTGGGGTATAACTTTAGCGCCTATGGAGAATTCGGAGCTGCCCTATTCTGGCACCAGCGTCGGCGTTCTTCAGCCTGTGGTGCATACGGTGCTGGCGGACTGGGAGACCCCTGTCTCGGCGTTTTACAAGGTGGCAGGCAATTCGGAGTATGCGTTCTTGCTGGAGAGCGTTACGGGGGGCGAGCAGGTCGCTCGCTACTCACTGATTGGGCTGGAACCTCACACAATCCTGCGCACGAAAGGGCGCGCGGCGCGCCTCTGGACGCGCGACGGCGGCTGGCAAACTCAAACGATTCCCGACACGCAGGACCCCCTTGATCTGGTGCGCGCCCTGCTGCGGCGGTATCCCTATCAGGCGGTAGCGGGGTTGCCACGCTTCGGGGGCGGCGCGGTGGGCTATATGGCATACGATATGGTGCGCTTTTTTGAGCG
>JBBIQJ010000005.1:0-40123 GCA_037442385.1 Armatimonadota bacterium
CGCCAAACACGCCCAGCTCGCCCAGATGGCAGCCGCCGCAGGCAAACACATCCTCTGCGAAAAGCCCCTCATGACCCGTCTGGAAGACGGTAAAGCGATGCTCGCAGCGGCACGAGGCACAGGGGTCCACCTGTTCACCGCCTTCCCATGCCGTTTCAGCCCGGCCTTCCAGAAAATGAAGGAACTGATTGATGCAGGCACGATTGGTGAGCTGCTGGCGTTGCGGGGCACGAACCGTGGCTCCAACCCCGGCGGCTGGTTCAACGACCCGGATCTGGCGGGCGGCGGCGCACTGATAGACCACACCGTGCATGTCGCGGACCTGATTCGACTGCTCACGGGACAGGAAATCGCCACGGTGTACGCCGAGACCAGCAACCAGATGTTCCACGGCAACTACGACGACACTGCTCTGCTCACCCTGACCCTGCAAAACGCGCTGTTCGCGACGCTCGACGCCAGCTGGTCACGCCCCAAAACCTTCCCCACATGGGGCGATGTAACGCTCACCGCTATCGGCACAAAAGGGATTATCGAGATGGATATGTTCGCCCAGTACCTGCTCCACTACGACGATCGCGCGGGGCGAATCAAACAGGTCTTTTGGGGCGACAACATCGACGCACTGATGATAGATGAGTTCCTGCGCGTGGTGGCGGGCGAACCGCGATGCGTCATCGCGACGGGTGAGGATGGCTATCGCGCCGCCGCTGTCGCACTCGCAGGCTACGAAGCGGTACGGCGAGGCGAACCTGTCGCCGTCGCGTATGAGTGAGGAGGGAGAACCTCATGCTTGTCCGACTTTATGATACCGAGACGGAGGCGCTAATCGGCACGCTCAATGAGGTACAGTTCCGCGCTCTGCAAGAAGCGCTGGAAGAGGAGAGCGCAAACGACCAGGATTACTACATCCACCGCGACGCGCTCCACCTGATTCAAGACGATGCGGTTGTGGCGCTGTTGAGCCAGGCGCTGGGCGACCGAGACGAGATGGACATCCGCTGGGAGATTGTCTCAGGCTGAAATGCGCCTTGAAACCCGACGCACGCTCTACGGCTACCTGTTCGTACTGCCGTGGCTGACGGGGTTCATGCTCTTCACGCTCTACCCGATTCTGGCGACCCTCTACTTCAGTTTCACGGACTATCGGGTGCTGGGCGCACCGCGATGGGTGGGACTGGAAAACTATCGCGCCCTGCTCGCCGATGCGGACTACTTCTGGCGCTCTGTGGGCAACACGCTCTTTATGCTCATCGAGGTGCCGCTGAGCGTGGTGCTGGGGATTGGACTGGCGCTGCTGCTCAATCAGCGCTTGCGAGGGCAGGCGCTCTACCGCACGCTGTTCTATCTCCCGTCGGTCGTGCCCGCGGTGGCGACGGCGTTCCTCTGGCTGTGGGTGCTGAACCCTCAAAACGGCTTGACGGTTCCCCTCAATCAGGCGCTGACCCAGCTGGGCTTTGCGCCGATTCTGTGGTTCACGGACCCCGCCATCGCCAAGTGGGGTTTTATTGTGATGGACCTCTGGGCAATTGGGGGCGTGATGGTCATCTATCTGGCAGCGCTACAGGGTGTGCCCAGCCATCTTTACGAGGCGGCGCTGATTGACGGCGCTCGCGGATGGCAGCTCATTCGGTACATCACCGTGCCCCAGATGGCCCCCGTGATTCAATACATGGTGATTATCGGGGTGATCGGCGCCTTTCAGTATTTCACGCAGACTTTTATCGCCACGCAGGGTGGTCCCGAAAACAGCACCCTGTTCTATGCGCTTTATCTGTTCCAGAATGCGTTTCAGTTCTTTCGGTTCGGGCACGCCTGCGCGATGGCGTGGCTGCTGTTTCTGATTACGCTCGCCGCCACCTACCTGATATGGAAGATTTCCCTCAGCCGCGTGTTTGAAGAAGCCCCCGAAGATTAAGGGTATAATTTAGCCATGCTAAATACCGGAGGTGGAACGGCTGTGGAAAATCGCGAGGCAGTGCTGGTAACCACCGAGTGGGTGGCGGAGCATCTGAACGCTCCGAGTCTGCGAATTGTGGAGGTGGATGTGGACACGACGGCGTATGAGCAGGGACATATCCCCGGCGCCGTCGGCTGGAACTGGCAGACCCAGCTGCAGGACCGCGTGCGTCGCGATATCCCCTCGCGAGAAGCGCTGGAATCCCTGTTGAGTGAATATGGCATCCGCAACGACCACACGATTATCCTGTATGGAGACAACAACAACTGGTTCGCGGCGTACGCTTTCTGGCTGTTGAAGCTGTATGGGCATGAGGATGTCCGCCTGATGGACGGCGGGCGCAAGAAATGGCTTCTGGAAGGGCGTCCCATCACCCAGGAGGTACCGCGCTATCCCCGCACGGCGTATCGCGCGAAGGAGCCGAACCTCGGCTTACGCGCCCTGCTCCCGCAGGTGTTTGAAAGTTTGAACCGCCCTGATGTCGCGCTGGTGGATGTGCGTAGCCCACAGGAGTATACGGGAGAGATACTGGCGCCGCCTGGCTTGCTGGAAACCGCTCAGCGTGGGGGACACATCCCGGGTGCGGTGAACATCCCGTGGGCGCAGGCAGTGCGGGAGGACGGCTCTTTCAAATCGCCTGAAGAGCTGCGCCACCTCTACGAGTCGCTGGGCGTTACACCCGACAAGAAGGTAATTGCCTACTGCCGTATTGGCGAGCGCTCCGCGCACACATGGTTCGTGCTGAAATACCTGCTGGGCTACCCCGAAGTGCGCAACTACGACGGCAGCTGGACCGAGTGGGGCAACCTTGTGGGCGCGCCGATTGAGCGCGAAGCGCCCACCCAGCACCACGGCGGTCAAGCGATGACTCCGTGTCCGCAATCTTAGGCGGCTTCCTGGGGTGGTTCGGCGCGGTAGACTTCCACGCGGTTCCGACCGCCCTGCTTTGCCTGATAGAGCGCCGCATCGGCTTCATACAGAAGCGTTGCGGGTGAGCTTCCATGCCGATAGGCTGCCACCCCCAGGCTGGCGGTGATGGGCGCGTAGGGGTTGATAATCGTGCTAATCTGCTGGCGCAGGCGCTCGGCAACGCGCAACGCCTCCTCTAAGTTTGTGTTGGGAAGCAGCAGTGCAAACTCTTCGCCCCCATACCGCGCAGGCACATCGTAAGCGCGGGCGAAACGCTTCAACACTTCCGCAACCTGCTTCAAAAGTTCGTCGCCCGCAGGGTGCCCGAAAGTGTCGTTGAACCGCTTGAAGTGGTCTACATCCAGCATAATCAGGGCGAGCGGCTGCCCAAGGCGTTCCGCCATCTTCACCGCGCTGGTCAGCGCCTCGTGGAACGCACGGTGATTCTTCAGCCCTGTCAAGCCGTCGGTGGTGGCTGCCAGCGCCAGCACACGGTTTGCCTCCGCCAGCTCATGATTCAAATGTTCCAGTTCGCGGTTGGCTTCCTGAAGTTGCTGATAGAGCTGCTCCAGCTCCTCTTTTTGCTGTTCGATCTCCTGACGCTGGGTCGACTGTTTCTCAAACGCACTTTGAAGCTGGTCCGCCATGTGGTTAAAAGCACGCGCCAGCGCACCGAACTCATCCCGCGCAGGATAGGGCACGCGCACGGACAGATTCCCCTGCGCCATCTGGTGTGACGCCATTACAAAAGCGTGCAGATGCCGTCTCAGCAAGCCTATCATCACAAGGCTGGCAAACAGGGTAATCACAAACCCTGCCAGCAGCAGATATTGCTGGGCTTCCTTGACGGAACGGTGGAAATGTTGCACCTGTTCTTGAGGCGGCTGAACATGCAGGTAGCCAATTAGCTGGCGATTTGTATCGTAAAGGGGTAGCCAAGCCTCCATCCCTCCCTCTTCGGAAGGCTTAGGGAATGCTTCCTCGCGGCGTGGGTCGTTGAGTCGTGGGGATTGCGTGCGCAGGGCCACGCGCGCGCCCAGATGTCCCCATAACCGGGTCAGGCGGGCGTCATCCAGGCGCTTCGCCATCAGCAGCACGCCCCCCTGCGGCGGCGCATAGTTTTCGCCCAACACAGGCGCATAGGCGACCTGATAGATGGAGTAGCCGATTCGCATATAGCCCACGCCGCTGGAACCTTTCAGCGCCCTGCGAAAAAGAGGGTGAGATGGCTCTGCCATCGGACGGGGCAGTGTCTGAGTGGACAGCACCAGCTTCCCGCGCATATCGAACACTGCCACCACATCCAGGTAGAAATGCTGATGCGCCCAATCCACCACATTCATACGAATCCAGCGTAAATCGCGCTCCAAAATCGCGTCGCGAAACTCCTCCCACACGGAATAGTCTTCGCAGTTGCGCAACAGCGCCTGCGTGTCGTGATCCAGCAACGCCTGCGCGGTTTTGAGCTGTACCTCTACAGTCATCGCCTGCTGGATTTGCAAAACTTGTTTGAAGTGGGTGAGGGTATACCACTGGTAGGGCAACAGGAGCAGCAGAATCAGTGCGAACATCGTCAGCGCGAACCGCTGACCGACGGGCAGCTGTCGCCATCGCAATCCCCACCGCCACAGGGCGTACCCAATGACGCCTTTCACGACGCGCCATGCTGTGTACCGCATCATGGGCGTTATGCCATATTCTGCTACGGTTTTTGAGCAAGAATCCCCTCCTTGACCCCCCAGAGCAGAGAGCAGGTACAATACATCACAACAGAAATTTTGCAGGAGGTTCCCAGAATGCGAGGGCTGTGGATGCTGATACTGGCGCTGGGGGTCGGGCTGGCACAGACGCCTCCCGTTGCCGATTTATCGCAGGATGCCCGATTGCAGAAGCCTATCACCGTCTGGCTCCGTATAGAGCCGCTCCCGGACGCCCTCAAAGCGATTCAAAAGCAGGTGGGTGTGCCGCTGGTGTGCCCCGACCGCTTTCAGAACGAGAAGGTCGCGATTTTTGTGGAGAACCGCCCCGCGCACGAAGTGCTGACAATCATTGCGAAGCTGTTCCGCCTGCGTTGGGAGACCTACGAAGACGGGTATCGGGTAGAGCGCCCTTCAGAGGAAACGGCGCTGGAGGAAGAGGCGACCCGCCTTGCGCAGGAAGCGAAGCGCAAAGGTGTGGAAACTTACATCAACATCGCGCGCCGCGTGCTGGCGATGACCCCCGAACAGCGCAAAAAACGCCTCGAGGCACTTCTGGAATCGCCGGAAAAAGGGCAAGCTGACGCTGAAGTTGCAATCAACACCGAGTTGTCGATTCTTTACAGCTTCGAATCCGTTCGGGAAAGGAACATGGCTGAAGTCTTGATAGGGATGCTTCCGCCTGCGCACATCGCGCGCCTGCTTAATGGCGAAACGCTGACCTACAGCACACACCCCAGCGCAGGAGTGAACGCCATGCCGCCCCCGTTTATGGAGTGGTACGAGGCGCAGCGAAAGGCTCAGCTGGAGAGAGCAGATTCAGAGGGAGATGCGTGGGAGCGTGATTACCTCAGTCGGCAACGAATCAAGCGGCTCAGTGTATGCTACCGCCTTGCACCCCGTTCGAACCAGATTCTGTGCCAGCTGGGGATTGAGCGGGAGATGCGATTCTCTGAGGAAGATAGCCGAGGTGAACATACTCTTGAGCACCATACCCTGGATGTCAACCTGGACACGGCAACGCTTGATCAATCGCGCCTGATTCAGGAGTGGAACCAGTGGAGCGAGCCAGCTGAGTCGCTGCGTGCATGGCTCCAGCAATTGAAGCCTCTACCTGACCGCAAACCGCATCCCCCTGGATGGCAGCCTTTCCGAGACCGACAACACGCGAGCGAGTTTTTAATAGACACCCAGATGCTGGAGCTGCTTGCATGGCGATACGGCATACCGATCGTGGCGGATGCGTACCGACGGGGCGTTTGGGCACCGATTGCGGACTCTACCCCTCTCAGCGCAATTGAACGGTTAAAGAATACACACTGGATGCATCGCGAGGGGAATTATCTTCTGGTGCGTCGCAAGCGATACTGGGCATGGCGTGGGGTGGAGCCGCCCGAAGCGCCCATCCGCGAGCTGGAGGCAAAGTTTCAAAAAGGGGACGCGCTCACCATAGACGACTACGCGCGTTTCGCTGCCGCGCTGGATGAGAAGCCCTACCAGTGGCTGCTGGAGAGCACTTTTTACTCTGGCGGATACACGCTTGCCGTGCGTTTTCCCACAGAGCCATTGGACAACTTGCCCCTGCTACGCTTCTGGGCGACGCTTGCCCCCGCCCAGCGTCAGGCGGTGCTGGCAGGAGAGTTCCTGCCCCTGCGCATGCTGACCCTCCCGCAACGCAAAGCCTTTGAACACGCTCTGGAGCCGTTTTTCCCGCACCCAAACCGCCTGCTTAGCCCTCCCAGCGCGTGCAAGTTCATGTCCGTCGGAGGGATATTCTGGGGCTGGATCGAAGACGCGGATTCGGTGCCTTCAGAAAGCGGTTTCACGCCTCTGGGAGCGCCCAAAAAACTGCTTCAGGACACACTTTTCACTGACAAGAACCCAGACTACCCGAAGGTGTTCCGCATCCGGAATGCCGATGATTCTGACGACTCGGACTTCTCTTATTTGCTTGAGGAAGGTGAAACGATAGTGAGGAAGGAAACCTCTATTGCCACCGTGTACGGCTTTCGTTTCTTCATGGCGCCCGGTGTGGAGCGAACCTACGAGTTTGGCTACTTCGTGCCGTTGAAGGAGACCCTCCAGAACGATGCAAAGTAGGGGCGCACCGCCGTGCGCCCCTGCGCACCTACGAACCTGCTGGCAGGATGTTCGCCATCAGGTTCACGCGAATCTCTGCTTGCTGGGGGTCATCGGTTTCGATTCGGAGGGTGCGACGGATGGTGCCCTGCGCCCAGCCGCCCTTGTAGCGCAGGATGAACCGATGTTGCTTGCCCTCAGGGTCGGATTCGTGTTTGACCTCGATATTCGGGTCGTCCACCTCAAACTTTTTCACCTGAAAGCCCTTATCGCTTCGGGTGAGAGTTACGACTCGCTCGATAGGCAGGGGTGTGGCGGAACCTATCGCGCCGAAGAACACGGTGGCTGGTGTCGCCACGATGCCCTTCTCGGTCATGACATTGATATTGACCGTCGGCGAAGAGGGCAGGTTCGTGCGCGCCATCACTATAAAGTTCCCTCGCCCCGTGGGCGCATCGGGATTCACCCTGATGATAATCTTGGTGGTCTTGTCGTCCACTTTTTGGGCTTCGGCTTTGGCGTAGGGTGCGTTCACTATCACTTCCTGCACTTCCAGCGGCTGGTCGGCGTTGGAGACGATTTCCACCTCCTGTACCGTTGGCTCACCCATTTTG
Organism: Armatimonadota bacterium; assembly: GCA_037442385.1. Classification (GTDB taxonomy): domain Bacteria; phylum Armatimonadota; class Fimbriimonadia; order Fimbriimonadales; family GBS-DC; genus LDYB01. Next base: position 7,260 of record JBBIQJ010000005.1, read on the forward strand.
AGACTCATTTGTAGGGTCTCGCTGGGGCGTACCTCCACGGCGGTGCGGATGAAGGCGGTCAAGCGCAGGGTGAGGTTTGGCTGGTCGGGGTCGTTGCTGGTAACCTGAATCGTTTTGATTTGCGTTCCTCGGAACCCTGCGGAGTTCATCTCGGCGTCCAGTTTACCTTCCTGTCCGGGCTGAATTACACGGTCATATTGGGGCACGACGCACCCGCAGCTGGGGCGTGCGTTAATCTCCAGCGGCGCGTCGCCTATGTTGCGGATACGGAAGGTGAACTTGACCTTTTCGCCCTGCATGATATTGCCAAAGTCGTGTTCCATCGGCTCAATCTCGATACGCGGCTTGGGCATGTAGACCGCCACGCGCCGATTGGCGAAGTCTATCAACTGATTGCGCGCCTCCATCAGCGCATGCACCGCCTGTACCTCGTTCTCCGCAGGGGCCACTGGCAGGTCTTCCGTGCTCCACACGGGGCCCATAATCTCGTTGTCTTTTTGCGATTCGCCCAGCCCCAGATAGGCGCCAATCGCTTGCCCAACGAGATGCGCAATTGCCTTCTCGCTCATGGGCATCTCGGTATAGGGGATATAGGTGGCGATTCGCGCCCGCACGCGCCGTCGCTCGCCCTTATCAGGGGGCAGCATCAGTTTGGCTTTGCCATGCATCAGGCGGAACTGACCGCCTGTAATCTCGGCGACATCTTCCTCGAAGACAATCTGCACATCGGCGCTGACCTCCTCATCGGTCCACTCGATGCGGGGGTTGCCGCCCAGCACTTTATTCCAGTTTTCCACAGCCAGACGCGCGGCGTTGCGGAACGCCTCGCGTTGCTCCGCAGGAATGGTGAACCAGCTCGCATAGACCCGTATCGGATTCGCAATTCCAACCCCTTTGACCAGACGGCTGGCTTCCTCAAAACTGGACTTGGATAGCAGATTCGCTACTTTCGTTAGCTGCTCTGACTCCAGCTTGTGAGTGCTTTCGGGTAGCACAGGAGCCTTGGGTGGGTTGCCTTGCCCGTACCCAAACCCTATTGCAATCGCGAACGCTAAGAACCAGAAATGTTTCTTCATTCGGAATCCCTCCATAACCCTAATTATAGCCCATCAGAAGGGTAGCACGGAGACCGACTTCGCCACGAGCGCCAGCGCAATCCCCAGCATCCCGACCAGTCCCATCCCGCAGAAGAAGCCTGCAAGCAACACAGGCGCGTATCGGAACCAGTTCTCTTCGCCGAATCGCTTCTTGAAGTAGCGGTGTCCCAGCCATGCACCCAGCAGGCGCGGAAGCGTGAAATGGGGCAGCTGCCCCACGCCGCCCACCAGCCCATAGAAGAGCAGAATCGGCAACTTGAAGGTGTTAAAGACCCAGAACAGTGCCAGCCCTGCAAGGAAGCCTGCACCGATGCGTGGGATGTTCAGCGCGCCCAGCACCAGGTCGCGCATCGCACTGTCGGGGCGGTTAATCTGTTTCCACACTGCCTCCATCTGCGCATAGTAGGGCCACATCTTCTGCGCATAGGGGAACAGGGTAGACGGAATGGGGCTGGCGCTCCAGAAGAACGACCAGAACAGGAAGCTGGCGACCAGAATCACGAAGAACATCGCCACTTCTGCCTTGAAAATGCTGGTGAACTTCGTGCCGGTGAGTTCCACCTCGCGGAAGCGCTGCGCCGCCCAGCCGTGGTCATAGAGCGGCAGCGGAGCATACCAGATGTCCACCTTCGGATAGCCACTGCTGATGACCGCAACCTCTTTCAGGAACGGCACGGAAACCCCATGTCCCGTAATCCCAATCATGCGCGCCGAAACATAACTGTTCAGCGGACTCCAGAGCAAGCCGAACGCGCCCACAATCCACAGCGGGAAATCGGGCACAAGCCACCGACAGAGCATGATATAAGCAATCACCGAGACGAACCAGACCCCAATCGGAATCCACAGGGGCGGGTCGCCGCGTCCGGGGGGTGGCGTGGCACCACGCGCATGGAGCGTGCGCGCCTGCCGAAACTCGCGCACGGTCTTAATCACCATCATGACTCCTATCGCCGCCACCGCCAGCTGCAGCCCTACAATAATCGCCAACCAGAAGTCCAGATCTGCCGAGAGTTTCGTTTGCAGGGCGGGCGAGTTAGGCTGCCAGCTGGGAATCAGTCCCGCGCGGTACAAAATCGGGTTCGCTACCACATAGGTCAGCACGGAGCTGATGGCGGCGCCAATCAGAATCTGATACGGGAGTACGAATCCCACCAGCACTTCACCGAGATTGATGGAAACGCCCACAATCGCCGTGGGCAGGGCGTTCTCCACATTTTGTGTGAGATCCAGAAACGGGATGGGGATCAGTGTTACGGCGTTCCCGAATAGCACGCCCGTGAACACGGGGATGCCCACATAGAACACGCCGAAGCCCATGCCAATCACGGCGCCGGTGGAGAACACGCCCCACCGCCACGATTCTTCGCGGCGTCCTGCCTCTGCAAGCGCCAGCGCGCCAGAGGCTGCCACAGGCGCCATCGGGAACGGCAATCGCTCCACATCGGAGGCCGCGCGAAACATCAGGTACCCCATGCTGAGCCAGCTCGCACGCCCCAGAATCTCCGTAATCAGCAACACCAGCAGCGGAAGCGCCCACTCAGGGTGAAAGAAAGTACGCAATCGCAACGCCTCGGAATCGGGAGCCGGCACTGCCCAATGCGGGATCTCTCTGGCAATCGGCGCGGCGGGCGTCGACTGCACGAAAAATTGGTCCCAGATTTTCCACTGGAGCGGTCCCCCTGACAATCCGTAAGCGCCCGCTCCCATCGCCGTGAGCGACGCGGCGATATAGTAAAGCATGTAAATTTCCTGCCGCTTCAGGGGCTGGAGCGAGCGGCGCATCACCTCCGCGAACAGCACAATCGTAACCCATTCTGCCGCCGCGCCCAAGCCCACGCCCGCCACCAGACCCATGTAGATACTGCCTGGCAGCATCACAAACGCCACAAACAGAAGTCCGAGAACGGTTCGGAAAGTGAATCCGTCCTCGAACTTATGTTCTTCGGCGGCGACCTCCTCGGCGGTCTGGCGCGCCTTTTGAAGTTCGTCAACTACAGCCATAGGTGGGTTCTATTTCGCCAGTGTCCGAGAGCTTCCTGCAAAGTGCAGGCGAACTTCTTACGGGTTCACACTGAGGGGCGCCGAGGTGTCGATATGCCCGCCGATGCTCTCCACAGACTGCCCCTCCACCAGCACCTGCAGTTTGCGGATGTCGGGAAAGCTGCGGGCGGTGCGGGTAAGCGCGTTGATCAGCGCCGCCTCTTCATCCGAGCCGCCCGTGAAGTTTTGAGTGAGCTCCTTAGAGAAGTCGAGGATCAGGGTATCGTCGCGGCGTTCCGCGCGGAGCAGGCGCGTGCCCTGTGGGAAGCCTGAGGCGTGCCGAAGGAGGTACTCAAACGGCGCGCGATAGGGATTGTTGGAAGGCGAAACGGCAACCTCTTTGGTGTCGTAACCCAGCTCGCCCCGGGGCGACACCTTTGGGAGGTAAACATTGACTTTCGGCGGGATGATAGCCGATTTGGGGGGCGGGGGTGGAGTCAATCGGAGCCAGACCCCCACCCCAATGGCAACGATGGCGATGATGACTAAAATTATACCCAAATAGCCCTGAACCTGTCGCGCCTGGTTCACGGTTCTATGCCTCGCTGTGCGTCGTGTCGTGCGCTGGCGTCGCATCGGCGTCCTCGGAAACGGTCTCGTGAGAGTGCGCAGGCGTGTTCCACTCTATCACGAACTGGCTTTTGCCCAGGGTGAGCGTGGCGCCCTGCGGGACGGGAGTGGGCTGGTTAGGCACGATGCGCCACTCGTTCACAAAAGTGCCGTTCGTACTGCCCAGATCAGTGATACGCACCTCGTCGCCCACGATTTCAATCGTGGCGTGCTGTCCCGACACATAGGGGTCGGGCACCGCGATGTCGTTGCCGGCGCGGCGCCCTATCTTTTGTGGGCGCCCGTAGAGCGGGAACCGCTGGCTGGGGTCTTCTTTGTTCACAAGAAAAGCTAACGGCGGGGCGACCGCTTCCGCAACGACGGCGGTGGTGAAGCCTTCGGGCAGCTCCAGAGTCAAAATCACGCTCCCGAACTGAAGTTCCGCCTGAGGAGGCAGCGGCACACGCTCGCCGACCACAAGGGGTTGCCCATTGAGTTTCGTGCCGTTGGTGCTGCCAAGGTCCTCGATAAAGGCGGTGTTCTCTTCGACTAAGATTCGAGCGTGGCGTCGGCTCACCGTGCCATCGCTCAGCAGCACATCGGAGGCTGGGTCGCGTCCAATCAGGTTCTCGCCCGCTTTCAGCAGGAACTCACGTCCTGCGGCATCTCGCAGTTTGGGATAGGCTCCTTGAGGCGCCTGTTCTTCAGGGGGCGCACTGGTCAAAAGAAAACCGCACTCGGCGCAGTAGACCTCGCCAACGGGGTTCACCTGCCCGCAGATGGGGCACTGAACAGGCGCAATCGTCTGGGTTGCGCCAGGGGCAGGCATCGCTTGTGTCGCGCCGACCGCTACCGTCGTTTCGTCCTGCATAGCAGTTATAGTGTACCCCACAAAGCGAAACCGCCCCGTGGGGGAAGGACGGGGCGGTTTCTTTGGGGGACGGGTCGGATGGAAGCCTTAGCGGAAGAACTCAAACTCTTCAATTGCCCGCTTGATGCGCTGTAAAAACCGCCCCGCATACATGCCATCGATCAGGCGGTGATCGTAGCTGAGGCAGAGGTGCATAATGGGGCGGATGGCTATCATATCGTTAATCACAACGGGCTGTTTGACAATCGCGTAGGTTCCCAGAATGGCGGTCTGGGGATGGTTGATAATGGGCGTGCCAATCAACGCGCCGTAGCTGCCGGGATTGGTCAGCGTGAAGGTCGCTCCCTGCACATCGGCGACGCCGATGGTCTTGTTGCGCGCCCGTTTCGCAATATCGTCCAGATCACGGGCGATGTCAATAATCGATTTTTTATGCACATCGCGAATTACGGGCACGATTAAGCCCTCTTCGCCCTTCTCGCCCAGCGCGACAGCAACGCCCATATGCACATAGTGGCGCACGATAATCTGGTCCTCAATCAGCGAGGCGTTCATCATGGGGAACTCCAGCAGGGCATCGGCAGCGGCTTTCACGAAGAAGGGGGTGTAGGTCAGGCGCACGCCATACTGCTGCTGGAACGCCTCTTTATTGCGCTCGCGGAACTCCACCATGCGCGACACATCCACCTGAATCACGGTGGTTACATGCACAGCGGTGTGATAGCTTTTGGTGAGATGCTCCGCAATCACCTTGCGCATGCCCACCAGCGGAATGACCTCTTCGCCTTCTCTGGGCTGGACAGGCGCGGGTGCAGGAGTCGGTGCTGGCGCGGCGGGAGTGGGTGCAGGCGCGGGTGCAGGGGCAGAGGGTACGGCGCCACGCTGAGCAATGTACCGCTCAATATCGGCGCGGGTGACGCGACCGCCCGTGCCTGTGCCGGGGATGCGAAATCCCGTGTTCGGCGGCGATTTTCGCCACGACTGGGGAGATGAAGGCGCCTCTGGAGGTGCGGGGGCGTCCGTCGCCAGCACCAGGCGTCGGCGCGGGTGCGGGGGCAGGCGCGGGAGCGACGGAGACAGTCTCCTCGCCTCCTCCGTAGAAGCCCACTTCGGCAACTGGAGGCGGTCCAGAAGGCGCAGGCGATTCGGCGCGCGCTTCGGTCTCAATCCATGCCAGCTCCTGACCGACTTTCACGGTGGCACCCTCCGCCGCCAGAATCTGTTTCAGCACACCGCTGGCAGGCGCGGGCAGCTCGGTGTTGACCTTATCGGTCATAATCTCCACCAGCGGCTCGTCTTCCTTAACCAGATCGCCCTCTTGCTTGAGCCAGCGGACAATCGTTCCTTCTACGATGCTCTCGCCCAGTTCGGGCATAATCACAGCCACAGCCATCGGTAAGCCTCCCTCAATAGTGCGCCAGCTGGCGCGCGGTGTGTACGATGTCGTCGACGCTGGGCAGTACGAACTTCTCCAGCGGCTCCGCAAACGGCACAAAGCTATCTTTGGCAGCAACGCGCATCACGGGAGCGTCCAGCCACTCAAAGCACTCTTCTGTGATGCGGGCAGAAATTTCGGCGCCCACGCCGCCTGTTTTTGGCGCTTCATAAATCACCAGCACCTTGCTGGTCTTGCGGACGGAGTTATAAATGGTCTCCATATCCAGCGGCTTGACGGTGCGCAGGTCTATCACCTCCATCGAGATGCCCTCCTGCTCCAGAATGCGGGCGGCGTCCAGGGCAAAATGCACCATCGCACCGTAAGTGACCACCGTGAGCGTATCACCTGGGCGGCGGATGCGCGCTTCGCCCAACTTAACGATGTAGTCCGCCTCCGGGTTCGGGATAGTGCCCTTGATTCGGCGGTAGAGATACTTATGTTCCAGAAAAATGACGGGGTTGTTATCGCGGATAGAGGCTTTCATCAGCCCGTAGGCGTCGTCGGGGAAGGCGGGCTGCACCACCTTGAGTCCGGGCACATGGAAAAACCACGCCTCGAACTGCTGGCTGTGATACAGACTCCCGCCCACATAACCGCCTGAGGGACCGCGCACCACAATCGGGATGCTCACCTGACCGCCGGAGCGATAGAGGTAGGTCGCGGCGACATTGACCACCTGGTCAAACCCGTAGGAGATGAAGTCGATAAATTGCATTTCAGCGATGGCGCGTTTGCCCGCCGCCGCGGCGCCAATTGCCACGCCGATAATCGCGGTCTCGGAGATGGGGGCGTCCACCACGCGGTCAAACCCGAAGCGCTCCTGAAAGCCAGTGGTCACGCCGAACGCGCCGCCCATCTTGCCAATGTCCTCGCCAATCAAAAACACATTTGGGTCGCGCTCCATCTCTTCCCAGATGGCGGCGCGAATTGCTTCCAGAAAGGTCACTTCCCTCATCGCGACACCCCCGCGCTCTCGTCGTAGATGTCTTCCAGAGCCGTGTGCGGTTCAGGGTCGGGGCTCTGGATAGCATATTCGACGGCGTTGTGAATCTGCTCTACAATATCGGCGGGGGGCTGGGGAAGCTCGTCTTCGGTGAACAGCCCCATCGCGAGTAGGTACTCCCGGTATCGGAGGATGGGATCACGCTTTTCCCACATCTCAATCTCTTCTACGGGGCGATACTGGCGAGCGCGAGTCTCGTCGTGGTCGGCGTGTCCCTGCAGGCGATAAGTAACACACTCGATCAGCACAGGACCCTTGCCTGCCCGCGCGTGTTCCAGCGCTTCACACATCGTATCGTAAACCTCCAGCACATCGTTGCCATCGACCGTATAGCCCGAGATGCCATATCCCTTCGCGCGGTCCGCGACATCAGGAGTGGGCACTTCCAGCTCCACTGGCGTGGAGTAGGCGTACTGGTTGTTCTCCACCACGACAATCAGAGGCAGTTTATGCACTGCGGCGTAGTTCAGCCCCTCGTGAAAGGGTCCTGTGGCGGTTGCACCCTCGCCAATGTAGGCGACACACACACGGTCGTGATGGCCGTCCAGTCGTTGCGCCCACAGCACTCCACAAGCCACAGGGATGGTAGACCCCAGCATGCTGGTGGAGTGAATGATGCCGAGCCGCATATCGCCCATATGGCTCCATGAGTCTTTGCCGCGCGTGGGCGCGTTTGCCTTACCCCAGATCTGGCACATCACCTGCTCCACGGTCATGCCGCGAAACACGAAGATGGGCATATCACGGTGAATGGGCGAGGTGAAATCGTCGGGGCGGAGGGGATAGGTCGTTCCAACCTGAATGGCTTCCTGCCCGCGCGAACCATAGACATTCCCGCGCCGCAGGCGCCCTTTTTTCTTCATATCATACAGCGTCTCGTCGAAAACCCGCGCGAACCAGAGTCGGCGATAAATCTCCAGTAAATCGTTTTGGGTCAAGCGATCGCGATAGCGTGTCGCTTCATCCTGTTTTACCCGTCGGTTGCGTACTGTGGTGCTCAAGGCGCGTCCTCCTTGCTTATAGAGTATACCTAATCAACACTGGCGCAGGCGGTATAATAGACTCGATGCGGAACCTCTTTCGGCGGGAGATTGTTGTGGGGGCTGTAATCGGGGCGGTGGGAACCTTTTTGCTTTATGCGCTTCCGGGCTATGCCTCACTGGGCGACTTACTTATATTGAGCAGTGCGGGGGCGGTGTTAGGAGGCATCATTGGCGGGCTATGGGGCTGGTGGAATCGGCGACGCGAAGCGTATATGCTCCCCTTTTACCGCAAGGAGCATCTGCGCCTGCGCCAGATTGCCCAGCAGATTCGGAGCAACCTCCAGCGGATGGCGGGGATTCGGGGGGCGTATCCTGAGTTAGACGAGATTTTGCGCAAGGACGCCGAGCTGCGGTGTCAGGCATCGCGTCTGCGCGTGACCATCGAGCGCGAGGCACGGCGCGGGCTTTCATGGTTAGACCATCTGGCGGTCGCCTCGGAGGCGCTCTATGAGGGGCTTAGCGGGGGTAGTTTTCGCCGCGTGGATTGGGCGTGGCGTGCGTATCGGGCGAAATTGGAGCGCGAGCTGAATGCGCTTGGACGCCGGCTGGAGCGCAACCGCGACCCCCTGCTGGAAAGCTCGCTCAACCGCGCCTACCGCCAGAAAGCACGCGAGCTGGCAAGCTTCCAGCAATTAGAGCGCACCCTCCAAACGCTGGAGAACGAGTGTGCCACCATCGCAACAGGGCTGGAAAGCCTGCTGGTGGAAACGATTCGACTCAGCACCGCACCCCATCCGATTGCCATCCCCGCCGAGAACCTGCTGGAACCCCTGCGTCAGCAACTAACGGCGTTTGAGCAGGCGCTCAAAGAGGCGTATCAGCCCACGCCCGATGAACAGGTGTTTCTGGACACTACTGATTCGCACGCACGATAGCGTCTAACTCTTCTAGGGCGCGCCCTGTGCCAATCGCGACGCAGGAGAGGGGGTCTTCGGCAATATACACAGGGATGTTGGTGGCGTGCGAGAGCAGTTTGTCGAAGCCGCGCAGGAGCGCGCCGCCCCCTGTCAGCACAATCCCGCGCTCGATGATGTCCGCCGCCAGTTCGGGAGGCGTCTCTTCGAGTACCGAGCGCACCTTTTCCACAATCTGGTTCACAGGCTCTGCGAGTGCGCTCCGAATCTCTTCCGAGTGAATCACCACTGTTTTGGGGAGACCTTCCACCAGGTCGCGTCCGCGCACTTCCATCGTCAGTTCCTGGGGCAGGGGGTAGGCGGAGCCAATCTTGATTTTGATTTCCTCGGCAGTGCGCTCGCCAATCATCAGGTTATGGGCAACACGCACATGGCGCATGATGGCTTCATCGAACTTATTGCCCGCGACGCGGATGCTTCGGCTAATCACAATCCCGCCCAACGAGATGACCGCAACATCGGTCGTGCCCCCGCCGATGTCCACCACCATGTTGCCTCCGGGCTGGCTGATGGGCAGCCCGGCACCGATGGCAGCCGCCATCGGCTCCTCAATCAGGTGAACTTCGCCGGCGCCTGCTTCTTTCGCCGCCTGAATCACGGCGCGGCGCTCCACATCGGTCGCGCTGGAGGGCACACACACCAGCATGCGCGGGTTGAAAAAGCGTCGCTTGCCCAACACCTTGTCGATTACATAGCGGAGCATCTCCAGCGTGATGGAATACTCCGCGATCACGCCGTTTTGCAGGGGACGGATGGCGACAATATTGCCCGGAGTGCGCCCCAGCATCAAACGCGCCTCTTCGCCCACCGCCAGCACTTTGCCCGTGGTTTGGGAGATGGCGACCACCGACGGCTCGCGTAGCACAATCCCGCGCCCCCGCTGGTACACCAGCAGGTTCGCAGTGCCGAGGTCCACGCCCAGCTCAGCTTGGAGTCGGAACATCAGGCTTCTGACGCCTCCCCTAACGGTGTTGTAACGGCGTAGGGATAAACACGCTGAATCTGCGCCCCCAGCGGTCGCAGTTTGGCTTCCAGGTTCTCGTAGCCTCGATCGATATGGCTAATCTCCTGAATGCGGGTCGTGCCTGTGGCCGCGAGCGCCGCGACTACCAGTGCCGCGCCGCCCCGCAGGTCGGTCGCTCGCACCGTCGCCCCACGCAACTGCTTCACGCCATTAATGAAAATGGTGCGCCCCTCCGCCACGATGTCCGCCCCCATCTTGCGCAGTTCGGGCACATGCTGGGTGCGATTCTCATAGATGGTCTCCAGCACTTTCGATGCGCCCTGCGCCAGGGTTAGATAGGCACACATCGGTTGCTGCAGGTCGGTGGGGAAGCCGGGGTAGGGCATGGTGCGGATATCGACTCCAAGCAGGGGGTCGCGAGCGCGGATTCGGGCAGTGGTCTCGCCTTCTTCGATTTCCACACCCGACTCGCGGAGTTTCGCAAACAGGGCATGCAGGTGTTCAGGAATGATATGCTCCAGGGTAATATCGCCGCGTGTAGTTGCGCCCGCCAGCACGAAAGTGCCCGCCTCCAGCCGATCGGGGATGACCGAGAACTCCGCATACGGCTTCAGGGAAGGCACCCCCTCGATATAGAGCGTGCTGGTGCCTGCGCCTTCAATGCGTGCGCCTGTCGCGTTCAAAAAATTCGCCAGGTTCACCACTTCGGGTTCCATCGCGGCATTTTCGATAATCGTGAGCCCTTCCGCCAGCACAGCAGCGGTCATCAGCTGCTGGGTGGCGCCTGCGCTGGGCATGTCCAGATAGATGCGGGCGCCTTTCAGGCGTGATGCCGTGGCGCGATAGAGAGATTCCGACTCTTCTATCGTGGCGCCCAGTTCGCGCAAACCCCTGATATGAAAGTTGACAGGGCGCGCCCCTATCTGGCAGCCGCCCGGGTGTGGCATGTTCGCATAGCCTAACCGCGCCAGCAGCGGACCAAAAATGTAAAACGACGCCCGCATGCGATTGACCCGCTCTGGAGCCGGGCTGGCATGCGTCAACGAGCGCGTCTCCATCCACAAACTGTTGCCCTGCCACTCGAAGCGCACGCCCAAATCGGCGAGCAGCTCCATCATTGTTTCCACATCTTCTATTCGGGGCACATTGTGGAGCAGGACCTCGCCATTAATCAGCAGCGCGCCCGCCATCAGAGCCAGTGCACTGTTCTTGCTCCCGCTGATGGGCACAGTACCTTTTAAAGGAACCCCGCCGCGAATTTCGTAGATTTCCAACCTGTTTCCTCCTTGCGTGTGGTGTGCCTCCTGCATGGATAGCAGGATTATACCTGTTTTCGTTTCGCTGGCGTTTTTTACGCGAGGGGGGCGCTGGCGCAGGCATCGAGGTCGTAATCGTCGCGCTCGCCGCGGTTCAGGCGGAACCAGCCCGCCAGCGCAATCATCGCCGCGTTGTCCGTACAGTAGTGCGGAGGCGGAATCAACACTTCGATCCCTGCTTCGTGGCAGGCTTCCCGGATTTGGGACTGCAAAGCGGAGTTCGCCGCGACACCCCCCACCACGGTCAGCACGGAGACGCCTTCTGCTTGCGCGGCGCGTATTGCTTTACGTACCAGCACCTCCACCACCGCTTGCTGAAACGAGGCGCATAAATCGGCGAGCGTTTGCTCCGAGAACGGCTTCGGCAGCGATTCCACCGTCCGCAGCACGGCTGTTTTCAAGCCGCTGAAGCTGAAGTGGTGTGTGCCTTCCAGCCATGCGCGCGGGAATCGGAAAGCGTTCGGGTCGCCCCGTTTTGCCCAGCGGTCAATTGCGGGTCCGCCGGGGTAGCCCAGTTCCAGCAATCGCGCCACTTTGTCGAATGCTTCGCCCGCCGCATCGTCTAGTGTGTGCCCCAGCAGCTGGTACGCACCATGCCCACAAATCTTGACCAGCTCGGTGTGCCCTCCCGACACAATCAGGGCGAGGTGCGGAAACGGGATGGGACGCTCTGGCTCGGTGAGGAACGCCGAATAGAGGTGCCCCTCCAGATGGTGAACCCCTACAAACGGGATGTTGAGCGCGAACGCGAGCGCTTTCGCGCAGGCCAGCCCCACCACGAGCGCCCCCACCAGCCCAGGACGATTGGTAACGGCAATTCCTTCAATCTGGGCGAGCGTGATACCTGCCTCGTCCAGCGCCTGTTGTAGCACGGGGTTCAGACGCTCCACATGCTGGCGCGCCGCCGCTTCAGGGACCACTCCGCCCCAACGGGCGTGCAAATCCGCCTGTGACGCCACCACACTGGAACGCACATAGCGCCCTTGCAACACCGCCACTGAGGTCTCGTCGCAGCTGGTCTCGATGCCCAGAACCCAATCCACACCAAGATTATACTGCTTCGCGGTCGTGAGTGCGCCGGCGATACTCCTCGATTCGTTTCAGGAGCCAGAAACTGCTACGCGCCAGAGCATCGTCGCTGTGCTCTGGGGTAAGAGGATCGGGGGTGCGTCCCATCGCTAGATCGCGCATGAACTGTTCCGCAAGCCGAAGGCGCTCTTCCAGACGCTGGATGTAGAGATGGGCTTGCTCGTACTCGGTGAGCGCGGTGTCGAGCGTCTCAGGGTTCTGTCCCAGGCGCGCTCGAAGGCGTCGGGCTGGCGCAATCCAGCGCCAGTATAACAGGCTGAAGATGCCCAGAAGACCGAGGGTAGCAGCTATGCCGTATTCCCTCAGCTGGCGAAATAGCTCGCCCTGTTTCTGCAGAAAGAGCGCTTCCAGCGAATGACGCAGGTCGCCCAGCGCCCGGTTCAGGTCGTCCTGTGAGTCGTGTCGAAAGGTGCGCAGGGTGGGCAGGTTCGGGGGCTGTTGGGCATCGGAAAACGCCAGAAACTCGCCCAGAATCGAATCGACGCGCCGCCACTCCGTGCGCACGCGCGTGAGGTTCCAGAAAAACTTGGGCGAATCGTCCATGCTTTCCCAACCCTGAAGCTGTGCCAGCAGGCGATGCGAAGCGCTCTCGGCTTCCGCAAAAGCCTGCTTGAACTCGGCGTGAATCGCGTCGGTGTTGTAGCCCGCGGCACGGACGGCTTCATGATGGGCAGACGCGAGCTCCAGCAGAAGCCGTTCGGTGTTGAGCAACGCGCTCTCAAATCGATTCAGAGCGCTAAGGGTGTGCTGGCTGGCATTATAGAGGGATTGAAGCTCCTGCAGGCTCTGGAAGACGCCCACCAGCCCCACTCCGCACAACACAATCATAAAAGCCCACAGCGCGGAGTATCCGACGCGCCGATACCGAAGCCGCATTTCCGCAAGGAGGTTATTCCATATTCGGGCGCGATTCTGGTTGCATACGCCGAATGCCCTGCTGGCTCTGGAAGCGACCTAAAAATGCCCCAGCAAAAAACAAGCCAGAAGGTCTCCCGCTATTTTCGTCCCAGAATGTTTTTCAGGATGACGGCGCCGCCTGCGTCGCCCTCGACATTCACCATCGTGCGGAACATGTCCAGAATGCGGTCTACCGCCAGAATCAGCCCGATGCCCTCAATCGGCAAATTGACCGCCTGAAGCACAATCACCATCGTGAACAGCCCCGCGCTGGGGATGCCCGCTGCGCCAATCGCCGCGAGAGTCGCCGTAAACAGCACCACAACCTGCTGGGCGAAAGTGAGTTCAACTCCGTAAGCCTGCGCGATAAACAGCGCGGCGACCGCCTCGTAGAGCGCCGTGCCGTCCATATTCACCGTGGCGCCAATCGGGATGCTGAAGCGGCTGATGTAGGGAGGCACTTCCAGCTCGTTCTCCACAACGCGCATCGTGACGGGCAAGGTTGCGGCGCTAGAGCTGGTGGTAAGCGCGGTCAACATCGCCTGGACAATCCCCCCGAAAAAGCGCCACGGGGGCATACCCCCCAGCAACCATACCAGCGCGGGCAGCACCACCAGCCCGTGAAACGCCAGCCCGCCCAGCACCACGCCCATATATTTCGCCAGGGGGAGGAGCGCATCCGTGCCCGCTTGACCCAGCGTGCGCATCAGCAGCAGTGCAACCCCAACGGGCAGTAGACGCAACACCCAGCGCACAACCACCATCGCCATCTCCAGCACCTCATCCACGAAGCGGCGCACCGTCGCACTGCTGTCGCCCATCAAATTCAGCGCAATCCCCACAATCAAGCTGAAACTGATAATCTGGAGCATATCGCCCCGCGCGAGGGCGTCTATCGGGTTTGCAGGGATTAAGTTACGCAACAGGTCGGCGAAGGTGGGCGGTTGTCCCTGTTCAATCTCTTTTGGCAATTGTGATTTTGCGAGCGCGGCGCCAATCCCCGGATCAAACAGGTTCACGATTACCAGCCCCAGCGCCGCCGCCAGCACCGTCGTGCTGAGATAATAGGTAAACGCGAGACTGCCCAGTCGCCCCAGATAGCGGGTGTCTAGGCTGGCTGCCGCGCTAATCAGCGACGCCATAATCAGCGGCACGATAATCATGCGCAACAGCCGAATAAACAAATCGGCGCCGAGCGCCACGGCAGCATACTGGGGCGACTCCACGCCAACCGTTCTGTTCAACACCAGCCCGCCGATGACACCGACGAGAATGCCCGCCAGCACCCAGCGTACCGATACGAACTCGCCGTGTTTGCTCATTGTTGACCTCGCATAACGGGAGAAAGCTCAGGTAATTAGCCCCGGCGCGAAGGGCGCCACGGGGATGATTTTCTCAGCGTGCGGTTTGAGCGCACTGAGGGTCTTCTCCGGTTCCAGCGTGAGAAGGATAATGGTGCCGCCTGCTCCCCCGGCGCCTGCCAATTTTGCGCCCAGCGCCCCGTGTGCCAGTGCTATCTCCACCAGCTTGTCCAGCGACTCGCCGCTCCCGCCCAGCGAGCGGATAATTGCGTAGTTCTCGTTCATCAGCTGGGCTAAGGTGTGCCAGTCTTGCTCCAGCAGGGCAGTGTGTCCGCGCCGTGCCAGGCGCGCAATCTGTGCCATGCCTTCCACGACGGCGGCCTCACCCGATTCCCAGCGTTCGCGCAGGGAGCGATGCACCGCGCCAGAGAATCGCGTACCGCCCGTTGTCGCCAGCCAGAGCGGGAGCGCCACGCCCCGCAGGTACAGCTGGAGCGATTCGAGGGTCGCCAGTGGCTCGTCGGGGTCGCGCCCCAGCCCCTCCTTATCCCGAAAGTCCATCAGGTGAATGCCGCCGAGGGCCGCCATATAGAAATCCTGATAGCCGCAGGCGACCTTGAGCAGTTCCGCTTCCACGCGGCGCACGCACTCCGCCAGATGATGCGGCGAGCGCCACGCTTCGTTTCGCGCCTGAAGTAGGCACGCCACAATCGCGGTCAGCAGCGCCGAAGAGCCAGCCAGTCCCGACTGTGGGGGAATGTCGGTCTCAATCCGCAGGGCGAAGTGCGCGCTTTCGAACGTGAATCCCAGCGCCGCCAGCGCAACCCGACACACATCAAACTCATCCCCCTGAAGTTCCAGGGTATCGGGCACGACGGTGCGCTGGGGCGACTGGAACAACAGATGCTCCGCGGGTTCCAGCGTGCAGCGGGCGCGCAGGGGGATGGCGCACGAAATCACTGTACCCCCATACATGTCGCTGGGGTTCCCAATAATCCCTGCGCGCCCTGGCACCGAACAGCGGATGGGCTGGCTCAACGAGAGGCGCATGGCTCACTCCTTCGGACGCTTGCGATAGCGCTCGTACAGGCGGATGTGTTTGCTGGTCATCTCGATGGGGTGTCCCCCAATCCAGACCTGCACCACCTGCGTGCGGATGTCCAGCGGGTCGCCCGTGGTCAGCATCAGGTTCGCGTCCTTGCCAGGTTCAATCGTGCCAAGCCGATGCTCCAGTCCCAAAATGCGGGCAGGATAGAGCGTGATGGCTTTCAGCCCTTCTTCGTAGGGCAGCCCGCAGGCAACGGCGGTCGCCACATGGTAGGGCAGGTTGCGCACATTGCTGGCGTCCCGACTGCCGATGCAAAACAGCACGCCCTTCTCGTGGAGCTGCCTGGCGACGGTGAACGGCTGGTCGTAGGGGCTATCTTCGCTGGTGGGCATGTTATGAACGCCTTCCAGAATCACGGGCACCCTTTTTTCACGAAGCAGGTCAGCGACTTTCCATGCTTCGGCGCCGCCCACAATAACAATCCGCACCTTTTCCTCTTCTGCCCAGCGGATGGCAGCCTGAATCGCCAGCGCCGTGCTGGCACGCACGAAGCACGGCAGCTCACCTTTGAGGACCGGAATCATTGCTTCGAAGCGGGGATCACGTTCGTGGGCGGGCACGCCTGCTTGACCGCGAGCCTCGTGGGCGCGCATGTAGCGCCGCGTGTTCTCAAAAAACTCTTTGAGCGGGCGCATGCGGGCTTCCCAGTCGCGCCGGCGCGCATCCGCCGACTGCGACGCATCCCCTGAGGGCGCCGGGAAGTTCACAAACAGCCCTATCGGCGACTTGATGACCATCTCTTCCCAGGTCCAGCCGTCGAGGTTCATCACGCAACCCATGCCCGACAGAACGCCCCCTGTGGGCGCGGTCAGGACGGTTGTAACCCCATTCACCCGCGCGACGGGAATCAGTTCCGAATCGGGGTTGATGGCGATCTCCGCACGCACATTCGGGTTGAAACTCCCTGTTTCGGTGGTGTCTATGGTGGCGGCGATGGAGCCGATTTCGGTCAAGCCCAGTGTCGTGCTGGCGTCGATCAGCCCGGGATAGAGGTGCTGTCCCTTCGCGTCGTAGACTTGCGCTCCGCGTGGGATGGACACATTGCGTCCCACCGCTTCGATGCGCCCATCTCTAATCAGCACCGTGGCGTTTTCAAGGGGCGCGCCGCGCATGGTGTGAACCGTCGCGTTGCGAATCGCATAGATGCCGCGCGTTTTAACGGGGCGTTCCAACGAGGCAGAATAAACGGGCGAGAGCGCACCGCTCAGCGCCTTCTCGCCCGCAAACGCCATAATCGCTATCAGAACCCATAGCCCTATCCCTATCAGTCTTCGCATACCGCGCGTATGATTCGGGCTAAAGGGATGGGTTCCTGCTATGAACCTGCTTTACGCACGCGCTCCACATAAGTGCCTTCACGCGTGTTCACCTTCAGCACATCGCCCACTTCGATATGGAACGGCACTTGAATCACGGCGCCTGTCTCCAGCTTCGCAGGTTTAGAGCCGCCCGAAGCCGTGTCGCCCCGGAAGTTCGGGTCGGTCTCTGCCACTGCCAGCTCCACAAAATCGGGCACCTCCGCGCCCACAATCTCGTCGTTGTGGTAGAGCAGGTATACATCCATCCCTTCCTTGATAAACTTCGCCCCCTCCCCAAACTGGCTGAGGGGCACATGGATCTGGTCAAAGGTGTGGGTATCCATCACCACCCAGTCGTCGCCGTCGCGGTAGAGGGTCTGCATCTGCTTGCGTTCCAGAATCGCTTGGGGGAACCGCTCGCCCGACTTGAAGGTGCGCTCGTAAATCGCGCCGTCCCGCAGGCGTTTCAGGCGCACGCGCACAATCGCGCTCCCACGCCCCTGATGCGACTGCTGATACTCCAGTATCGTATGGATTTCGTTATCGAGAATAATATTCAACCCACTACGAAAGTCGCTGGTCTCTACCATGGGTGAGCCTCCTTCGTTTTTTGAATCTGGCGCTAAGATTGTACCCGACAGAGGAAGGTACAATTGCACCGATGTCCGAGTTGCGCTGGCATCCTCTGCTACAGGAATGGGTTATCACGGCGACTCATCGCCAGGAGCGCACTTTTCATCCGCCACCCGAATACTGTCCGCTCTGCCCCACGAAACCGGGCGCCATCGAGACCGAAGTGCCTGAACCTGACTATGAGATTGTGGTGTTCGAAAACCGCTTTCCGTCGCTGTTGCGCGAGCCGCCTGAACCGAGCGTGGCGCCCGCGCCTTTTTCGCCCGTGCGCCCTTCAGAGGGGGTCTGCGAGGTGGTGCTTTACACGCCTGACCATCACGCCAGCCTGACCGATCTCCCTGCGGAGCGCCTCGAGCAGCTTCTCTGGGTGTGGCGCGACCGCTACGCCGCGCTGAGCGCACGCCCCGAAGTGCAGTATGTGTTTATTTTCGAGAATCGCGGGCGCGAGATTGGCGTTACACTGAGCCACCCGCACGGGCAGATTTATGCCTATCCTTTTATTCCCCCCAAACTGGAGCGTGAGCGCGACGCCCAGCGCGACTACCTCGCTCAGCATGGCAGATGCCTGCTTTGCGACATCGTGGCGTATGAGTTGGAATCGCAGGCGCGTCTGGTGGAGGTGAACGACCGGTGGGTGGCGTTTGTGCCCTTTTTCGCGCGGTACCCGTATGAGGTCTACCTTGTGCCCCGCCGGCATCGGGGCGACCTGCTCACTCTGGACGAGGAGGAAATCGGCTCGCTGGCGAGTCTGCTTAAGCGCGTGCTGTTGCGCTACGATCGGCTCTGGGGCTTTCCGATGCCGTATGTGATGGCGCAACACCCCTGCCCTTGCGACGGCAGGGAGTACCCCGAATGGCATTTCCATATCGAGTTCTATCCGCCCTATCGCACAGCAGACAAGCTGAAGTATCTGGCAGGCTCCGAGTCGGGCGCGGGCACTTTTATCAACGACACCTTGCCTGAAGAGACCGCCCGCCAGCTGCGTGCCGTGCCAATTGACTAAACGCCCATCTGTCCGTAGTCGCGAATCAGCCCGATGACCTTGCCAATCACCCGTGCCTCTTCGGGGCGCACATAGATGGGTTCGTAAGCTGGGTTCGCTGGCTGGAGACGCACCCGACCTTTTTCAAAGTAGATGCGCTTGATGGTCGCCTCGTCGTTAACCAGCACCGCCACCAGTTCGCCGTTATAGGCGGTCTCCTGGGGCTTAATCACCACCAGGTCGCGCGGCAGGATATGCTCTCCTGTCATACTGTCGCCCTTGACCCGCAACAGGAAGGCGTTCTCTACATTGCGCACCATGTCGGCAGGCACGGGGATGAGGTCTTCAATATTCTCCTGCGCGAGGATGGGCGTTCCTGCGGCAATATCGCCCACGAGCGGTAAGAGTCGCACCCGCTCCGATTCGGGTTGGTAGTCGGGGTGCAGGATTCGGATGGAGCGCGCCTGACTGCCACGCTCGATGTAGCCTTTGCGCTGAAGGGCATCCAGATGAATGGCAACCCCACGCAGGCTTTTGACCGTGCCACAGTGCTGCTGAATCTCGCGCAGGGTGGGCGGATAGCCATGCTCGCGCGTATACTCCACGATGAACTGCAGTATCGCCTTCTGTGCTTTCGTCAAACCCTTTGCCATAGCGAACCTCCTCAGGGGGTGTGCCCTCCCCACTCAGGGGAGGGCAAATCCGCTTCGCTCGAACGGCGTATGAAACGGCGGCTCACGCCTGGTAGAATATTTTACACTATCATTTGTCTACCAGTCAAGGGTTTTGGCGCTTAAGGGGGCAAATTCGGGGGAAATTGGGGGCAAATTTCTCGGAGTCGCCTCCTCTTGCTCATATACCACAAAAACCTTATGGGCAGGATCCCAGCGCGGAGATGTCTGTATGGCTCCACTCCCCGTTGACAAGAAGCCATAACTGAACGCGAAACAGGGTAGCGGATCCAGCCAGTTGCTCCCGGGCCAGCAGCAAGCACCCTGCGATGGTTATCCTGCTCCCCCCTGTCTATATCGGCGGGTTGATTCCTCCTCGGCATGCCGGCCTCCCTGTTCTTCCCTCACGGACATAACGCTGGCGTTGCTCTTGTGCCAGAAACGCCTAGCGCTCCAAAATTCCTCTCAACTCGGGGGGCAGTAGCCAGGGCGGGCTGGCTTTGTCTATGGGAACGGACTCACCCACCCTGCTCAGCAACGATTTTTCCAAACACCCTCTGGCTCCCCTTGACTTTTTTGTCGTCTATCGGGTATAATGAGGCTGATTGGTCAAGTAGACCAATTGCAATGTAAGGCAGAGGCTTTCTGCGGAGGGCGTAATGATGAAAGCAAAGAGGCAAGTAGAAAAAACGGTTCAAGAACCGCAAGACGCCCTGGAGCAGTGGTTAACGGAACAGACGAGCCATCTGCAGCCAGGCGAAACTGTAGAGCTTCTTTGTGATTTCCCCGACGCCGATGTGCGCGCCCACAACTGGTCTCAGAGCCGCCATTTCAAACTGTTAAGCGCGGAGCGTCAAGGCGACCAGTGGCGCTTGCGTCTTCAGCGGGTGAAAAGCCAGAGGGCACCCCTGCGCCTGGTGGGACGGCGAGAGGCGTTGAGGCGGATGGCGCAAACGCTGTTCGCCGGGCTGGCACTGACGCTCCTTGCCCGTAAGCCCAGCGACGCCCAGCAACCGGTGGAGGAGAGCATCAAACTGCCTGAGCTGCCGCCGCCGCAACCGAACGAGGATGTGCTAATTCGGATGATGCGTGATCTGCAACGCGCGCTCCAGAAACCGATGCATGAGCGCCGCTGGGTGATGGTGATTGACCTGCGCAAGTGCGTCGGGTGTCACGCCTGCACGATTGCCTGCATCGCCGAGAACAAGCTGCCGCCCGGTGTGGTCTATCGTCCCGTGATAGAAGAGGAAATCGGCGAATATCCCCATGTAACGCGCCGCTTTTTGCCCCGTCCTTGCCTGCACTGTGATAACCCGCCATGCGTGCCTGTGTGCCCTGTGCATGCCACATGGAAGCGCCCCGACGGCATCGTGGTGATTGACTATGAGGCGTGCATCGGGTGCCGGTACTGCATCACCGCCTGCCCTTATGCCGCGCGTTCGTTCGATTTCGGAGAACACTACAGCGACGGCACGCCGCATCTCGCCGAGTACGATACTGCGCCCAGTCCTGGATACGGACGCTTCTGGGAGCGTAAAGGCAATCGTTCGCCTGTGGGCAACGCACGCAAATGCCACTTTTGTCTCCACCGTATCGAGAAAGGGTTGCTGCCTCAGTGTGTGACCTCCTGCATCGGGCGTGCGACCTTCTTCGGCGATGCGAACGACCCGCAGAGCCTGGTTGCCGAACTGATTGCCAAGCCGAACATCATGCGTCTCAAGGAGGATCTGGGCACGGAGCCACGCGTTTACTATCTGGTTTAGCCTGACGGATGGAGGTGGCAAAATGGCATACAGCATCGCATTAGGGTCTTCTCATCGAGGGCGTACCCTCTACTATGGTGTTCTGGTGGTTCTCTCGCTGATTGGGTTGATTGCAATTGGGGTGCGCATGGTAGAGGGGATGCGTGTTACGGCGCTCAGCAGCCCGATGGCGTGGGGGATGTGGGTTGCGTTTTACATCTACTTTATTGGGCTATCGGCAGGCTCGTTCCTGCTGTCCACGCTGATTTATGTATTCGGCATGCACCAGTACGAGAAGGTGGGGCGGATGGCGCTGTTGTCGGCGCTGTTCGCGCTGGTCGCCGGTATGATTTTCGTGTGGATTGACCTGGGACATCCGTGGCGCTTCTGGAAAGTGTTCACACGCTGGAACTACACTTCGGTGCTGGCGTGGGAGGTGCTGGCGTACCTTTTCTATATTGCGACGCTGGCGATTGAACTGTGGGCGCTGATGCGATGCGATCTGGCGGACCTGGCTCAGCGCACCAGCGGTTGGCGCCAGCGCGTCTACCAGCTGCTCACCTTCGGGTTCCGCTGCCCGACCTCCGAAAGCGAGTATCGGCGCTGCCACACCCAGAGTCTGCGTCTTGTGAGGGTGCTGGGCATTATCGGTATCCCTGTTGCGATTATGGTGCATGGTGGCACAGGCTCCATCTTTGCCGTAGTGCTGGCGAAGCCTTACTGGTACACAGGGCTGTTCCCGATTATCTTCCTGGTATCGGCGCTGGCAAGCGGCGCGGCGCTGATGACTTTTCTATATGCCTTCTTCGGGCGCAAAGATGAGGAGCATTTCGCCATCACGCGCGGCATGGCGAACCTGATGGTGCTGTTCATCAGCCTAGACCTGTTGCTGTTAGCCTCCGAGTTTCTGGTGGGGCTGTACGGCAAAATCCCGGAACACATGAAGGTCTACCATGCGATTCTGTTCGGTCCGTTCCCCTATACTTTCTGGATCGGGCAGTTGCTGGTGGGGGCGATTATCCCGATTCTGCTGGCGACTTTGCCTCGCACGCGCAACAGTGTGTTCTGGTTGGGGCTGGGCGGCTTGAGCGCGGTGATTGGCATCGTCGCGGTGCGCCTCAATCTGGTTATCCCCGCCTATGTGGTACCGATGCTGGAGGGGCTGGAACACACCATCAACCAGCCCCGCTGGGCGTATCACTATTTCCCCAGCTTCTGGGAGTGGGCGAGCAGTGTCGGCGCGATTGCGCTGGTTGTGCTGATATTCAGTCTCGTCTTTCAGTTTCTTCCGATGTTCCATGAGTTTCCTGAGCGGTTTGAGAAGGCGGAAGGAGGTGTTTCGCATGACTAAACGGAACGCATGGCAGGTGGTCAAGCGCTGGCTTCAGCGAGAGCACAAAAACGGCGCCCCAGAAGTCGCGCTGGATCGGCGTCAGTTTCTGAAGGCGGGGCTGCTTGCAGGCGGCGCCGCACTGCTGGGCAGCTGTTCGTACAGACGGATGGAAGAGCAACTGCAGGTATCGGGCGACTACCCATACGCCCGCCCAGAGAATATTATCTATTCGGTCTGCTTGCAGTGCAACACGGGTTGCGGTCTGAAGGTTAAAGTTCAGGATGGCGTCGCGGTGAAGCTGGATGGCAATCCGCTTGCCCCGCAGACGCTTTGGCCCCACCTGCCCTACGAATCGTCGCCCACGATGCTCGCGGCGATAGATGGCGCTCTGTGCCCCAAAGGGCAGGCAGGACTGCAGACGGTTTATGACCCCTACCGCCTGCGCAAAGTGCTGAAGCGGGCTGGCAAGCGCGGCGAAAACAAGTGGATTACCATCCCCTTCGAGCAGGCAATCCAGGAGATTGTGGAAGGGGGCACCCTCTTCAAGCATGTGCCCGGCGAAGAGAACCGCCATGTGCCCGGGCTGCGCGAGATATGGGCGCTTCGCGACCCTAAAGTTGCCAAGTCGATGGCAGATGAGGTCGCCGCCCTTAAGAAGGTCATTAAGGAGGTGCGCAAGGGCAAGAAACCTGAGAGCGCCATTCAGGAAGCGATCCGCGCCTTCCAGCAGAAGTATCGCGACTATCTCGATACGCTGATTGACCCCAACCACCCCGATCTGGGCCCCAAAAATAACCAGTTCGTATTCAACTGGGGGCGCGTGAAGGGCGGGCGCGAACACCTCATCCGCCGTTTCGCGCAGGACGCCTTTGGCTCCGTGAACGCGCATGGACACACCACCATCTGTCAAGGGAGCCTTTACTTCACAGGGAAAGCGATGAGCGAGCAGTGGGACTACGACCCCAAAGCACACGAAGTCAAGTGGACTGGCGGCGAGAAATTCTACTGGCAGGCGGACACGGGCAACGCCGAGTTCATCCTGTTTGTGGGCGCCTCGCCGTTTGAAGCCAACTACGGACCGCCCGGACGCTCTGTGCGACTGGCGCAAAACATCGCTGAAGGACGCCTGCGCATCGCGGTGGCGGATCCGCGCCTCTCCAAAACCGCCGCAAAAGCGTGGAAGTGGCTCCCCATCCAGCCGGGCACCGAAGGCGCACTTGCGCTGGCAATGATCCGCTGGATTATCGAGAACAAGCGCTACGACGCTCGCTACCTGGCGAACGCGAATAAAGCCGCCGCCAGCGCCGACGGCGAACCCACCTGGAGCAACGCCACATGGCTGGTGGTGGTCGATGAGCAGGGGCAGCCGGGTAAGTTCCTGCGGGCGCATGAGATTGGCGTCGCGCCCATCCAGAAACGCCGCGACGAGGCAGGCAACGAATACGACTATGAACTCTTCGTCGTGCTGAAAGACGGGAAGCCTGTCGCCGTGGACCCGAACGACGAGAAGACCCCTGTGGAGGGCGATCTCCTTGTCGACACCACCCTGCGCACCACCGATGGCAAAACCGTTCGGGTCAAGTCTGCCCTGCAGCTGCTCTATGAGTCGTCGGCGGAACACACGATCGAAGAGTGGGCCCAGATTTGCGGGCTGAACCCCGACGACATCGTCGCAGTCGCGCGGGAGTTCACCTCGCATGGCAAGCGCGCCGTAGCAGACATCCATCGCGGCGCGAGCCAGCACGCCAACGGCTTCTATAACTGCTTCGCCTTCAACACGCTGAACCTACTGATTGGCAACTACGACTGGCAGGGCGGCTTCATCAAAAAGACCGAGTGGAACATCACGGGCGATAAGGGCGGCAAACCCATCGAGGGCAAGCCGTTCGTGTTCAAGGAACTTCACCCAGGCAAACTCACTGCGTTTGGCATTAGTATCATCCGACACGATGTGAAATACGAGGAGACGACGCTTTTCACTGGCTACCCCGCGAAGCGACCTTTCTATCCGCTCTCCAGCGACATCTACCAGGAGGTTATCCCCAGCGCGGGCGACCAGTACCCCTACCCGGTGAAGTGCCTGATGCTCTACATGGGGACGCCTGCCTATGCATTGCCGGGCGGTCATGCGCTCATTCCTATCCTGATGGATACCGAGAAGCTCCCGCTGTTTATCTCCATCGACATCACCGTGGGCGAGACCTCGCTCTACGCCGACTATATCTTCCCCGACCTGGGCTATCTGGAGCGGTGGGAGTTCCACGGAAGCCACCCGAGCTTCGCGCACAAGATACAACCCATCCGCCAGCCTGCGATTGCGCCGATTCCCGAAACGGTCACAGTGTTCGGGCAGGAGATGCCCCTCTCGCTGGAGGCAGTGCTGCTGGCGATTGCCGAGAAACTGGGGTTGCCCGGCTTCGGCAAGGACGGCTTCGCGCCCGGCATGGACTTCACGCATCCCGACCATTTCTACCTGAAGATGGTGGCGAATGTGGCGGCGGGCGATAAACCGGGGCAGGAAGCGCCTGATGCCGACGACAAGGAGGTGGAGTTGTTCCTCAAAGCCCGACGCCATCTGCCCAAAAGCGTGTTTGACCCCGACCGCTGGAAAAACGCCTGCGGGGAAGCGTGGTGGCGCAAGGTCATCTATGTGCTGAACCGCGGCGGGCGTTTTGAAGGCTACGAAGACGCCTACCTGCCCGACGGTACGGTCAAAAACCGCTACGGGAAGCTCGTCAACCTCTATAGCGAGAAGGTCGCCACCACCCGCAGCGCGATGACGGGCAAGCCTTTCAGCGGTATCCCGCGCTTCTTCCCGCCCTATACCGATTGCATGGGCAACCCGATTAACGACGAGGGCTACGACCTGACCTTGATCACCCATCGCGAAATCACGATGACCAAGTCGCGCACGATCAGCAACTACTGGCTGACCAGCATCTTGCCCGAAAATGCCCTGCTGATTAATCGGCGCGACGCTGAACGGCTGGGGCTGCGCGACGGCGACCATGTGCGGGTGCGCTCGGCGTCCAATCCCGATGGCGAGTGGGATCTGGGCAACGGACGACGCCTGCCGCTGGTTCTTCCTGTCAAAATCATCGAGGGCATCCGACCTGGCACGGTGACTTTCGCGCTGGGGTTCGGACACTGGGCGTATGGAGCGCAGGAAATTCTCATCGACGGCGAATCAATTCCTGCAGACCCGCGACGCGCCAGAGGCTCGCACCTCAACGCCTCTATGCGCACTGACCCCGTGCTGAAAAACAGCGCGTTGAGCGACCCGGTGGGCGCCAGTGTGGTCTTCTACGAAAGCCGAATCAGGCTGGAAAAGGTCTAACCCTTGCTGGGGCAATATGCCCCAGCGGGTTTTTTTACACTCGCTCAACACAGGAGGGACTCAGGGATGAAACGACTCATACTGATGGGAATCGTAGCCGCCTCGCTGATGGCGAACAGCGGGGCGCAGCAGGGAAGCGGCAAGCTTTCCGGCTATGCGTTTGGCGATTACTACCTTGTTTCTCGACACCACGATCCCTCTATCGAAGGGCTGAGCGGATTCTGGTTCCGCCGCGTCTACTTCACCTACGACCAGAAACCCACCGAACGAACCGCCATTCGCTTCCGCCTCGAGATGAACAGCCCGGGCGACTTTAAAACCGCCGACTCGCTGAAGCCGTTTGTCAAGGACGCCTATGTGCAGTATACAGCTGGGCGCGTTCACTATTTGCTGGGTCTGATTCCGACGCCGACATGGGAGGGCGTGGAGCAGATGCTGGGCTATCGCTATATCGAGAAGACGCCCGTCGACCTCTGGCGCATGGGCAACTCGCGCGACAGCGGCGTGGGACTGAAAACCCAGTTCGGGAAAACGCAACTCTACTTTATGGTGGGCAACGGCAGTCATACCCGCTCCGAGACCAATCGCGGCAAAGCGGTCTATCTCTCGCTCCAACACCCGCTTAATGAGCAGTGGACGCTGGAGCTTTATGGCGACCTGTATGATCAGCCTGCCGATAGCGACTGGCGCACCGTGCAGGGGCTGCTGGTCTACCGCACCGAGCGCACCAAACTGGGATTCCAGTATGCCCATCAGGATCGCCAGAACCAGCAGGACCTGGCGGTCTTTTCGGTCTACGCGGAGACCCAAGTTGCCGAGCGCACCCGACTGTTTGCTCGCGCCGACTGGGTGAACAATCCTGTGCCCGACGCCGATAAGATTGGCTACTTCGTGCTATCGCCTGACGCACGGCCCAGCTTTTATAACTTTGGCGTCATCTACGAGCTGGAGAAAGACCTCTATCTCGTGCCGAATGTGGAATGGGTTACCTACGCAAACCCACCCGGCGGTGGCGCGAAGCCGAAGGACGCGCTCTTCCTGCGGATGACTTTCTTCTATGTGTGGCGTTAGAATCGAACGAACGCCTCATCCTGCTCTCCCGTTAATTAACGGGAGCCTGGGACACACAAGGCGCAGGAACGGCGCCTGTGTAAGTCTGCTGAGGGGGCGCGCAGACCGCGCCCCTACGCGGTGAAACGGGCTGAGAGGCAATCTAAGAAAAACGAGCAAGCTGTGGAGTCAGAGAGCGCTCTGGTCAGGCGGCTCAAGCCCTTCCTATGACACGAAGCCGACCTCCGTCGGCTATTGTAGCCAGCGCAGGCTGGCTTTGTATACTGGGAACGGGTTCACCCGCCCTGCTCGAAGGCGATTTCTCGAACACCTCTCTCACCCCCTTGACAAACCCCTATCGCGATGGGGTATCATGTTGACCGACGGTCAATCATGACCGACGGTTATCTATGACCGAAGGTTCAAACGGGTGTTAATATGGATGTGAATAAGGATGTTGTCGGGAATCGGCGAGAGCGCCGCAAAGAGGAAACCCGCCAGCGGCTCATAGAGGCGGCGCTCTCGCTGATGCAGGAAAAACCCTTTGAGCAAATCTCGGTGGAAGAAATCACCGAGCGCGCCGATGTCGCCAAAGGCACCTTCTTCAACTACTTCCCCACCAAAGAGCATCTGCTGATGGCGTACATGCAGGAGATGGTGGAGGAAGTGTACGAGTTTTTAGACCAGCTCCATCCTGAAAGCGCCGAAAGCCAGTGGGAGGTGTTGCGTCAGGTGATGCGCTTTATCGCGGAGCGCGATGGGCGCTCGCTTGCGCTCACCCGCTCTATGTTCGCCGCATGTTGCCACAACGATAACCTGCGTCAGATGGTCGCCCGCATGATAGAAGACGCCACCCAGCACGCCCTGATGGGGTTTCAGAAGGGACAGCAGTCAGGCGAATTTCGCAACGATGTGAGCGCCCACGCGCTGGCGCACTACGCCGTCCGGCTGTATCGCATCTGTTTAATGGAGTGGATTATGGGGAACGACTCCACACCGCTTCCCCAACTGGTGGACAGCACGCTGGAGTTTTTTAAGCCCGCATTTCTCAATCAGGAGGTCCGAAAATGAGAGCATGGATTGCCCTGAGCGCGGTCTGCCTGATAAGTCTGGCACTGGCACAGGATTCCGCACAACCCTCGCGTTTGACTCTGGACGAAGCCATCCGACAGGCGTTGCAGAACAACCGTCAGGTGCTGATCAGTGAGCGCACCGTCAAAAAAGCGCGCGATGCGGTGAGCGAGACCCGAAACGCCAGCCGATTCCAGATTCAGGGCACAGCGACCTACACGCGCTTTGACCGTGTGGCGACCGCGCGGTTCGGTCCCCAGCCCATCCGATTGGGCAATATTGAAAACCGCACGGCGCGAATCGTGCTGACCCAGCCGATAGACATTAGCGGCATCATTCGCACGGCGGTTCAAGTGGTTTCCCTGAGCTATCAGATTGCCGAGTTAGACTACGAGCGCACGCGCAACGAAATTATTTTGCAGGTCACGACGGCTTATCAGGGGGTTGCCCGCGCGGAGGAGTTCGTGCGTGTTGCCGAGGAGGCGCTCAAAAATGCGCAGGAGCGTCTGAAAGTGATTCAGGCGCAGGTAGACGCGGGCGTGGCATCGCAATTTGACCTGCTTCGGGCGCGCACGCAGGTTGCCCAAAACGAGCAGGCGCTGTTGAGCGCACGCAATCAACTGGATCTCGCGAAAGCGGCGCTCAACAACCTGCTGGGACGCCCATTGGAAACCCCGCTGGAAGTGGTCAAACCCGACCACCTGCCCACGCTGGAAGCCGATTTAGACCTGGAAACGCTTATTCAGCGTGCCTATGCCCAGCGCCCTGAAGTGCGTGCCGCCGAGCGCGGCGTAGAACTGGCGCAGGCAAACATCCACAACGCTCGCCGTGGTGAACTGCCCACCCTCGCCCTTACAGGGCAAGCGGACTTTAATCTGAATACCAGCCCCTTCTCGCCCCGACGAGAGACCTACACGGGCATCCTCGTGCTGTCGGTGCCGATCTGGGACGGGGGCATCACACGAGCACGTGTTTCGCAGGCACGCGACGACCTTGAAATCGCCCGGTTGCGCCTGCTTCAAGCACGCGAAGGGATCGCCCTGGAGGTGCGCAACGCCTACCTGAACCTGCTCGATGCGAAAAAGCGCCTGGAGGTTGCCAGACAGGGGCTGGAAGTCGCCACCGAAGCGTTACGTCTGGCGCGCGTGCGGTTCGAAGCGGGCGTCTCACCTCAGCTCGAAATTAGCGATGCCGAGCTGGCATATACACAAGCGCAGACCAATCTTGTGAACGCACAATATGACTATCTTGACGCCTATGCCAGCCTGATGAAAGCCATAGGCGCGATAGGAGGGAACCGAATATGATGAAAGCCAAATTCCCAGGAGCCTTTCTCCTGCTGACGGCAATCGCGTTGAGCGTAACGGCTTGCGGGCGCGGGGCAGCGCCGCAGGCACAGGCAGAGCCGAGCGCCGAAGTCGCCGTCGCGACCGCCACTATCAAAACGGGCACCATCAGCGAGACCATCTCAGTTACAGGTGAGCTGACTGCCTATAACGACACTGTGGTCGCCACGAAACTGGGCGGAAAGATTGCGGAGATTCGGGTCCGCGAAGGCGATCGTGTGGCAAAGGGGCAAGTGCTTGCCGTGCAGGATCAGACCGACCTGCGCATGCAGTTGCGTCAGGCGGAGGCGGCGGTGCGTGCCGCGGAGGCGAATCTGCAACAGGCGGAGACCGCCGCACGGGTGCAGCCCGATCAGGTGGACGCCCAGATTCAGACGGCGAAAGCGGCGTTGCTCGCCGCGCAGGCGCGGCTTCGGGCGCTTCAGGCGGGCGCACGCCCCCAGGAACGCCAGCAAGCGGAGCAGGCCGTGCGCGCTGCTCGCGCTAACTATGAACTCGCCCGCGCCAACTACGAACGCGCTCAGCGACTCTACGAGCAGGGCGCCATTCCCAAGCAGCAACTCGATTCCGCCCGAACCGCCTACGAAGCCGCGCAAGCACAACTGCGTCAGGCAGAAGAGGTGCTCAATCTGGTACAGGAAGGTCCTCGAAAAGAAGACCTCGAGACTGCCGAGCAGGCGGTCAAGCAAGCGGAAGAGGCTTACCGTCAGGCGATGCTAGGGCGCTCGCAGATTGAGCTGGCACAACAGCGTGTCGCGGCTGCCCGCGCCGCGCTCGCGCAAGCAAAAGCCCAGTATGCCCTGCTCAAACAACAGCTGGACGATACCGTCATTCGCGCCCCGTTCGACGGCGT
Organism: Armatimonadota bacterium; assembly: GCA_037442385.1. GTDB lineage: Bacteria > Armatimonadota > Fimbriimonadia > Fimbriimonadales > GBS-DC > LDYB01. The sequence goes on from JBBIQJ010000005.1 coordinate 37,209, forward strand.
GGTCGCAGACCGCTTTGTAGATATCGGCACGATGGCGGGACAGGGCACTCCCGTTGCTCGAATTGTGACACTGAACCGCCTCTACTTCGAAGCAGTGTTGCCCGAAACCCTGCTTGCCGAAGTGCGGGTGGGAATGCCCGTTACGGTCAAAGTGGACGCCTTCCCTGATCGCGCCTTCCGGGGCACGGTGGAAGCCATCTATCCCGCTATTGCCGATCAGGCACGCAACCTGCGCCTGCGAATCAGCCTGCCGAATCCTGCTGACCTGCCCCTCAAGACAGGGCTGTTCGCCCGCGGCGAAATTACCCTGCGCACTTACACGAATGTACCGCTTACCCCAAAGATCGCTCTCCTTGAGAAGGGGGGTATCACGCGCGTGTTCGTGGTGGAAGATGGCAAAGCGAAATCCAGAACTCTCAAAATCCGCGCCACCAACACCGAGGTTGTTTATGCGGAAGGCGTCAAGTCCGGTGAGGTGGTCGTAACGCGGGGGCAGGACCTGCTGAGCGACGGGCAACCTGTGCGCATTCTCGATTCAGGGAACTGAGGAGGAACGCTTATGTGGGCAACGCGCCTGGCTTTGAACCGACCCGTCACGATACTGGTGTTTGTCGTGGCGATTATTGTGCTGGGGGTCTACTCCCTCAATCGGATGCAGGTGGAGCTTCAGCCGAAAGTGGATTTTCCTGTCATCACGATTATCACCGCCTACCCAGGGGCTTCACCCGACGAGGTGGAGACCCTCGTAACAAAGCCGATAGAAGACGCGGTGGCGGGCGTGGAAGGGTTGCGCCAGATTACCTCCACCTCGCAATATGGGGTTTCGCAGGTCGTGCTGGAGTTTTATATTGGCACGGACATCGGGCAAGCCTATATCGATGTGCAGGCGAAGGTGAACACCGCCATCAGGCTGCTGCCCGATGACGCAGAGCGTCCCGTCATCAGCAAGCTGGATACCCAGTCGCAACCTTCGATTTTCATTTCGCTGACGGGTTCGCGTCCTGCCTACGAACTGCGTGATCTGGCGGATAATATCATCAAGGACCGCCTTTCCAGCGTGCCGGGTGTCGCCGCCGTAACAGTGAGTGGTGGACAGAAGCGCGAGATTCAGGTCGCCATCGACAAAGACCGCCTGAACGCTTACGGCTTGTCTATTAACGCGGTCGTGGCGGCGTTGCAGCGAGCGAACCTGAATGTGCCCGCCGGGCGCATCACGGAGGGCGAGCGCGAATACAGCGTGCGCTTGCTGGGGGAGTTCACCTCGGTGGACGAACTGCGTCAGCTGCGACTCTATCTGCAGAACCCGCGCAACCCCATGGCGCGCGGTAGCACGATCCGCCTGCAGGATATCGCCGAAATCCGCGACGGCTTGCAGGAGCGCACCGTGATTACGCGCACCAACGGTAAGGAAGATGTCTCTATCGTGATTCAGAAAACCAGCGACGGGAACGCGATAGAGATTTCCGAAGGCGTGCGCCGCATCCTCGCCCAACTAGAGCAGGAGTACCCCGACCTGCAGTTCACCATCACTCAAGACGAGGCGACCGCCGTCAGAGAGAGTCTTGCCGACCTGCGCCTCGCGCTGGGAATCGCCATTGTGCTGGTGGTGTTGATTATCTACCTGTTCCTCTATAACCTGCGCGGCTCGTTCATCGTGGCGATGGCGATCCCCACCTGCTTCTTCGCAACCTTCATCTTCATGTATTTCGCAGGGTTCAGCATCAACTTCATGACGATGCTGGGGCTGTCGCTGGCGGTGGGCGTGCTGGTAGACGACGCGATTGTGGTGATTGAAAACATCTATCGCCACCTGACGCTGGGCGAGGAGCCGATGGAGGCAGCCTATAATGGGCGCACCGAGATTGGCTTGGCAGCGATTACCATTACCTTTGTGGATGTGGTGGTGTTTGTGCCCATCGCGTTTATGGGGGGCGTGGTGGGTCAGTTCTTCCGCTCGTTCGGGCTGACAGTGGCAGTGGCGGTGCTACTGTCGCTGATTGTGTCGTTCACGCTGACCCCGATGTTAGCCAGCCGTTTGTATCGGCGCGGCGAGGCGCTGGAGGAGCCTAAGGGTTTCTTCCGCTGGTTTGATCGGCTCTACAAGTCGCTGGAGCGCGTCTATCGAGGCGCTCTGCGCTGGGCGCTGAACCACCGCTGGATCGTCATTCTCGCAGGTAACGGCGCGCTGGTCGCGGTGCTGTTTATTATCGGGTTTTCCGCCGCGAAGGGAAGTCCGCTTCTGCCCTTCCGATTCGCACCCTCGCAAGACCAGGGACTCATCAGCGTCACCATCAAAATGCCCCCTGATGCTTCGCTGGAGCAGACCAGTGAAGTCGCGAAGCGGTTTGAAGAGGCGGCGCTCACCATCCCTGAAGTGAAGTATGTCTCCACAATTGTGGGGCGCGTTTCAGGAGGCGTACTTGGTGCTGGCGATGTGGGACCGCGCTACGCCAACCTGCAGGTCAGCCTGCACGAGAAAAAGGCGCTGCTGGACAGCCTGCTCTTCTGGGTCAAGCACGAGGAAACCCTGCGCACCCGAAGTGATGTGGAAGTCGCAGGCGAGCTGCGCCAGAAGATTGGCGAGATCCCGGGCGCCCAGATTGCGGTGAACGCGGTTTCGGGCTTTCGTGGAGGCGGGTTTGGCGCACCCATTCAGCTCGCGCTCGTCGGCAAAGACACCCAGACCCTCCTGGAGACCGCCGAGCGCGTGCGCCAGATTATCAGCCGCATTCCCGGCATCAAGGACCCCGACCTCTCGTGGACAGCGGGTAGCCCGGAACTGCAGGTGATTATCGACCGCGAACACGCCACCCAGCTGGGGGTTAGTATCGCGGAGATTGCCCTCGCGCTCCGCACCGCTTACGAGGGCGATACCAGCGTTAAATACCGCGAGGTGGGACAGGAGTATGATATTC
>JBBIQJ010000006.1:0-38555 GCA_037442385.1 Armatimonadota bacterium
GATTCCCAACGGCATCCGCGCCGAGAAGTTTGAGTTTGAGTTCCCCGAAGCGGAGCGCGCGGCGTTTCGGCAGCGCTACGCCCAGCCCGACGAGCCGATTGTGTTTTTCGTGGGGCGAATGGTTCCCGAAAAAGGCGTGCAGGTACTGCTCCAGGCATTCCCGATTGTGAAGGCGGGGGTTCCGAAAGCGAAGCTGGTGATAGCAGGCGGCGGCGCACGGGCGCATCTGGAGGGATTCGTGCGGTTTATGCATCTGGAAGACTCGGTGCAGTTTCTGGGCTTTATTCCCGATGACGATCTGCTCCGCCTCTACAGGGTGGTGGATGTGGCGGTCTATCCGAGCTTGTACGAGCCGTTTGGCATTGTGGCGCTGGAGGCGATGGCGGTGGGTGTGCCCGTGGTGGTTTCCGATGCGGGCGGCTTAAAAGAGGTGGTCTGGCATGAGCAGACGGGGATTATCACCTACGCAGGCAACCCTGAAAGTCTGGCGTGGGGTATCCTGCGGGTGCTGAAGGGCCCTGAGTCGGCGCGGCGCCGCGCCGATTACGCTCGCGAGGTCGTGCGCACGGAGTTCAACTGGGAACGGATTGCCCAGCAGATCCGCAGGGTGTACCAGCGGGTCTGGGGCGAATATCTTCGGAGTGGCTGGGGACGTTAGGCGGCGAGGTCGCTGAGGGCGTTCCGCGCGATGGGGTTTTCCGGGTCGATATCCAGCACTTGCTGGAAGTGGCGCCGCGCTTCGGCAAAGCGTCCGCAGTCGCGCAGGGTGATGGCAAGATTCAGGTGGGCTTCCAGATAGCGGGGGTTAATTTCCAGCGCTTTCTGGAATTGCTCGATGGCTTCCTCTTCGCGTCCCAGCGCGGCGAGCGCCATGCCCAGATGATTGCGAATGTCGGCGAAGTTGGGACGGATGGCAAGCGCCTTCCGATACTCCGCCACGGCAGCCTCGAAGTCGCCCCGCTTGTAAAGGTCGTCACCCAGTTGCGCATGATAGAGGGCGTCGTCCGTGCCGTTGGAGCCGAGCGTTTCAAAAAGCGCAATCGCCTGATCAAAGTAGCCCTTCCGGTCGTATTCCAGCGCCTGCTCCAGTCGTTTGGCGTCGAAGCTGGAGTCCAGCGAGGCGGCGAACCGAATCTGTTGAATGCCCTCTTCGCGATGTCCCGTCTCATAGAGCAAGATGCCCTTGTAGAGGTGCGCCTTGGCGAATCGGGCGTTGATAGCGAGAGCTTCGTTAATATGCCGGACGGCACCTTCGTAGTCGCGCAGTTTGCGCAGCGCCAGCGCGCGCTGGAAGTGGAGATCGGCGTAGTGGGGATGAATTTCCAACGCCTGCGCGAAATGCTGGGCCGCCGCCTCGTATTGCCCCCGTCGGTAAGCCGCCTGACCCAGCTGCGCGTGCGATTCCGCGATATAGAATTTCGCCAGCTTCTGCACCATCACATCGCGCGTTTCCGTGAGCGAACGCTCGAAGAGGCGCAACGCTTCCTCGAAGCGCCCATCATCATAACACCGGATGCCCTCGTCGTAAGCACGGCTCTTCCCAACGCCCAGGAATTTCTGAAGGAACGACATGCTTGCCTCCTGTAGGGGATTATCGGAAGCGCGAAAACCCATCTTGAGAGGGGACAGCAGGAATTGCGCCAGAAGAGACATATATTTTTACTGGAGACGCCATGCGCACACTGGCACAGGTGGTGATTACCGGCACGGTTTACGCCCTGCTGGGCTGGGTGGGCTTGCACTATGCTTACCTCCCGACCTCTATTTCATTACTGTGGCTGCCGACAGGTTGGGCGATAGGGATGGTGTGGTGGTGGGGGCGTTCTGCGCTGGTGGGCGCGGCGCTGGCGGTTATCGTACTCTCTGGTCTTGCGGAAGGGTGGGGCTGGCAAGGGGTTGTCCGCGCGGGAATCAGCTGGCTTGCTTACAGTTCCATCACGATGCTCCTCAGACGCATGGGGTTCGACCCGAACTTCCGCTACCCGCGCGACCTTGGGGTGTTTTTAAGCGTGCTGACAGGCGTGCTGGCGTTCACTGCCGTGCTTCAGAACGGCGTGACGCTCCTGACAGGGTATTTCCCCATCAGTGCGTTCTGGGAGAACTGGCTACACTGGTGGGGTGGGAACCTGTTAGGTGGACTGCTGATGGGCACCCCTCTGCTGGCGTATCAGCGTTTCAAAACTCTCAAGCCCCAGCACTGGGGCGAAATGGCGCTCACGACGGGACTGGTGGGAGGGTTGACCTACAGCGTGCGCCTGATAGATCCCTCCGGATACGCATCGCTTCTGCTGGTGCTGGCGCTTCCCTTGCTGATGTGGGCGACCCTGCGTTTTGAGATCGCGGGAGTGAGCCTTGCCCTGCTCGCGCTGGCGCTGGGGCTGGGACCGCCTTTTGGAGGGATCCTGCGCTCTGGCTCGGAGCAGATGACGGTGGGGGTCTTCTTTACTTACTGGCTCTTCCTCGTGATGAGCTATCTTACAATGATGGTGCTGAGCGTTTATGTGCGCCAGAAGCGCGATTTTGCCCAGAAGCTGGAAGACGCCTATCTGCAGATGGAAGCAATTTTGGAAAACGCGCCCACGGTCGCCATTCAGGGTTACGACGCAGAGGGGCGAGTCGTGTTCTGGAACCGCGCCTCCGAAGAGATGTACGGCTACACGCGCGACCAGGCGAAAGGCAAAACCCTTTCGGAGCTGATTTTTACCCATGAGGAGGAACAGGAGTATCACACTCTGATTCGTGAAATCCTGCGCACTGGCAAGCCCGCTCCCCTGAAAGAGTGGGAGATTCGCACCGTGGATGGGAAGACCCGCTACATTCTGTCTTCCCTGTTCCCTATCCGCCTGCGCGAGGGGACGGTTGTTATCTGCGCGGATATCGACATCACCGAGCGCAAGCGTCTGGAAGCCCAGTTACTGCAGGCGCAGAAACTGGAAAGTATTGGACGCCTGGCGGGTGGGGTGGCGCACGATTTCAATAACCTACTCGCCGCGATTATGGGCTACGCCGAACTGGGGATGACGCGCGTATCACCTGATCACCCCATCCAGCAAGATTTACAACATATCCTGGAAGCAACAGAAAAAGCCGCGAACATTGTGCGCCAACTACTGGGATTCGCCCGCAAGCAATTCGCCCAACCGCGTCCTACAGATATTAACCAGGTGATTCAGGGAATGCTTTCGCTCTTTGAGCACACCCTCGGCAAAAACATTAAGGTTAATCTCGAGCTACACGCGGCGCCTCTGGTGGTGCTGATAGATCCTGCCCAGCTGGAGCAGATTCTGATGAACCTCGTGCTGAACGCGCGTGATGCCATGCCGAGCGGAGGCAAGATTACCATCCGTACCTACTCCCACCGCATTGAACAGCCGACTCCCGCGCTCCCTAAGGATGCACCGCCAGGGGAATACGAATGCTTGAGCGTGCGCGATGAAGGCATCGGAATTGCTCCTGAAGATCTGCCTCACATTTTTGAACCCTTCTATACCACCAAAGGCACCTATGGGCATGGGCTGGGGCTGGCAACGGTCTACGGGATTGTGGCTCAGAATCACGGATTCCTGCAGGTGTTCAGCCGACTCGGACAGGGAACCGAGTTCCGTATTTGCTTTCCACGCTATGATGAACCTACTGTCTCCGAACCCCTCTTACCGGGGGAGGCTGTCCAGTCGGAGCGCGCGCAAATATTACTGGTGGAAGACGATAAGGATGTTCGCGAAAGCCTTAGCCTGATGCTTCAGGTGATGGGGCATCCAGTTCACGCCTGTGCCACACCATCAGAAGCCCTTGAGGCAAGCCAGCAGAAATCTTTCGAGATTCTTATCACCGATGTCGGGCTGCCTGAAATGAACGGTTATCAACTCGCAGAACAGGTGGCAAAGCACTGCCCCGAGATTCGTTGCCTCTTCATGAGCGGTCGTCAGGAAGGCACCCCGCCACTGGCTTTGAACCTGCGCTATACCTTTTTAGCAAAACCTTTCAGCCTGCGCCGCCTGCAGGAGGCTCTGAAAAAATTACACGAATAGCGGAACTTAAGCCCCCCTCAAACCGTCTGATGTGCTATAATACCAAAGGAGGTATGCGAATGCAGAGATTAGTCTGGCTTGCGGTAGTAGGTGTTTGTCTGACAGGTACGCTTGAAGCTCAAAGAACACCATTGGTCAGCACCCCCCTTTACCCCTCATGGGCGCCCCTATGGGATTGGGAACGGGCGCCTTCGATGGAAGAGCGCCATGCGCTGATTGCTTCACTCACCGGGATTGAAGCCGTGGGCACATGCTGTGTGGAGGGCGTCAGCTACGAAGGCATCCCCATGCATCTGTGCTTTGCGCCGGGCACTCCGCCTGAATATGTGGAGTATGTCTCACGCTTGATTTTTGGCGACTTTTTCCCCAGCTACAGTCTTGGGGCACGGTGGAGCAGCACCTCGTACGGTAGCACAGGCTCTCGAGGCAATCCCATCCGCCTGCGGTGGAGCTTTGTGCCAGACGGTACTCCGCTGCCAGGGCTTTCGGGAGGCTCGCAACCCAGCAACCTGTTCAGCAGTATGAACAGCAAGTTTGGCAACAACACCACCCTCTGGCAGAACCAGTTCCGCAACTGTTTCGCACGCTGGTCACAGGTAGCAGGGATTCGCTACGAAGAAGTGGGCGACGACGGCGCGGCATTCCCGAACTCGTCAGGTTCCGCCACCGCGCCACGCGGCGATGTGCGTATCGGTGCCCGCAACCTTGATGGAGCTGGCAACGTGCTGGCGTTCAACTACTTCCCCAATGGGGGCGACATGGTGCTGGACTCCAGCGAGAGCTGGCAGTCCAGCTCGGGCACCTATCGCTTCCTGCGCAACACCGTGATGCACGAACATGGGCACGGCTTGGGACTAGGGCATGTAATCCCCACTGACCGCACGAAGCTGATGGAACCCTACCTCAACACCAACTTTGACGGTCCGCAGGACGACGATATTCGAGGCGCCCAACGCCTTTATGGCGACCCGTACGAGCTGAATAATACCGTTGCGACCGCAACGCCTATCGACATGACCAGCACGAACAGCGCCACTCTGGATATGGCAAGCCTGGATCGCACTGCGGATGTGGACTGGTATCGCCTGACGATACCCCCCAGCCGACGCCTCACGATTACCGTGACCCCAATCGGCGCCGCCTATCAGGTGGGGCCTGACGGCGGCACGGCAACGAGCATCGACACGCGCCTGATTCAGAATCTGCAACTGGAGCTGCGCGCCTCTAACGGTACCACCATTCTCGCTACCGCCACCAGCAACGGCGTGGGAGTGCCGGAACAAATCCTCAACTATCTGCTTCCCCCGGCAGGCGGCACTTTCTACGCGCGGGTCTATTCAGGTAGCGGCTCCACCGATGATGTGCAACGCTACCGAATCACGGTGCAAACCACTGCCCTGCCCGCAGGCGATGTGGACGGCAACGGCTGCGTGGATGACGCCGACCTGCTAGCAATCCTGTTTGGGTTCGGCAGCAGCGCCCCTGCCCTGGACCTGGACGGCAACGGCGTGGTAGATGATGCCGACCTACTGACCCTGCTGTTCAACTTCGGCGCAGGGTGCTGAAACCGGAAGCGAAACCTTCTCCACACCCCCTCCTGATTCTGGGAGGGGGTGTGTTTTAATTTGCAATCGGGTATAATCTCTGTCAATCGCTGGGGAGAAGCGGTCGGCGCCGTTTGATGAGGGCGCTTCGGCTCTCTCATGAAACGGCAGCGGCCTCTCTCCAGCGATACTACCAGCAAGGAGGTAAGGAGGAAAACAGCATGCCGCTGACACCTGAACAGAAACGACAGATTATCGAGGAGTTCAAACGACACGAGGGCGACACGGGGTCTCCTGAAGTCCAGATCGCCCTGCTGACGGCACGCATCCATCAGCTCACCGAACACCTGAAAAAACACCGCAAGGATTTCCACTCCCGACGCGGGCTGGTGATGCTGGTCGGGCAACGCCGACAACTGCTGAACTATCTCGCCAACGAGGACATTCAGCGCTACCGTGCCATCGTTGAGAAGTTAGGACTGCGCTCGCAGCGCTAAGAGGGAGGTTTTTATATGCAACGCTATGCTTTAGTTTCCGCCGAGATCGGCGGACGCGAGTTGTCGCTGGAGACAGGTCTACTCGCCAATCAAGCTTCGGGGGCAGTCGTCGTGCGCTACGGCGATACGGTGGTGCTGGTCACCGCCACGATGAGCCCCAAAGCGCGAACCGATATCGATTTCTTCCCGCTGATTGTAGACTTTGAGGAGCGCAAGTACGCCGTCGGCAAAATTCCGGGCGGGTTCCTGAAGCGCGGGGGGCGCCCTTCCGACGAGTCCATCGTGCAGGGACGACTGGTGGACCGCTCCATCCGCCCACTGTTCCCCAAAGGGATGCGCAACGAGGTTCAGGTGATTGTGCTACCCCTTTCGGTGGACTTCGATAACCCGCCCGCCGTGCTGGGTATTATTGGCGCGTCGGCGGCGCTGAGTATCTCGCCCATCCCCTGGAACGGACCGCTGGGCGCCGTGCGAATCGGGTATGTGAACGGCGACTTTATCGTGAACCCCACCAGCGAGCTGAGCGAGATGTCGGCGTTAGAGCTGGTGGTCGCCAGCCGACCCGACCATGTGATGATGATCGAAGCCGACGCTGACCAGGTGCCCGAAGAGGTGATGATGCAAGCCATCACCCTCGCGCACGAGGTCAATCAACAGGTGATTGCGCTGATTGAAGAGCTCAAGGCGCAGGCGGGCCAACCGAAGGCGGAAATCACCTACTATCTGGTCAGCGATGAACTCAAAGAGGCAGTCAAGCGATTCGCGGGCGACTCGCTCAAGCAAGCCATCCAGAACCCCGATAAGCTCGCTCGCGAGGCGGGGCTGAGCCAGCTCAAAGAGGAGATTGTAACCCAGATGAACACCCCCACCGATCCCGAGCTGCCACCCCCCTATGAAGGGCGCGAACTGGAACTCTCTATGGCGGTGGATGAGGTCATCAAAGAGACCGTGCGCCAGCTGATTCTGGAGGAGGGCAAGCGCCCCGATGGACGCGCGCCCAACGAAATCCGCGAAATTCGCTGCGCCGTCGGCTTCCTGCCACGCACGCACGGCAGCGGGCTGTTCCAGCGCGGACAGACGCAGGTGCTGACCACCTGTACACTCGGCTCCCTGCACGAAGCCCAGATTCTGGACGCGCTCAGCGAGGAAGAAACCAAACGCTACATGCACTTCTACAACTTCCCGCCCTTCAGCGTGGGAGAAGTGCGCCCCTTGCGCGGAGCAGGACGCCGCGAGGTCGGGCACGGTATGCTCGCCGAACGCGCTCTCGTGCGTATGATCCCCTCTGAAGAGGAGTTCCCTTACGCAATCCTGCTCTACTCGGAAGTGCTGGAATCGAACGGCTCCACTTCCATGGCGAGCGTGTGCGGCAGTACCCTCGCCCTGATGGACGCAGGAGTGCCCATCAAAGCGCCTGTCGCTGGAATTGCCACCGGACTCGTGTATGAAAGCGATGACCGCTACGAGCTGCTGACCGATATTCAGGGCATGGAAGACGCCTGCGGCGACATGGACTTCAAAGTGGCAGGCACGCAAACGGGCATCACCGCGATTCAGCTGGACCTGAAAATCCCGGGCTTGCCGATGCCCATTATCGCCGAAACACTTCAGCGAGCGCGCGAGGCGCGGCTGTTCATCCTGCAGAAGATGCTGGAGGTCATTCCTGAACCGCGTCCGGAGGTGTCGCCGCGCGCACCGCGCATTTTCGTGATGGAGATTAACCCCGAAAAGATTGGCGAGGTGATTGGCCCAGGCGGGAAGATGGTCAAAAAGATTACCGCCGAGACGGGGGCGCAGATTCAAATCGAACAGACGGGCAAGGTCTTTATCGCCGCGCCTGACGGCGAATCGGGTGAACGCGCGCGCCAGATGATTGAGGCGCTCACCAAAGAGATTGCCGTCGGCGAGGTCTACACCGGGCGCGTAACGCGCCTGATGTCGCGCGGCGCATTTGTAGAGATCCTGCCTGGCAAGGAAGGGCTGGTGGAACTCCGCGAACTGACCGATCGCCGCATCAGCCGCCCCGACGAGGTGGTCAAGGTCGGCGATGTGTTGCGCGTGCGCGTCAAAGAGATTGACGGGCTGGGACGCATTAACCTCAGCGCCCGCGGGCTGGAGCAGACGCTCGAAACGCTCAAGGGCGGTGCGCCCGCATCCGCGCAAAGTGCGCCTTCAGGTGGACGCCCCCACCATCCACCACGCCCAGCACCACCACGCCCCCAGCGTGAACCCGAACGCCCGAAACCGGAGCCGACCGAAGAGCTACCAAAACCGCAGTTCCGACCGAAACGCTAACCGATGCGTGCCTATCTTGTGCTGGAAGACGGAAGCTGGTTCGCCGGCGAGGCGCTCGGCGCCGAAGGACACACCGTCGGCGAACTGGTCTTCAATACAGGCATGACAGGCTATCAGGAGGTGCTTACCGACCCCTCCTATGCCGGGCAGATTGTAGTGATGACCTATCCGCTCGTGGGCAACTACGGGCTGAACCCTGAAGACCACGAGTCGCGCCGCGTGCAGGTGGCAGGTTTCGTAGTGCGGGAAGCGTGCGATACGCCTTCCAACTGGCGCGCTCGCATGGCACTGCACGACTTTCTGGCACAGCATCAGGTGGTGGGCATCTCGGGCGTGGATACCCGCGCCATCACGCGCCGTGTGCGCCAGCACGGCGTGTTGATGGCAACCCTCACCACCCACGAATCTCCCGAAGAGGCGCTCCACCGCCTGCAGACCACCCCCCGCTACGACGAACACGACTTCGTGTACGCCGTAACCACGTCCGAACCCTACAAGTGGGGCTACAACGGCATGGAGCCGATGGACGCTCCTGATGACCGCTATCGCTACCGTGTCGCCATTCTGGACTGCGGCGTGAAGTGGAACATCCCGCGCCGCCTGGCGAGCCTGGGCGTGCGCTCTATCGTACTACCTGCAGCCACCTCCGCCGAGCAGATTCTGGCGCTCAACCCTGATGGCGTGTTGCTCTCCCCTGGACCTGGAGACCCTGCCCGACTCCAGCCAATTGTCCAGACCATCCGCCCGCTGATTGGACGCAAACCAATTGCAGGCATCTGTCTGGGGCATCAACTGCTCTGTATGGCATTAGGCGCCCACACTTACAAGCTCAAGTTCGGACATCGGGGATGTAATCACCCTGTGAAAAACCTGCTCACAGGGCAGGTCGCAATCACCTCCCACAATCACGGCTACGCGGTCGTGCCTGAAAGCCTCGAGGGCACGGGGCTGGAAATTACCCACATTCAGCTGAACGACGGCACGATTGAGGGTGTGCGCCACCGCGATTTGAACCTGATCACCCTGCAGTATCACCCGGAAGCGGCGCCCGGACCGTGGGATAGCCGCCCCTTCTTCCACGAGTTTCTGCAACTGATGGAGCGCGCACGGGGCTAAAGCGTAATCATTTCCACCTTCAGCGCGGGCAGTTCCACAATCGCGAGCGTGGCGCGCCCTGTGAGCCAGCTGCACACTTCGCCAGGGTTCAGCACCACGCAGTCGCCCACGGTTCTCAGCTCCTGCTGGTGGGTGTGTCCATAAATCACCAGGTGATATAACCCGCTCCGCGCGAACGCCTCCACAGGTTCTGGCTCATGCACCATCGCGACTCGCACGCCTGCCAGCTCCAGAAAGAACGGCTGTACCTGCACCTGCCCGATTTCGCTGAGTCGTTTTGCCAGCCCCAACCGTTCGCCATCGTTGTTGCCAAAAACGCCTTTCAAAGGGCAGGTGAGCTTCTGAAGGGCGTTCACCGTAAAAGGCGCCACATAATCGCCCGCGTGGAGCACCAGCTCCACCCGATGGTCGTTCAGCGCTTCCACCGCACGCTGCAGGTAGGTCATGTGGTCATGGCTATCGGAGATGACGCCGATTCGCATAAGCCTGTATTACGGCGGTACGGTTCCGGTTCCTGCCAGGTGGGTATACTTGGGGTGGTGGCGGCGCTGGCAGGGATTGCGCTGGGATTGGGAATCGTGTTTCTGGCGACGGGGCTGGGTATGATCTGGCTCCGTCGTTTCGCGCTTTCGCCTCTGGAACGGCTGGCGTATGGGGGCGCAATAGGGCTGGCGGCAGTTTCCTACGGCGTCGCACTGCTTGCAAGCCTGCACTGGCTCACGGGGCTGTGGGGGCTGCTAATCGTTGTCGCAGCGGGGGGGCTGTGGGGCTGGCGCACCAGCGTGCAGTCCCTACGGGGAAGCTGGGCACGCAACTCATGGCTGAACACGCTCGGCTGGAGCGTCAGCGGGCTGATTCTGGCGCAGACCCTGATTCTATGCGCCCTGCCGCCCGACGGCAACGAGTGGGACTCGCTGGCGTATCATCTTGCCTACCCCAAACTTTATCTGAAGGCGGGCGGCATGGTGGAAGTGCCCTTTATGCACCAGAGCTACTTTCCGCCGCTGATGGATATGCTGTTTCTGCTGGGGCTGTGGCTACACGGCGAATCCTGCGCAAAGGTGTTTCACTGGGCGGTAGCGCTGTTTACGGCGTTGGGGATTGCGGGCTTCAGTTCCTCGCGCGGCGGCGTGATGGCGTTGCTCTGGCTAAGCACGCCCGTGGTGGCATGGCAAGCACACACGGCGTATGTAGACCTCTCCACCGCGCTTTACACGGCGCTGGGCGCGTTTGCGCTCTATCGGGGTGTGCGAGAGCAGTCGTCTTCCTGGCTCTGGCTTGTGGGGGTGATGGTCGGGTGTGCCCTCGCCACCAAGTATACGGCACTCCTCTCATGGGGCTTGCTGGGGCTGATTGGTTTGATATGGAACCTCAGGGCGCGATGGGTTCAGGGTGTACGTACCCTCGTAATTGCAGGACTGCTCGCGCTGGCGATAGGGGCGCCGTGGTACCTACGCAACTGGCTCTGGACGGATAATCCCGTCTATCCCTTCGCTTACGAGATTTTCGGGGGCAAGCAGTGGAGCCAGGCGCAGGCGGACGCCTATCGCCACGACCAGCTCCGATTCGGCATGGGGCGCGAACTGCATGCGCTCCTGATCAGCCTATGGAATCTGACCGCTATGCCAGCGCCCTTCGCTGACCCTATCGGCGTTCCAATAGGCGAGCGCGTCTATCTGTTGCCCACCACAGGCATGGGCTATCTGGCAACGCTGGGCGTCTATGTGGCAGGGGGCGTAAGCGGTGGGCTGGGGTGGCTGCTGCTGTTTGCGCTGGGAACTCTTGGGGGCTGGTTCTTCCTGATGCAACAGATTCGGTATCTGATTCCCGTCTTTCCTGTGCTGGCGGGCGTAGGGGGTGCGGCGCTGGAGCAGTCAGGGCGTATCGTGCAGTATGCCTACACAGGCGTTCTCCTCCTACAGGCAGGCTTCACGCTGTGGTTGCTCAGTGCCGCCTACCTGAAAGACCTACCTCTGGCGTTGCAGAACCGCGACGCTTATCTGACGCGACGGCTGCAAATCTATCCCGCGGTCCAGTATCTGAACCAGCATGCGCCGCCCGACGCCGGCGTGATTTTGCTGGACGAAACACGCGGCTACTATCTGGAGCGCCCCTACCTGTGGGGTAATGCAGGACACCATCGGCTTATTCCCTATGAGACCATGGACCATCCTGAGGCGCTAATTCGCTGGATACGCGAACACGGCTACCGATATGTGCTGGTTAACCGCCGTTTCACGCCCCAGGGCGAACCCGAAGCGTGGCGTCGACTCTATGAGCAGGCGATTGCGGAGGGGTTGCTTGTGCCTTCCTTTATGGAGCGCGGGGTGGCGGTCTACACGCTGAGTCAGCTTTCACGAAAAACGGGGGACTCGGCGAATAGGGCGCGGAAACACGGAAACTCTGGGTAAAAAATTGCAGGCACGCACTTTCAGGTATCCTATGGGCAGGTGGTTTCTGTGAACGAGCAGACCATGGTGATACCGCTGTTCCCGTTGGAGACGGTGTTGTTTCCTTACACCGCCATCCCGCTCCATGTGTTCGAGCCGCGCTATCGGGAGCTGGTGCTGTATTGTCTTGAGCACGACTCACCGTTCGGCGTGGTGCTGATTCGCTCGGGGCGTGAGGTGGGCGATGCGGAGCCAGAAGTGTATGAGGTGGGCACGCTGGCGCGAATCGGGCGTCTCAAACGGCTCAGCGACGGACGGTTCCAGCTGCTGGCGATGGGCGAAGAGCGGTTCCGAATCCAGAACCTGATTCGGGGCGAGGCGCCCTATCTCAAAGCCGAGGTTACCGTATGGCGCGACTATCCTGCCATGAATCAGGAGGATCTGACAGCGCTCACCGAATCGCTCCGGAGTCTGTTTCTGAAGTTCCTGCGGGGCGTGCTGGAGCCGATGGGTGTGCAGGTTAACGATCTGCGCCTGCCCGAAGACCCCGTTTCGCTCTCGTTTGTGCTGGCAGGCACGCTTCAGGGAAGTCTGGAGTTCCGTCAGTACCTACTGGAACTGCAGGACACAGGGGAGCGCCTGCGCCTCATTCAGGAACTAATCCAGTCGGCGGCGATGGACGGTGAGCTGCGCCAGTTTGACCCCTCGCACTGGCAGGAGTATGTGAGTCGTAACTAATCGGGTATCCTACGGGGCGTGGAGCCGACCTTCGAGCAGGAACTGGAGGTGTTGATTCGCGCGCGCTACCCGCTCCTTTATGTGGTGAGCTATGAGGAGCGTCGCGCCGAAGAGATTCTGCGGGGACTGGCGCACCGTCTTTCCAAGCGAATCTACTGCTGGAGCCTCACACGCGGTTACGAACCCCCGCTAACAGGAAGCAATCAGGAAGAACCCTCTCGCACAAAGCTGGCTCCTGAGATCGAGGCGCTGGTGGGGCTGTTCCGCCATGAGCAGGACGCGCTCTATATGCTGAAAGATTTTCACCCGTTTCTGGGGGATGTGCGCACGGTGCGCCTGTTGCGCGACTTAGCCCCGCGATTACACAGCTCGGGGCGCACGCTGGTGCTCCTCTCGCCCCTGCTCAAACTGCCCCCGGAGCTGGAAAAGGAAATAACCGTCGTGGAGATGCCGCTACCGACACGGGAGGAGATTGCCCAGCGACTGCGGGAGATTCTGCTTCAGGTGCGCGACAAGCCGGGCGTTCAGGCGGAGATATCAGCGCAGGAGTTTGACGAGCTGGTGCAGGCGGCGCAGGGTTTGACGATGGACGAGATTGAAAATGTGTGCGCCCGTTCATTCGTAGAGCATCGAAAGCTCGCGGTGGCGGCGATTCTGAGCGAGAAGCAGCAGATTGTGCGCAAATCGGGCGTGCTGGAATATTACACCCCCACCGAGACGATGGCGGATGTGGGTGGCTTGGACCTCCTGAAGGAGTGGCTTCGCAAGCGCCGAAGCGCGTTCACCCAGTCCGCGCGTGAGTTTGGCTTGCCCGCTCCCAAAGGAGTGCTGCTGCTGGGAGTGCAGGGCACAGGCAAGAGCCTCAGCGCCAAAGCGATTGCCAGCATGTGGAACCTGCCGATGCTGCGGCTGGATGTGGGGCGCGTGTTCGGCAGCCTAGTGGGCGCGTCGGAGGCGAACATGCGCCTTGCGATTCGCACCGCCGAAGCGATTGCTCCATGTATCCTGTGGATTGACGAGTTGGAGAAAGGTTTTTCGGGCGTGCAGAGTTCCGGCATGTCTGATTCGGGCACTACCGCGCGCGTGTTTGCGACCTTCCTCACATGGATGCAGGAGAAACGCAAACCCGTGTTTGTGGTGGCGACTGCCAACGAGGTGTCGCTCTTACCTCCTGAACTGCTCCGCAAAGGGCGATTCGACGAGATTTTCTTTATCGATCTGCCCAGCGCGGCAGAGCGCGAGCAGATTTTCGCGATTCATCTGCGCAAGCGCAAGCGCAATCCTGAACAGTTTGACCTGAAAGCGCTCGCACGCGCGACTGAAGGCTTTTCAGGTGCCGAAATCGAGCAGGTCGTGATTGGCGCGCTGTTCACCGCGTTCGACGCAGGACGCGACCTGGCTCAGGAAGACCTCCTGCAAGAAGTCAAAAGT
Source organism: Armatimonadota bacterium (assembly GCA_037442385.1). GTDB lineage: Bacteria > Armatimonadota > Fimbriimonadia > Fimbriimonadales > GBS-DC > LDYB01. Next base: position 14,040 of record JBBIQJ010000006.1, read on the forward strand.
GTGGTGCCCCTCTCGGTGATGATGCGCGAAGAGATTGACGAGTTGCGTACATGGGCGCAAATGCGCACACGCCCCGCCAGTAGCCACGCGCCCACTCGCAAACGGAATCGGATATAATAATAGGCGTAGCCCCGATCGCAAGGGAATGGCTATACCGCGTAAATTCTTACTGGAGGTGCGAACATGCGTGTTGGAATTCTGACAGGTGGGGGCGATTGCCCCGGACTGAATCCCGCGATTCGGGGCGCGACGCTGCGCCTGATTCGAGACGGGCACACCCCGATTGGCATCCTGCAAGGCTGGAAGGGGCTGATCGAGGGCAACACCGTCCCGCTCACTGAAGAGCGTGTGGATGAGATTATTCGCGAAGGCGGCACGATTCTGGGCACTTCGCGCACGAATCCTTTCAAAAGTGAATCGGAACTGAAGCGGCTTCTGGAGAACTATCAAGCGCTGGCGCTCGATGCGTTGATTGCGATTGGTGGAGAAGACACGCTCGGCGTGGCGTATCGCCTTTACGAGGGACACCAGATTCCTGTCGTCGGCGTGCCCAAAACAATGGATAACGATCTGGGCGGTACCGACTTCACCTTCGGCTTCGATAGCGCGGTAACGGTGGCGGTGGACGCGATGGACCGCTTGCGCGATACCGCCAAATCGCACGCGCGGGTGATTGTGCTGGAGGTGATGGGACGCCACGCGGGCTGGGTTGCGCTCTATGCTGGGATCGGCGGTGGCGCCGACTGGATTCTTATCCCCGAAGTGCCCCCCGACCTAGACACCATGTGCGACTACCTGTTGCGTCTGTATCGTCAGGGCAAACGCTACGCGCTGGTGGTGGTATCGGAGGGCGTGATTTTGCCCTTTGAAGACCCCCGGCAGCTCCCGCTGGACGAGTTCGGGCATCCGATTCTGCGGGAGCGGGGGGTTGGCGCGCGTGTCGCCCGATACATCGAAGAGAGGACTGGGCTGGAGACGCGCGACGCCGTGATTGGGCACATCCAGCGCGGCGGACCACCGACGCCTTTTGACCGCATGCTGGCGACCCGCATGGGGCTAAAGGCAGCGGAGCTGGTCAGCGAGCATGTGTTCGGCGTGCTCACCGCCCTGCGCGGTCAGGAAATTGTGCCCGTGCCGCTGGCAGAAGCCGTGAATCGCCTCAAGCTGGTGCCGCCTGAACTGTACGAAGAGGCACGCCAGATTTTCCAGCGCCTGCACCTACAGCCAGAGCGCAGCGGAACGGTGCAGGGGTAGCGACTCGGCAAGCGGGCGCTCGCGACACACCGCGCGAACCGTCGCGACCACCTGTGGGTGGTAGCGCGCGCCCGCTTCTTCGCACCACTGCTCTGGGGTGTAGCCCTGCTGGATATGAACCAGCAGGTTGTCCAGCGCCGAGAGGAGATGCGCGGCAAGGGGCGCCTCAGGCTGTTCGGCATAAACGACATGGTGCTGGCGCACCAGCGGCGCGACCTGCCACAAACCCGGAATCTGCTCCGCTATCGCGGCGCTCAACTCAGCGTGCCGATCCAGAGTGAGCCGTTCAATCGGAGTCAGCGAGGTCGGCTTGTTGAGAACCGCATAAGGGATCCCCACCATGCCTATATCGCGCAGGTAGACCGCCAGCTCCAGCCGCCGCCTTTCTTGCAGGGGCAACCCCAGGCGCAACGCCACCTCGTTGACCAGGGGCGCCAGCAAATCGGCGCTTCCGAAGCGCCCCTGCGTGCGCAGCTCCACTGCCCGCGCAAACGCCCGCAAACTCTGACAGCGCCAGCGATGGAACTGGTTCGGCAACACGACAAAGGCGTAGTAGCCAAGCGCCCCCATGCAAAACGCCACAATCGCGATTGTGAGCCAGAAGCTGCTCACCGCTTCACACCCCCCTGAAGCCTCTGCTGCTCCCGCTGCCACTCTCCAACCACCGCCTCGAAGACGGAAACCACGGTGGGGTCAAACTGAGTGCCTGCTCCTCGCCGCAGCTCATGGAGCGCTTCCGAAATGGAGAGCGCTTTTCGGTAAGTACGCTGCTGGCTGGGCGTTTCGCCTCCAATCATCGCATCGAAAGCGTCCACGACCGCAATAATGCGCGCTTCCAGCGGAATCTGGTCGCCCTTCAAGCCGTAGGGATACCCCTTACCATCAGGACGCTCGTGATGATAGGCAATCCAGGGCACCACAGGCACGAGAAAGGGGGTTCCACTCAGGATTTCAGCGCCTAACTGGGGATGGCGCTTAATCTGTTTCCACTCGCTGGGGGTGAGCCTGCCTGGTTTGTTTAAGATGCGCTCATCCAGCACCGTTTTGCCCAGGTCATGCAACAGCGCCGCCTCGTATACCAGCTCGCATCGTTCTGGGGGTAGACCCAGATGCTGTGCCACTTTGCGCGCCCACTGCGCCACGCGCTGGAGATGTCCGCCCGTATAGGGATGCGCCTTCTGAACCAGAAAGCCCAGACTGCGAATCGTCTGGTGATAGAGGTCATGCTGGCGCGTCCAGAGCATGAACGCTTGACGCAAGGTTAAGTAAGGCGCCAGCGCCATCACCAGCCCGCTCACCCCGAAAGTTTTGACCAATGGCCCCACAATCAGCGAGAACAGCAACATCACCATCGCCTCCTGAGGGAACGCGCTCAGATTTTGGCGAATCGCCCAGCCCCATTGCACCCCTTCAAACAGTGCAATATTCGTCGAGATGAGTATGCTGTTCACCAGATGATAAGCCCCCAGCGCGGCGCCCGTCGCCAGCACATAACGCCACGCCGATTCATAGGCGATTAGCCAGTCGACTCCTGCCACCGCCATTCCTGCACAGAAAGCGCTCAGGATGCTCTGAACCGTGTTGAGAAACGCCCAGCGCGGGTAGGTGGAACGGAACAGGGTGTTGGCAAGTCCTGCCACAAGCGTAATCACGGCATCCATCCAGACCCCTGCTTCCCAGCCATACAGCACAATCGTCGCAATCACAATCGGTGTACTGACACTCATCCAGATGCCAAGGTCGGTGTAGCCATGTCGCAGGGGATAGCGTACGAGGAACAGTTCGGCCACCAGCGCGACCAGCATGAGCCAGAAGAGGGTTTCAATGGCGGGGACGCGCGCCAACGAGTCACTTGCCGCGAGCAAGATCGCGCCCGCTGGTAGCGAGGTCAGTCCAATCCAGTACCAGAATCTCCGCTTCCGCATGTTCTTGATAAGGGCAGGGTGAGCGCACCTCCCGCTCCCCGAATGCCGATTACGGCATCGGAGCCACTACATGATGCTCCTCGAGGGGATCATCCCATCGATGTGGATAGTAGACGCGCTTCGCGTTGGCAACCGACATAATTGCCACCAGGGTTGCCATCAGAATGAGCCACCGTTTCATCTGCTGTCCCTCCTAAGGTAAGAGTGGTCAGCCGCTCGGTTGCTCGCTCCGCTCCGCGCTCACCATGCCCAGTCAGGAACCTCCTGCAGGGGGTGGCTCCTGACCAAATCGTTTTAGGCATTGTTCGGCGTCAATCCGTCCACGAGGGCGACCGCCTCGTGCGACGGCTCGTAGTCGCTGGGAAATGCCTGCACCCGTCGGTTGACCGCATCGAGCGTCGCCAGCCCGACAGCACGATATAAATCACCTCGCACAAGGGCGCTTCCCAGCAGTAAATCTTCACCCTGATCGCGCACCGCGCTCACCAGCACCGCTACCAGCGGATAGCCGCCAAGCGTCCAGTTAGTGGCAATCTCTTCCAGTCCAAAGCGCTCCTGTAGCCCGTGCGCGGCTTCAACGGCGCGCAGGGTCGCCAGCGCCACCAGTCGGGGCAGCTGGGTGCTGGCACGCACGCCCGACGCCGTGCCCCGATAGATTTGCCCGTTGCGTTCCAGATAGGCGGAAACTATCGCGCGAGTACCTTCGTGGGATATCTGCACATCGACCCAGCGCAAACGGGGCAATCCCGAAGCGCGCGAGGCACTGCTCTTTTGGGCAACGCTCACCTTGCGGTGGTCAATGTGAATGCCAAAATGCGCCATTAGCGCCGATTCGACATCGCGCACCACCTGCTTGGGGTTGCGATCCCCTTCGACCAGCAGGTGAACCTCTTGAATCAGCCCCGTTTCGTCCGCGACCACTCGTGCGCCGCAGACACCGCGCAGCTCGCGCAGTACCTGCTCTACCTGACTCGTGCTCCAGCGTCGTTCCGCCATATGCCCTCCCTGTCGTAAGATTGGACATACTGCTCCGAGCGTTCGGAGGCGTCGCGGCACCCTCCCCATTACTCAAAATAGGTCGCTCTGCGAAAATCTCCTGCTATACGCCTGTTAATTTTACCAGTTCTGCAACCTCCTGCGAAATTCCTGCCAGTTTGGTTGCCAAAAAGGGGGAATTTTGGGCAAAATTGCACCGATTTCGGCTTTCTCCGTTCACGAGTCATCGGCATCATCCCCTACCATTTGCCCAGCGTCGTGTTGGGATAGTAGGCTTGCAGGATTTCGGCGTAGGTTTGCCCCGCGCGGGCGCGCCCGTTTGCCCCCCACTGACACAGCCCTGCGCCGTGCCCTGAGCCGCGTCCGACGACCTCCCAGCCATCGCTGAGCGGCTTCAGGGTAAACCGCTGGCTTTTGAGGAGCGTCGCGCCCAGACGCGCCCGGAACTCTGCCCCCGTAAGTGTCAGGGTCGCTTTCTCGCCCACCAGCTTGAGGCACGCCACATAACCGCTCGGCGCCTGCTCTTCAACCGTAAGCGAGCGTATCGCGCCTGCCTGCGGGAACGCTTTCTGCAGGGTGTCGCGCGTCAGCAACACGCGCCACTCGCTGTTCGGTGCAAGGGCGCAGTAAGGCTTACCCTCGGCATCCGTATCGGGCACTCCCTGAAGCGGCTCCATCGGGCGCGTGCCTGCCATCACCAGCTCAATCGGAGCCGTATGCCCCCCGCAGTGGCCCGTGTAGACCGCCTCCAGCACTGTGCCGCTATAATACAACACCTCGCCCGCAGTCGATTCCACCGCCTGATTCGTGGCAGGGCGTTCGGCGTCTACCCCACCGTACACCTGGCACGGAGCATGGTCGCAGAGGTCGTAGCCCCACTGGCGGTAGCGGTTCAGCCTCTTCAGAGTAAACGAGCGCGAAGCCACTGCCTGTGCCCTGAGCGCCTCCATCGGGAAGTTGGCAGGCATTTCCATCGGCAGCACCGCCTTCAGGTAGTCATCAAGGCGCACCCAGTTGAGCGTGAGGAGCTGACCGTCGCGCATCACCCACTCCAGCGCGCCTCGATACCGCCTGAGACGATTGGGGCCTGTGCCCACTGCCAGCAGCGCCGAGCCGACGGGCTGGGCTGTCAGCCGTCGCGCCGCGACCCGCGCCCCCGAAGACTGCGCCACCATCTGACCCGACTCCCGCCGAACCTGCCAGAGGGTGCCTTCCGCGGCTTCCAGCAGGGTTTGTCCCGTGTCGGGGTTTACCCAGCGCAGATTCCCGCCCTGCGCTTGCACATAAATCACTTCGCCGAATGCGCCGCGCTCCAGCCCGACACGGATGAGCCACTCCGCGTCGCGATTGGGAGCCCGCGACTCGCCCACACCGAGCAAGATGAGCAATGCGCCCAGAAGCCACCATCGGTAGCGTGCCGCACAAAACCTAATCATATCTATGGGAGAGTATACCGCATAGGCGGATGGGGTTAGAAAGCCGCTGCTTCGAGGTACACTTTTGTCAGCGATGAGAGTCGAGTCCATAGAGGATATTATTCGCGTGCTGGAGGCGCACCCTGAGTGGCGCCTGAAGTTGCTGTAGGTGCTGGGGATGAGTGAGCTGGTCTACCTGCCTGCGAGGCTGGAGGCGGACCAGCAGGCGAATCGTGAACATCTGGAGGCGTTCCGTCGGGAAACTCGCGAGCAGTTGGAGGCTTATCAGCAGGAAACTCGCGAGCGATTTGAACGCCTCGAAAACGCGATTGCCCAGCTGATGGAGGCAGTCGCCGAGTCGCGTCGTGTGGAACAGCGGCTGGAGGCAGGGCTGGAAGAATCACGCCGCATAGAACGCGAATTGAGAGAGGCGATTGAAGATCTGCGCCAGACAACCCAGCAAATCGCTGAAGAGCAGAAGCAGATGCGTCAGGTTCAGGAAAAATTGCTCAAAGATGTGGGGATACTCAAGGGCAGCGCCCGCGAGCGCTACTACCGCGAGCGCGCCCACGCGATTCTCGGGCGCTACCTGCGCAAGGTGCAACTGATCAACATGGGCGACCTGCTGGATGAGATAGAATCCCGCACTGAGATCTCGGACGAGGAAGCCGATGAACTGATGAGCGTGGAGGCTATCTTCAGTGCTGTGAAAAAGAAGACCCGCGAGCCAGTTTATGTGGTTCTGGAAGCCTCGTGGGTGGTCGATGAAAGCGATATGGAGCGCGCCATCCGTCGCGCCGCGATTCTGCAACGACTGGGTTATCCCGCCGTGCCGGTTGTGGGGGGAGTGGAAGTCGCCACACCTGTCATTAGAGCCGCCACCGAAGGGAGCGTGGTGCTGGCGCTGGACGGCAAAGTGCTGGGCGAAACGCTTCTGGCTTAACTCTGTCTCCCTTGCAACAGAGCGGCGCCGAATCGAGTTATCTCTTCTGTGAGGTGTGACTATGCGCTACAGAAGACGGTTGGCAGCAGTGGGTTTGTGCGCCGCTGTGTTGACAGCGGCTCTGACGGCGCAGACGCGCCCCGACATTCTCTGGATGCGCGGCGGCAACCCAACCTACGGGGGCAATCTGAATGTGTACCACACTGACCTTGCGATTTCGCCGAATGGACTCTATTATGCTGCTGTCCATAACACGGGCATGGTCAAGATATGGCGTGTGCATGACGGACGACTGATACGCACCCTCTTCACTTCGCAAGCCACGCCGTATGTGGTCGCCTTCTCGCCCGACAGCCAGCGCGTGGCGATTGGCGACGCTTATTCGGGATACATTCGGATTGTACGCATTTGTGATGGGGTTCTGGAGCGCACGCTTCAAGGGCATACCAATACAGTTACGTCCCTTGCCTATTCGCCTGATGGGGCGTATCTTGCCAGCGCAGGATACGATGGCAAAATCCTGGTGTGGCGGATGAGCGACTCTACGATTATGTACCAGCGCAACTATTACTCCAGCGCAGTTGCCTTCTCGCCCGACGGGCAGACGCTCGCGTGCGGAGTCAGCGACGGGAGGGTGCTTCTGTTTCGCGCCAGCGACGGAGCCTTGCAGCAGACGCTTGCGGGGCACACGCAATGGGTCTGCACGGTTGCCTTTTCGCCCAACGGGCAATATCTGGCAAGTGGCAGTCGCGATAACACACTCAGGCTCTGGCGTCTGAGCGACGGCGCGCCTGTTTATACCCTGTCAGGATTCACCAGTGTCCGAGTAGCATTTTCACCCGACAGCGCGTTTCTGGCAAGCGCCAGTGGCGATAGTCGTATACGGGTCTGGTCTGTGAGCAGCGGCGTGCTTGTATACACCCTCGAGCCGCCCGATCAGGTGGGGCTCATCTTGATTGCCTACACAACGGACGGGCAGTACCTCGTGAGCGCGGGGCAATACCTTCACTTCTGGCGCGCCAGCGACGGCGAGCATCAGCGCGACGGCGGCGCGTATGAAGAAGCCGTTTACGCGGTCGCCTTCTCGCCCGATGAGCAGTTTCTGGCGACAGGAAGCGAAGACGGTTCGGTGAAAATCTGGCGCGTACGCGACGGCGCTCTGGAACACGCCTTCATACCCAACGGGCGCTTTCTCTATGTGTTTGCGGTCGCCTACTCGCCGAATGGAGAGTATCTGGCAGTGGGTGGCGCCTCTTATGACGCCCAAGTCAAAGTGTACCGCACCAGCGACTGGCAACAGGTCGCGGCGCTGGTTCCGAATCCGGGGCAGACCCGTTCCGTAGCGTTTTCGCCCGATGGGCAGTATCTCGCCAGCGGCGGCTATTCGTCCATTTACATCTGGCGCGTCAGCGACTGGACGCTGGAACGCACGCTCGTGCATGGGGGCGGAGGCGGCTTTGAGATTCACTCGCTGGCGTTCTCTCCCGACGGGTACCTCCTCGCCAGCGCCTCGCGCGATGGAACCGTCAGCGTCTGGGACTGGCGCAACGGCACAACGCTTTACACGACCAGCCAGCATAATGTCCCACGCCCTTACACCGTCGCTTTTTCACCGGACGGACAATACCTGCTGGAAGGCGGAATCACTCGGATTGCCCGCCTGCGCAACGCCAGCACAGGCGTGCTGGTGCGCGACTATGTCAGCACGGACGATCCACTCTATGTTGCTTTTACGCCAGACGGACAACATCTAATCCATGCAGGATATCGAGGCGTTTTCTTCTGGCGCATCGACAACAACACGGCTCCCATCCAAACCTACACAGACGAAGCGTTCAGCGTGCGGTGTCTCGCCGTTTCGCCCAGCGGGAAGTGGTTTGCCTACGGGCGGTTGGATGCCGTGGTGGTGCTGGCGCGGAACCCGTTTGCGTCCCTGCCTGAAGGCGATGTGAACGCTGATGGATGCGTGGACGACGCCGACCTGCTCGCGGTGCTGTTCGCCTTCGGGGAGATAGGGATGGGTATCCCAGAAGACCTGAACAAGGACTGCGTGGTGGACGACGCCGACCTGCTGCTGGTGTTGTTCCACTTCGGCGCAGGCTGTTGAAGCAACGGGGACGTCTGCAGACGCCCCCCGATTATCGTTAACCCAGCCACGAATACGGATAGTTCGGGTCCTCAAACTCCAGCGCGGCTTTGGTCACCTGAAGCGGGCGGAAGGTGTCCATCATCACTGCCAGCTCCTCGGTATGCGTGAGGTTCATGCTGGCTTCTACCGCGCCCGGTTGCGGCCCGTGCGGAATGCCCGACGGGTGAAGTGTGATGGAGCCTTCCTCAATCCCGCGCCGACTGCCGAACTTGCGGTTCACATAATAGAGCACCTCATCGCTGTCGAGGTTGCTGTGGTTGTAGGGCACTTTAATCGCTTCGGGGTGATAGTCCAGCATGCGCGGGCAGAAGGAGCAGACCACGAAGTTGGGTCCCTCGAAAGTTTGATGCACAGGCGGCGGCTGATGGATGCGCCCCGTGATGGGCTCAAAGTCGTTGATGTTGAACGCCCACGGGTAGACATAGCCATCCCAGCCGACGACATCAAAGGGGTGGTGTTCATAATGGTAGGCGTAGACGCGCCCGCGCCTGTGGATGCGCACCTCGAAGTCGCCCAGCTCGGTGTGGGTCTCCAGCGTTTCGGGCACACGGATATCGCGCTCACAGTAGGGGGAATGCTCCATTAACTGCCCGTACTCGTTGCGGTAGCGGCGCGGCGGCTGAATCTGCCCCCCTATCGCCTCGATCCACACCAGTTTCGCCGGCAGCGTGTCAAACACCAGCCGCCAGATAGTGCCATGGGGAATCACCAGATAGTCGCCCTCGCCGAAGCGCAGATGCCCGAACTGCGACTCTAGTCGCCCCGAACCTTCATGCACGAAGATGAGGTCGTCGCCGTCGGCGTTTTTGTAGAAGTAGTCCATCTGCTCGATCGGGCGCGCGACGGAGAAAATCACATCCTGGTTGAACATCAGCTCCACACGCCCTGTAATCGCGTCGCCTGAAGGCGGCATTTCGCCCGTCTTGAAGTGCCGATGCTGCAGAATCGGCTCCTCCAGCGGCTCAATCCTGCGCTCATAGCAGGTGTGGAACTCCTTCACGCGCGTCGGCGGACAATAGTGATACAGAATCGACTGAATGCCTGAAAAGCCCTCTGTGCCCAGCACCTCTTCGGCATACAGCCCGCCGTCAGGACGACGGAACTGGATATGCCGCTTGCGCGGCACCTGACCCATGCGTACATACCACGGCATCGTGGATACCTCCCTTGTGTTGTGTTGGCAGAGCTATTATACCTCTAATCAACCACGGCTTCCAGGAAGCTGCGGATGTCTTCCTCGCTCATCTTTGGCTCGCCCGGCGCCACATTGTTCAGCTTGCCCTCCAGCATCCAGCGCTCCAGCTCGTCTACAAGGTCAAACAGGTGGTCAAACGAATCGACGATAAACAGCAACGGCTGGTAGTGGTCAATCTCGAAGTGCTGGTTAATCACCCACTCCAGTTGAATCGGGTAGCGTTGCACTTCGGGCGATTCGACGGCGTGGGCAATTTCGCCGTAGGAGCTGAGCAGTCCGCTGCCGTACACTTTGATTTCGCCGTTTTTGCCGCGCATCAGCCCGAACTCAATCGTGAACCAGAAGAATCGCGCCAGCGCACGGGTGATGCTGATAATCCGCTGGGTCTGCAGCGCGGGGTCTTTGATTTCCTGCACGAGTCGTGCGGCGGTGCGCGCCGCCTCGCCAAAGCGCACCAGCGTGTCGGCGAAGCGTTTGTCGGTGTGCATCGGCACATGCCCGGCAATATCGTGGAAGATGTCGGGTTCGGGTAGGTAGTCCAGCGAATCGAGACTGCGCACGGTGATAGTGGTGGGGAACTCGCGTCGGCGCAGGCAATCAAAGAAGATGTAGGCGGGCACATAGCCCGTAACAGCCTTCGCCTTGAAACCTGTCAGGGGGGCAAGGAACTGGTTCACATCGCTCAGGCGCGGTACGCGGTTTGGGTCCAAACAGAGCCGGGAGATGCCCTCCAGAAACTTGTCGGTGGCGTAGCGCTGCCAGCGCTCCTGCATGCGTGCATAGAGCCGACGCCACGCCTCATGGTTCTCCTCAGAGTAAAGTTCGTAGGGCTGCTCGATGTAAAGCTCACCGCGATTGCGAGCCACCTCAATAAACGGGGCTTTCGTCGTCGTTAACCCCATGCCTGGGTAGAACTGAACATCAGTCTGCGCCATCGCATTGCACCTCCATGCCCCTATTGTACCCCACCCACAGGGTATCCTATGCGCTATGCGGTACGAGCGGGCAATTCTTATTGTGATGGACGGCTGTGGTGTGGGCGCAGCGCCCGATGCCGAAGAGTATGGTGATTTCGGCGAGAACACGCCCAACACTCTGGGACACCTGGCGCAGACAGTGGGCGGACTGCAGATGCCCACCTTCCACCAGCTGGGGTTGGGCAATATCCTGCCTCTGGAAGGCATGCCCCCTGTAGAAGCGCCACTTGCTTCCTTCGGCAAAGCACAACCTCGCTCGAAAGGCAAAGACTCCGTTACAGGGCACTGGGAAATGATGGGCATCATTACCGAGACACCGTTCCCCACCTATCCGAACGGGTTTCCCCCAGAACTGATTGCCGAGTTCGAACAGCGCATCGGGCGCAAGATTCTGGGCAACTACCCCGCCTCGGGAACCGAGATTATCAAACAACTCGGCGAGGAGCATCTGCGCACGGGCTACCCGATTGTCTACACCAGCGCCGACAGTGTGTTCCAGATAGCCGCACACGAGCAGGTCATCCCCGTTGAAGAGCTTTATCGCATGTGCGAGATTGCCCGCGAGCTCCTGCAACCGCCCCACCATGTGCAACGGGTGATTGCGCGCCCCTTCGAAGGGGAGAACGCCAGTAACTTTCGCCGTACCGAGCGCCGTAAAGATTTTCCGCTCCCGCCCCCGCCAAACCTGATTGACGCGCTCGCCGAGAAGGATATCGACGTCTACGGCATCGGTGTTGTGCCAGAGCTGTTCACCTACCGGGGATTCCGCCACGCCGAACGCACGCAAGCGAACCCAGAACATTTTGAAGCGCTTTTGCGGGCGCTGGATTCGGACTGCGCTTTTATTTTCGCGAACTTTGAAGACTTTGACATGCTCTATGGACATCGCAACGACCCCCAGGGGTTTGCACGCGCGCTGACGGAGTTCGACTCGATGATGGCACGGTTGCTGGAGCGCCTGCGCCCGACGGATCTGGTTATCTGGACGGCGGACCACGGCAACGACCCCACCACCCCCAGCACGGACCACTCACGCGAGTATGTGCCGCTGCTGGTGTACGCACCTGCGCATCGGGAAGGCAAGCCGCTGGGCATTCGCGCCAGACTTGCCGATATTGGCGCCACGCTCGGCAGGCTCTGGGGCGTTACGATAAAGGCAGGGACGCCTATCCCGCTGCCTGATTAACGGTCAATCTCGCCCAGCACGATATCGATACTGCCAATCAGCGCGACCATATCGGCAATCAGACGTCCAACCGCCATCTTCTCCAGCGCCTGCAGATTCATAAAGCTGGGGGCGCGCGTGTGCATGCGATACGGGCGGTTCGTGCCGTCGCTCACGAAATAGAACCCCAGCTCGCCCTTCGGCGATTCCACAGGCACATACGCCTCGCCCACAGGCGGGCGGAAGCCCTCAGTGTGAATCTTGAACCAGTGAATCAGCGACTCCATCGAGGTGTCAATCGTTTCACGGGGCGGAGGCACAATCTTGGGGTCGTCCACGCGATAGGGCCCCTCAGGCAAGCCGTCAATCGCCTGCTGGAGAATCTTGAGGCTCTCGCGCATCTCCGCCATCCGCACCAGATAGCGGTCGTACACATCGCCGTGCTTGCCGACGGGGATGTTAAAATCGAACTGCTCGTAGCCGCTGTAAGGGTTCGCTTTGCGAATATCCCAGGCAAACCCCGCGGCGCGAATGGTCGGTCCGCTCACCCCCAGCTGGAAGCACTCTTCCACCGAGATTTTGCCGATGCCCATCGTGCGTTCGCGCCAGATGGGGTTCTGGCTCAGCATGCCCTCGATATCGTCCAGCGCATTCGGCAACTCCTTAATCAACTGGCGCAGGCGCGACTCAAATCCGGGCGGCATATCGCCCCGCAGACCGCCCGGACAAATCCAGCTGGGCATCATGCGCACGCCCGACATCATCTCGAACAGGTCCAGAATCTTCTCACGCTCACGAAAGGCGTAGAAGAAAATGGTCATCGCGCCAAGGTCCATCGCGTGCGTGCCAATCCACACCAGATGGCTCGCAAGGCGCGACAGCTCCGCCAGAATCACCCGCAGGTACTGCCCGCGAGGCGGAATCTCTATTCCTAGAATCTTCTCGATAGAAAGCGAAAACGCGAGGTTGTTATTGTTTGCAGAGAGGTAGTCCATGCGGTCGGTCATCGGGAGCGCTTTGTGATAGGTCAGGTATTCGGCTTCTTTTTCCATCCCTGTGTGCAGGTAGCCTATCACACATTCAGCTTTGACGATGCGTTCCCCCTCCAGCTCGCAGACGACGCGCAACACTCCGTGCGTGCTGGGGTGCTGGGGACCCATGTTGATAATCATCGTGCCTTCTTCGGTACGCTCCACATGCGTGGCGACCGCTTCCGACGGGATAAACGGCTGGCGCATAGCACCTTGATTATACCCGTAGCGGGTATAATCTTGAGCGACGCCCCGCGAGGCGTGGAGCAGGAGATCGAGAACGATGGCGGAAGTGCGTTCCATTCTGGCGACCGACTGTGGCAGCACGACCACAAAGGCAATCTTGATTGAGAAGCAGGGTGACGAATATCGCCTTGTGAATCGCGGCGAAGCGCCCACGACCGTCGAAGCGCCCTTCGACGATGTTACCATCGGCGTGCTGAACGCCGTGCGCGAGCTGGAAGACCTCACTGGGCGCCAGTTCATTCAGGACGGCAAGATTCTCACCCCTCAGGTGGACGACAAGCGCGGGGTAGACCTGTACCTGTCCACCTCCAGTGCCGGCGGCGGTCTGCAGATGATGGTGATGGGCGTGGTGCGCCAGATGTCGGCGGAAAGCGCCCAACGCGCCGCGCTCGGCGCAGGCGCAATTATTATGGATGTGATCGCCATCGACGACGGACGCAAAGACTATCAGAAAATCCAGCGCCTGCGCGAACTGCGCCCCGACATCGTATTGCTCTCTGGCGGCACGGACGGCGGCACGATTACCCACCTCGTGGAGCTGGCGGAGCTGCTCATTGCCGCCGACCCACGCCCCCGATTCGGCACGATGAACCTGCCCGTTATCTTCGCAGGCAACAAGGACGCCCGCGAGGAAATCAAGCGCCTGCTGAGCGAGCGGTTTGACCTCCGAATTGTAGACAACCTCCGCCCCACGCTCGACAGAGAAAACCTCGGTCCCGCCCGCGAAGCGATACACGAGCTGTTTCTGGAGCATGTGATGCAACAGGCGCCCGGCTACTCCAAACTGATGACCTGGACCTCGGCGGATATTATGTCCACCCCGAACGCCGTCGGTAAGATTATGGTGACCATCGCCGAGCAGCGGGGCATCAATATTCTTGGTGTGGATATTGGCGGCGCGACAACCGATGTGTTCTCGGTGTTCGACGGCAACTACACGCGCACGGTCAGCGCGAACCTGGGGATGAGCTACTCCATCTGTAATGTGATGCTGGAGGCAGGCATCGCCAACATCCGCAAGTGGTTGCCGTTCGATATTGAAGAGTACGAGGTACGCAATCGCCTGCGCAACAAAATGATCCGCCCCACCACCATCCCGCAAACTTATCATGACCTGCTGCTGGAGCAGGCGGTGGCGCGCGAGGCGCTTCGGCTGGCGTTTCTGCACCACAAGCAATTAGCGCGCGGTCTCAAGGGCATCCAGCAACAGCGCACGATTGGCGAGGCGCTGGAGCAGACCGAAACAGGCAAGTCGCTGGTGGAGATGATGAAACTGGACATGATTGTGGGCAGCGGCGGCGTGCTGAGCCACGCGCCGCGCCGTGCGCAGGCGGCGCTGATGATGATGGACGCCTACCAGCCCGAAGGCGTTACGATGCTGGCGGTGGACTCCATCTTCATGATGCCGCAGCTGGGCGTGCTTTCCACCGTGCATCCACAGGCGGCGGCGCAGGTGTTTGACCGCGACTGCCTGATTCGGCTTGGCTCGTGTATTGCGCCAGTGGGGCAGGCGCGCCCCGGCGAACCCGTGCTGACGATGGAATACAACGGCAAGAGCGAGACCTTCCGCTACGGCGAGATTCGCGTGCTACCGATGGGCGTCGGCGAGACGATGCGCGTGATGCTCAAACCTACGCGCGGGTTCGATGTGGGCGCTGGCAAAGGGCGCGCGATGGAAGCGGTGGTGGAAGGCGGGGTCGTGGGGGTGATTGTAGACACGCGCGGACGCCCTCTGCAACTCCCACAAAGCGACGCCGAACGCCGCGCCAAACTGATTGAATGGCTCCGCGCCTTCGGACTGCCAGAGCCGTAAACGCCAGCGCTTTACTCCGCCGACACATCCGCAGGCAGCCTGAAGGCGTGCCAGCTGTCAAACACCAGCAAAAACGCTCCCTGCAGCACAATCGCCCAGCCGAAGCCGTCCAGTATCGGCGTTGCCCCCCAGACCACCAGACCCAACCCCACCAGCATATAGACTCCGTCCAGTCCCACGTTGAGCCACAGGAATCGTCGCAGTTTACGGCGCTCTCGCGCTCCCTGCTGTAGGTCAGGATGTTGCCCACGCCTGCGCTGGACGCTCCTTGAGGCAAAAAGCGTAATCAGCAAATTCACAAGCCCCCACGCGGCGCACATTCCGCCGAACGCACGCCACCACTCGCTGGGCGATGCCATCAGCACCCCACCTCCCAGAATGTTCCCTAGCGCCCACAGCCGCAGCTGCGCCATCATGCGCGCTTGATAATCGAACAGGTGCACTCCGTCTCGAACAATACCCGATAAGAGCGGGCAACAGGAATTTTTGAGGTGTGCGTGTATCCTTAAAGGGGAGGCATTGAAATGCACAAGGCAGTTTGGTTGGTCTGTTTCTCACTGAGCATAGGGGTACTGAGCGCCCAGAACGCCGCCCAGATTCTGGATAAGACCGCGCGTACCTACGCCCAGATGCGTTCCCTGCGAGTGGAGAGCCGTGCCACCTCTTCGGGAACGGTTCAGAGCAATCAAGGAGAAATGACCTTCGCCAACCGGGCGAATATGCTGATGATGACTATGCGCCCCAACAAGCTGCGAATCGACACGCTTCAGGCTGATGACCCTGCCCTGTCCGCAGGCAAACTCCGCTGCGACGGCGAGGTGCTGTATATTGAAAGCGCCGCCCTCCGCCAGACCCAATCCCAGCCTGCCCCCAAAACCCTCCGCGAAATCTACACTGCAGACAATCTGAGTATGGTGGGGCTTATGCTGATTGGGCTTGACCCGATACGCCTCATGATAGACTCTAACTGGCGCGCGCTGGCGACTTCTCCCAAACTCATAGGGCGCGAGCGAGTCGGCAACCGGCAAACCTATAAAGTGCAGGTACAGCTGAAGGACGAATCTTTTATGTCCCTCGCGCAGGGGCAAACCACCCAGACCCTCTGGATTGGCGTGAAAGACTCGCTCCTCTGGAAGTCGGAGATTGTGATGAACTTCGCGCAGGCAGGCACACGCATGAGGATGCGCTTCACCGAAGAGTTCACGCGCCAGGAGGTGAACCCGCCCATCCACCCTACCGCGTTCGCCTACCGTCTGCCAGAAGGGTTTAAGATGGTTCAGCAATTCGAAATGCCCGATTTCGGCGAAGCGGCAGGCAAACTTAAAGGGCAGCCCGCCAGCGACTTCACGCTGAACGATCTGCAGGGCAAGTCCGTGCGCCTCGCCAACTATAAGGGCAAGGTGGTGGTGCTGAACATCTTCGCGCACTGGTGTGGTCCCTGCCGTGCCGAAGCGCCTGAACTGGAAAAAGACCTCTGGCAAGCCTATAAAGACAGGGAGGTTGTTGTGCTGGGCGTGGCAACATGGGCGCAGGATAACCCCACCAAACGCGCACAGGAGTTCGCCAGAGAGTTTAAACTCACCTTCCCCGTGCTGGTGGATTCCGAAAACAAGGTCGCCGAGCAATATGGGGTTAGCGGCGTGCCCACCACTTTCGTGATTGACCCGCAAGGCGTTGTGCGTGAAGTGGTGGTGGGCGCCGATGTGCAACGGGTTAAGCGAGCAGTGGAGGCGCTTCTGCAAGGGAACGCCCCAGAGAAGAACGCTTCCGAAAACAAATAGCCTCAGAAGAAGTCCATCGGGCGCAGACAGGGTTCGCGCGGAGGGAACAACGCTTCCAGCAATCGCATGGTTTCCTCTGGGATAGACAGCCGGCGCTGGAGGGCAATCTCGACAGCAGGAAGCGCCCCAAACACCATCTGGGTGAGCGCTTCTACTGGCAGGCAAATCCCTTCCCTGCTCGCTTCAGTGCGTAAGACCCGTAGACGCCCTTCCGACTCGCTCAGCTCAAAGAATTCAGTCGCGCCCCGAAACCGATCCTGCACCCGTAGGCTGAGCAGGTGGAGACCCTCAGGAGCTGGTCGGTCGTCCAGAAGAATTTGCAGCAGCCGCTCAAGGTGGAGCAGGCGCGCCATGAAACCTGCCAGTAGCTCATACCGTGCGAGCGGCTCTTCGGGCTGGGAGTGGCGCTCACTCAGAGGAATAATGCCCAGCGCCTGAAGCTCGCTCAATGTGCCCGCAAACTCTATCTGGCGCACATGGTCGCTGTTGCGTGCGAGCCAGCCCATGAGTGCCCGACGCGCGCGCTCAGTACGCCATAAAAACTCGCGCACACGCAACACCCATCCCCCTTCCAGATAGTCGTGAACAAGATAGCCTTCGACGGTGCCTCCGTGTTCAAAAACCCACTTGTTGCGGAAGTTCCACAGCAGGTAGTCCCAGCGCAAATCGTCGCGCACCAGCATGCCTGTTTTGTGGGGCGCCAGTTGTCGATGAAGCGCGATTAACGCTTCATAGTCGGCGAACTCGGCGCGACGCACGCCCCCAACAGGATAAGCCGGCAGGCGACTCGGCTCGATTCGCAGACGCACCAATGTGCCCACCGTCTCCCAGCCCAGTCGGCGATAAAAGCTATGGTCAAACGCCTGTAGCACCGCCACCGGCACTGCCTGTTCTCGCAGTGCTTCGGCGACATGCTTCAGCAGTTGGGTGGCATAGCCCCGATGGCGGTAGGCGGGATGGGTAGCGACGCCCGCAATTCCCATAAACGGCATGACCCGCTCGCCGACCCACATCTGCAAAGGCACCGCGGTGAGTACCGACGCCAGCCTACGGCGTCCGCCCTCCTCCACCCATAGCCCCCAGCGTTGATTGTGGGGATAGTATGGGTCATCGTAGAAGTAGGGGCGCGCGGTCGGCAAGTCCACATTGAAACTCTGGCAGATGATGTGCAGGAACGCCTCTTCCTCTTCGGGCGGGACAAGAGCCACATGGGTTGCCGTCTCGCGGAAAATCCATCTCATAAACTGGCTCCTGCGCGGGTCAGCGTCCTTCCCATCACCACATAGTCGGCGCCCCAGCGGAGCGCCTGCTCTGGCGTTGCCACGCGGCGTTGGTCGTCGGTGGAACCAACCCCAGCAGGGCGCACTCCCGGCGTTACGATGAGAAAAGGAGACGGGAAGTGCCGTCGGAGTAGTTTTGCTTCATGCGGCGAGGCAATCACGCCGTCCAGACCGCATTCATACGCCAGCCGCGCCAGTCGTAGAACCTGCGCTCTGGGCGAGCGCAGCACGCCGACTGCCCTCAGCGACTCCGCGTCCATACTGGTCAGCACCGTTACGCCCATAATCAACGGGCGCGGATGGAACGCCTGCACCCCCTCCACACTGGCGCGGAGCATCGCCTCGCCCCCAGAAGCATGCACCGTCAGCATCCACACACCGAACTGGCTCGCCTGGCGCACCGCCAGCCCCACTGCGTGCGGGATGTCGTGAAATTTCATATCCAGAAACAGTCGCTCGGCGCCCTGCGCCCGAAGCGGCTCCAACCCCGCCAGCCCGTAGCGCAATACCAGCCCCGCGCCCACTTTAAAAGCGTGTACCCGTCCGCGATATTGTGCGACCCAGGTACATGCTTCCTCGATCTCCAGTGTGTCCAGTGCCAGAATCGTGCGCTGGAGAACCGATTCGTCCATTATTGCTGTGCTGTGCTTTTCGGGAGCGCCTCTTTCAGCTTCCGCTCCAGCTCCTTCTCCACGCCAGGACCGTAGCCAACCTGGGTGTGATAGATTTTGCCCTGCGCGTCTATAATCACGAAGTGGGGAATGCCCGTTACGCCATAATTGCGCGCCACCGAGCCGTCGCTATCCATTAGCACAGGAAAGGTGTAGTTCTTTTTCTCCATGAACGCGCGTACTGTTTCAGGGGCTTCCCTCAGGTTGACGGTCAACACATGTGCCTGGTCCTTGTATTTTTTGGCGAGTTCCTGGGTGCGCGGCAGAGCGCGTCGGCAGGGTCCGCAGCATGTCGCCCAGAAGTCAAGCAGCGCAGGTTTCCCCCGCAGCTTGCTGAGTACGACAGTTTTACCGTCCAGTGTTGTCAGCTCAAAATCGGGCGCCTGCGCCCCTTTGGGCAAGCCGCGCTCCTGAAGCGCCAGCGCACCCACGACGAAACCAATCGCCAGAAGAAACCCAATCGTTTTGGCTATTCGCATTGTTGCCTCCTCAGTTTCAAAGTATACCTTGTTCCCTCAAACGCGCCACCAGTACGCCGTCGCGCAGGGGCACGAGACTGCACGCAAAATCAGGGTCTTCGCTCAGCATCCGATTCAGCGTGCGGATGGCTTCGGTCTGTGCCGAATGGTCGTTCGGGTCAAAGATGGCTCCGTGCCAGAGCGTGTTGTCGAAGAGTGCCAGCCCGCCGGGGCGCAGTTTCGCCTTTATCAGGGGCACAGAGCGAGGGTAATCCTCCTTCTGGATGTCGTTGAAGATGATGTCAAAGGGTCCTTCTGTGCGCTGGAGTTGCTCGATAGCTTCGCTCACATGGAAGCGCACCAGCGAGTCCAGCCCCAGTTGCGCCAGATAGTCGCGTGCTTTCTGGGAAAGTTGCTCATCCCACACGACATGGTACACTTCGCCGCCGCCGTTTGCCTTCACACCCATCGCGAACCAGGCAGTGGAATAGCCATAGCCGCTGCCCATCTCGAACACGCGCCGCGCCCCACTTATGCGCGTCAACAGATAGAGAAACTGCCCCACCACAGGACCCACTATCGGGAAGTTGGTCTGCTGGGCATAAGCCTCCATCGCCTGCATTACCGCCGAGCGTTCCGGCACCAGCGATTCCAGATATGGCATTAGTTGAGGATGATAGAGTTCCATCGCCTTAAAACCCAAACAGTGTTTCGGGCACCGAAGTGCCGATACGGAAATCTTTGCGGATTCCGTACTGCTGGCACACCCGCGCCAGTTCCACCTCCGATTCGATCAGCTTCTGGTCTACCTGCGCTTGCGCTGTGCCGCGCATATTCATCAGCGTGTTGAGGTCCTGGGTCTCCATCGCGTGTTCGATCTGGGTCATCAGGTTCACATAGTTGCTGAGCGCAACGAAGTAGGTGTCCGCCAGCACGCGGCACTCTGGGGGTGGCGGCACTGATTGATAGTCCCGCAGCAGCCCTGCCCAGTCCTGCCGATAGGTCTGGTAGCCTTTTTCGAGGTTTTGCATCTTCTGCTGTTGCCCCTCTTCTTCCATCTCAAACTTGAGGGCGAGCGCGTCTTTGAGCATCTGGAGCGCAGGGTTGAAGTTGCGTTCCATCGCCTGGCGGCGCATTTCGATCCGTTTGAGATGTTCCAGCCAGTTCAGGATGTGCTGAGGTGGCTGTTGGGGTTTGGGCGCCTGCGTTTCGAGCATGCTGGGACCTTCCACTCTGGGCGGCTGCGCCTGTAGCACGCTGGGACCTTCCACTTTGGGCGCTTCAGCTTCCAACACGCTGGGCGCCTCGGGCTTTTTCACCCGTGCCTGCGTGAACCACCCCGCTTGCGTGCCCACCACGAATGCCAGCAACGCCAGCGCCAGCACGCCCAGCACCAGCCCTATCCACTTCATGCGGGCATCCCCCGAAGCGGCTTGCGGCGCGCTGCTTTGCCCCACAGGGCGCCCACACCCCGAACAGAACCGTGCCCCATCGGGCAACCCCTGACCACAATGCGCACACTGTGCCATAAAAGCCACCTCCACTTGCTTAGACGCTTGCATGATACCATGTATTCCGTGTTTTGGAATGGATTGGCACATCAAGGTTGGGATTCACGCTTTGCGCATAATCAGCAAAAACTCTGATTCCATACCGCGGGGGTTTTTGTTTTTGCGTTGGCGAAAGAGCTGACGCGCCTGAATGATGTCCTCAAGCACGCCGCAGAGAGTAAAGCCCTGTGGCGCAAAAAACTCGGTGAGAATGCGCCATGTCTCCACTTCAATCCCATCCACAGTGGGGCTGCCTACGAACACACAGAGATAACCGCCATGTTTCAAGGTAGCCGCCGCGTTCTGAAGGGCGCGCGTGGTGTGGTAGAAATAGGCATGCAGGAGCGCCTTCAGGTCGTCGCGCTGCAGCTGAGCGCATACCTGATCATAGGTCGGTGTGCTGAACGGTTCGTGAGCCTTGCGGTAGGGAATCTCAAGGCGCATCAATTCGCGTACCTTCGCTTCAGGAATACCCGCCCAGAACAAGTCCAGCTTGAAGGTGCGCAGGTATTCCTGTGCCTGCAGATACGGCGGTGAAGTAATCACCGCCTCTGTACGCGGGCATTCCGTGAGATCGACAGTCGCCGAGTCTACGCCCGCGAATGCAATCGCGCGACAGGGGGTCGTTTTAAGTACCTGCGCCAGCGACTGAAGCCTGCCCATAATCTCCAGCGCAGCCTGAATGATGAACTGATCCATCTCTTCTTTCCAATCTGGACGCTGAAGCCACTCCGACACCTCCTGCAGCTTACGTTTGGAACGGAACAGCTTCGGAGCCTTATGATCCGTCAGAGAGAAGCGGCGGTTCGCTCGCATCAGCGCTGCGCGCAGAACCTGAACATATGGGTTTGCTGGATCGTGAGCGTGAATCCAGCCCCAGTAGCGTGCCAGCACTTCCAGCACCTGTTCGGGGTACCAGTAGGACAGGTTGCTCCACTGGGGATAGAAGGCAATCTGTGAGGCGAACAGTTGATTGAGCCAGCCCAGCAACTCACCTGCTTGTAAATCCGTATAGCGGAAGTTGATTTTCGTCTCCGCATAGATTGCCAGCAAAGGGTTCAGGTCTATCAGGAGTGCATTCCGCTCTGCCAGCACTGCCTCTAACCCCACTGTGCCTGAACCTGCAAAGGGGTCAATTACCCAGCCCCCTTCCGAGCAGAATCGGCGCACGCAATAGTGCGGCACATGGGGTATGAACTTGGCAGGGTAATAGAAGAGACCATGGGTCAGGTAGTTCGTATCAGGAATCTCCCGCACAATCTCACGAAAGCAAACAGGCGTAACGCGCGACTCCGCTGCTGGCGAGACTTCCTCACCGAACAGCCTGTATTGATAGGGCAGTCCTTTGACCTCAGCGACTTTAGGCTTCATCAGGTTTCTGTGCCTCCCACAGTGTTGGTTGACTTGTTAGCGAAGGCGAGCGATTTTTGCGCTGCCCTCTTTTTTGGCCAGTCTTACTGTATATGTGGTACATATACAGTAAATCCCTTATGTAAAGGTAATTATGATGTGCCACTCTGAAAGGCAGTGTATCAGCTTGCCAAGAAGCGAAAATCTTTTGGGCAGCTGTGTCTACCTGCTCGGTAAGTAAATCCTCGTTCGAGGCTTCGATGTATGCTTTCAGGTACTCTACATTCGTCTTCCCTGAAGCGCAAGCTTGATTCAACTCCAACGATGCAATTGCGTATGCCAGCCACAGGTCATCCCATCGCTTGAACCACACATGCTTGTAGGGTCAGATGAGTTCTCTGATTCTGAAGAGGAGCGAGTAACCTCTCTATCTCGTGAGTTCCGTATGCGATTTTCAGGTAAATTTTGTCCTGAATCTCCAGACCTGTTGGAGAGCGTGCTTTTTCCTTAAAGGAGCTCAGTAGCTCGTCATCTGATATAGGCTCGCCGTCTTCATTAAGCGGTCTAACCTTCAGGGATTGAGCCAATTTCTTCAGGAAGGTCTCATACTGCGCTTCTTCCTGCGACTCCCAAACTACTATGGCATACACGACTTGCTGGGCAGGGGTGGAACCAATCTGTAGAACCTCGTTCAGTGCATCAATCAGCGAAGCCTTGGCGGTGGTCCCTCCTGTATCATCCCGTGAACGAATCTGAATCAGGATTAACTCGCCCCGTCCCTTTCTGAGCGCCAGATCCAAATCCGAGCCGAGAGATTTCTCGGTTTGAAACAAGGACCGAATCTCTTCATGTATTGTTTTCTTCTTCGTAAAAACCTGGTAACCCTGCTGTTGGCAATAGGACGCCAAGATTTGCTCCAGCACCTTACCCTGGCGAGCGCGGTAGGAGCTATGAAACCACTGCTGAAAGCGGAACATCGCTTGATGATAATCCGCAAGAGGATAACTGCCTTTGAGTGATTCGCTTCGTGCAAGCCCTGCGGCGAAATCGGGGATGTCTGTTGCTCGCTTTTTGCTGAGCTGGCTGAGATTGTCTACGGGCAAGCCGCTGAAGAGCGCGTGTACTATCTCTTTTGCAAGGGCAAGGGGGCTTTTCAGCACCTGGCGCAGTATTTTTCCCTCCTCCCTGTCGTCCAGCAGGATAAAGTACCGCTCTTCCGAACCTGTCGCTGGCGCGCCCAATCCCATCCTGACACAATTGTACCCACACCGACTTTCTTCAAGGCAGGTATAATATCCCCCGTGAGTACGGTTCTGAAGGAGCGAGCCACCTTTTTGCTGGAGATTGGGTGCGAGGAGATGCCTGCGGGCTTTATGCGCGGCACGCTCCAGCAGTTAGCCGAGAAACTGAGCCAGATGCTCACCGAACACCGCCTGAGCTTCGCGCAAATTCGCACACTGGGTACGCCGCGCCGACTGATTGCGTTTGTGGATGACCTCGCTACCCATCAATCACCCGAAGAGCGCACCATCCGCGGACCTGCCCGACGCGCCTGCTTCGACGCACAGGGCAACCCCACGCAGGCGCTCATCGGCTTCGCACGCTCGCGCGGAGTGGAACCCGAACAGGTGCAGTTTATGCAGACCCCACAGGGCGAATACGCCTTCGTTACTGAATATGATGCGGGACGCCCGGCGCGGGAGGTGCTGGCAGAAACGCTCCCGAACCTGATCCTCTCGATGAGCTTCCCCAAAACGCTCCGCTGGGGCGCACACAAAATCCGTTTCGGACGCCCCATCCGCTGGATTCTCGCCCTGCTGGACACGGAAGTTGTGCCGTTCGAGATAGAGGGGATTGCCTCCGGGCGCACGAGTCGGGGGCATCGGTTCCTCGCGCCAGCACCGTTTGAGGTGCCCTCGCCCGAAGCGTTTCTGGACGCGCTCCGACATGCCCATGTGACTGCCGATCCCGAAGAGCGCAAAGCCATAATTGTGGACGGCGCGACCGGATTGGCGCACGCCGTCGGCTTGAAACCCATCATTGAAGATGACCTGCTGGAAGAAAATGTTTTTCTAGTGGAGAAGCCCCACCTGCTTCGCGGGAGCTTCCCCGAATCGTACCTGCGCCTGCCCGCACCGGTGCTGATGTCGGCGATGAAAAAACACGAGAAATTCTTTCCCCTCGTAGACGCGCAGGGGAACCTCGCGCCGGGGTTTATCTCGGTTTACAACAACGGTGACCCCGACAAGGTGCGCGAGGGCAACGAGTGGGTACTGATTGCCCGCTTTAACGACGCCAGCTTCTTTTTTGAGGAAGA
>JBBIQJ010000007.1:0-34670 GCA_037442385.1 Armatimonadota bacterium
TCGAACTCACCGAGTCGTTGCGCCCTGCCGTGTTTAAGCCCGCGCAACTGGACGACTACCTGTGCGTGATTATGCCGATGGCGCTGTGAAGCCCATAGTAGACCTGAATCGGGTTGAGCGGTTGCTCATCCTGAAGGTTTCCTCGATGGGCGATATTGTGCACGCTTCGCCGGTGGCTGCCGCGCTGAAGCGTGCCTTTCCTCATTTAAAGATTGGCTGGGTTGCGGAAGACCGACATGCGGGCGTGATAGAAGGCTCGCCGTGCGTGGATCGGCTCCATGGAGTGCCCTATAAGGTTCTCAAAGGGGGCTGGCTGCGGCGCGAGTCGTGGCAAGCAGTGCGGACGCTGGCGCATGAGATTCGCGCTGAGCAGTACCAGGTCGCGCTGGATCTGCAGGGGCTCCTTAAGAGCGCGTTGTGGGGCGTGCTGGGCGGCGTGCCCATACGGCTGGGCGGTCATAGGATGCGCGAGCTGACCCCCCTGCTGATGCGCCGCCTGCCCCTGAAAGAGAACCCCAGGCGCCATGTGGTGCAGCAATATCTGGATGCGGTGCGACTGCTGGGGGCGCCGGGCGAGTTTCCCGAACTGTACCGCTCGCCAGAAGACGCGCATGCCCCCAATCCGCCCGTGATGTTCCCGCTATTCATCCCCGACGCGGCGGTCGCCAGCGCCCGGGCGAAATTGAGTGAACTGGGCGCGCTTCCCCGGTTTATCAGCATGAACCCTTCCGCTGGGCGCGTGTGGAAGCGCTGGGATATTGTCCGCTTCGCTGAGCTTTCAGACCGCATCGAATCGGAGTGGGGCGTGCCGGTGGTATTCGTGGGCGGACCAGGGGATAAGCCCCTTGAAGAGCGGCTCGCTCAGCTCAAGCGCCAGCCGCTACGGAGCCTCATCGGGCGCACAAATCTCAAGGAAGCGATGGCGGTCGTGCGCGACTCATGGGTGCATGTGTGCGGCGACACGGGCACTGCACATATCGCCGCGGCATTCAGCACGCCCTGTGTCTCGCTATTCGGGCCAACAGATCCCGACCGCACGGGTCCCTACGGTCAGCGCGCGCGCGTAATCTACCTGCGCCCGCAGTGTACCCGGTGCCCCGAGGGCCGCTGTGTGCGCCACGAGTGCCTGCAATGGATTACGGTAGAACAGGTGCTGGAGCAGATTCAGCGCACCGTTGCCGACTCCAGCACCGACACCACGCCCCGCTCGGCATCCAGTTCTGCCAGCACACCGTAAGGGAGCGTCAGCGGGTCTTTGATATGTCCGAAAGGAAACCCTGCGAACGCAGGCTTGCCCAGAGGCTTGAAGTAGTCGTCCAGAATCTCGTCGGGGGTCAGGCTTGATTCGCTTTCTTTGACATGCTGTTCCCAGCGGGTATCTTCGCCAAAAGCGATTCCGCGACAAGCATCCCACTTACCCGCAAGCTTGAGGTGGTTAATCATTGCGTCCAGCCGATAGGGCGCCTCGTCCACATCTTCGATAAACACGATTGCGTCGCGCGTGTCAATCTCGTAGGGCGTGCCGATGGAGTCCGCCATCAGGCAGAGGCATCCGCCGGTGAGCGTTCCCTGCGTCTTGCCGGGCACGAGCGTGCGGTAAGGCGCCTGCCATGTGGGGAGTTCGCCCAGCGGTTCGGGCTGCTCCAGTGCACGCCAGAACACTTCCATCGCGTGCGCGGGGATTTCGCGCGTCATGGTGATGGGCATCGGCGCATAGAAGCTGACCAACCCCACATGGCGCTGGAGCCACAGGTGCAACACTGTGATGTCGCTGTAGCCCGCGAAGAGTTTGGGGTGGCTGCGGAAAACGGCGGGGTCTAAATAAGGGATAATCCGCGCCGCGCCGTAGCCGCCTCGTGAACAAATCACGGCGTCCACATCGTCTCGTGCGAATATCGCCATCAAATCGCGTGCGCGTTGTTCATCCGTGCCTGCCAGATAGCCCCGTCGTGCCAGCACATGCTCGCCCAGCACAATCCGATAACCCCGCTGGCGAAACGGCTCAAGCCCCTTCTCCAGTTCCGCTTCCGTCATCGGTCCTGAAGGGGAGACAACACCTATCGTATCACCCGGTGAAATCGCGCGTGGTTTGATGAGTGGCATAGATTTTTAGTTCGCCTGCGGCCGTGCGTTTCCTGCTGGCGCGAGGTACAATATACAATACCCCCTATGGCACGACGTTTGGCACAACAGATGGAGGGGAGCTGGTGGGGCGTGTTGCGCACGGGCGCAACCCAGCTCCGAATCGTGTTCCATTTCAAACGCAACCCCGACGGCACATGGACAGGCAGTGTAGACAGCCCCGATCAGGGCGCGTGGGGGATTCCCATTTCCGAAATACGCCTCGAGGGGCGTCGGGTCTTTGTGAAAGTCGAGTCGGTGCAGGGCGAGTTTGAGGGCGCTCTCGCAGAAAGCGGGCGCGAAATCACAGGCGAGTGGCGCCAAGGCGGAACCACCCTCGCCCTGACTCTCAGCCCGGGTGAGCCGCCTCAGCCTAAACGCCCGCAGGAGCCGAAGCCGCCCTACCCCTACCGCACCGAAGAGGTTGTCATTCCCCAACGCAAGGAACGCTTTCATCTCGCAGGCACGCTGACCCTGCCCGAAGGCAAGCCCCCCTTCCCTGCGATTGTCTTCTTCACTGGCTCTGGCGCGCAGAACCGCGATCAGGAAATCTTAGGACATAAACCGTTTCTGGTGATTGCGGATTACCTGACCCGTCGGGGCTGTGCGACCCTGCGTATGGACGACAGAGGCGTGGGCAAGTCCGAAGGCGACCTCAAAAACGCCACCACGCTCGATTTTGCAAACGACCTGCTGGCGGGAGTCGCCTATCTCAAGACGCGCCGTGAGATAGACCGCCGCCGTGTGGGCGTGTTGGGGCACAGTGAGGGCGCCCTGGTCGCCGCGATTGCCTGCGCTCAGGCGCCTCGCGAGATTGCCTTCGCCATTCTGCTGGCATGCACCGGCGTGCCGGGCGAGCAGATTCTCTATCGTCAGGCAGAGCTGATTGCGCAGAAATCGGGCGTGCCGCAAACTCTTATCGAGCGCAATCGCAAGCTTCAGGAGCGCGTGTTTGAGATTCTCAAGCGCGAGCCTGACAACGAAAAAGCCGCCGAGCAAATCTACGAAGCGATGGTGGCGAACCTCGGCAGCTCTACTCCCCTCTCCGAGAGTCAGAAAGCTACCCTCCGCGGGCAGGCGAAAGCCTACACTAGCCCATGGTTCCGAACCTTCATCACGCTGGACCCTGCCCCTTATCTGCGTAAGGTGCGCTGTCCCGTGCTGGTGTTGAACGGCGAGTTAGACCTGCAGGTAGACCCTGACCAGAACCTGCCCCACATCGAGCGCGCGCTGAAAGAAGGGGGGAACCGTCGATTCACCATCAAGCGCCTGCCCGGCTTGAACCATCTCTTCCAGAAAGCCCGGACAGGACTCATCACCGAATACGCCCAAATTGAGGAAACCTTCAACGAGGAGGCGCTCAAGCTCATCGCCGACTGGCTGGATCAAACCGTCCGCAAGCAAGCCCGACGCTAACGGGTACAATTCGCCTACTAAACCAACCCAAAAACAAGGAGGTTTTTCGCCATGGCTACCCGAATTGAGAAGGACGCGCTGGGCGAACGCGAACTCCCCAGCGAGGTTTACTGGGGACTTCAGACCCTGCGCGCCCAGGAGAATTTTCCCATTAGCGGAATCACCGAACCCAAGTTGATGATTGACGCCTATGTGCTTCTCAAAAAAGCCGCCGCCCAAGCCAACACCGAGCTGGGGCTGATTCCCGAAAATGTGGGCAGAGCGATTGTGCAGGCGGCGGACGAGGTTCTTGCAGGCAAGTTTCGCGACCAGTTCCCCACCGATATTTTCCATCAGGGCGCGGGCACTTCGTTCCATATGAATGTGAACGAGGTGCTGGCAAACCGCGCGATTGAGATTCTCGGCGGCACAAAAGGCGACTATAAACTGGTCAGCCCGAACGACCATGTGAACTTCGGTCAGTCCACCAACGACACCTTCCCGACGGCGATGCGGATTGCCGTGCGTATGGCGCTTCAGGAGCTGTTCCCCGTGCTGGACAAGCTTCAGGAGGCGTTTGCGCAAAAAGGCAGAGAGTTTGACCATGTGCTGAAGTCGGGGCGCACGCACTTGCAGGATGCCGTGCCGATTCGGCTGGGGCAGGAGTTTGTGGCATACGCCCACACGATTGGCAAGTGCAAGCGCGTGCTGGAGTTCGCGGCGCACGAGGTCGAAGAGCTGGGGATTGGCGGCAGCGCGGTCGGCACGGGGCTGAACACGCATCCACAGTATCGGTTCCGTGTGGTGGAGCTGTTGCGCGAATGGACGGGACTGCCCTTCCGCCCCGCCGAAGACATGCGCGAGGCGATGCAGAGCCAGATGCCTGTGGGACTGGTCGGCTCCGCCCTGCGCACGCTCGCACTGGAAATTACCCGTATCGCGAACGATCTGCGCTTGCTCTCGTCGGGTCCGCTCACGGGCTTCGCCGAGATTATTTTGCCCGCCGTCCAGCCAGGCAGCAGCATCATGCCTGGCAAGGTGAACCCCAGCATCCCCGAAATGGTGAACATGGTGTGCTTTCAGGTGCTGGGGGGCGCCACCACGATTGACTACGCCGTGCAGGCGGGGCAGCTGGAGTTGAATGTGATGATGCCGGTGATGGCGTATAATGCGCTGTTTGCGACCCAGATTATGACGAACGCGCTCCGTCAGCTGGACGAGCGGTGCGTGCGCGGGATTGTCGCCAACGAGGAGAAATGCCGCTGGTACGCCGAGACCAGCCCCAGCCTCGCTACTGCGCTGAACCCCTATGTGGGCTACGCCGCCGCGGCGGAGGTGGTCAAGCAAGCCCTGCGTGAAAACCGCAGCGTGATAGGGATTGTTCGGGAGCGCAACCTGCTCACCGAAGAGCAAATCCGCGAGGTGTTTGACCCCTTCAAGATGACCGAGCCGGGCATCCCCGGCAGACATGATTGATCAGCGCCAGTTGTTGCGGGTCAAAAAGAGGTTCTCTGGCGTGTCGCGGGGTTCGCCGGGCTGTCGGCGCTTGCCCCCCAGGTCGCGCCCCGCGGCGCCCACGCTATACAGCACATAGCGCTCCCCCTGCAGGCGGTAAATGAACGGCTCGCCGCTGAAGGGGTCAATTGCCAGATCCTTCAGGTTGAGCGCGTCCAGCGTGGACGGGTAGCGCCCCTCGGCGAGGTAATACACTCGCAACAGGAGATGAATCCGCATCAGCCGACGCCGCGCGCGAGTCTCCCAGTAACGCTGACCAGGAATAGCCGTACTGGGGGCAAAGACAGAAGCAACCTTCTCCACAAGAGTACGCGGCTCGGTATCGGACACACGCTGAAACCGCCCACGCTTCAGTGCAAACGCCTCTGAAAACCGCTGAATCTCCCGGAGGGCGTGCTGGCGCACTTGCTCGGCGAAGCGAGCATACTCGGCGGGGTTCTGACGCAGCCGATTCAGGGTGTCGATATGCTGCTGCAGCTCGGCGTCGGAGCGCTCCTCCCCTGCTCCTGAAAAGCCCGCTATCTCGAAGAGGTTCGTGATACCGCGATCTGGGTCTGGCACAAAGGTTTTGTCTAGCCACTTTAGCATGAGTCTCGTCTCGCCCTCTATCGCCGAGGGGAGGCGGTCGGGTTGGCGCTCGCTCTCTGCAAGAGTCTGTGCTATCTGGCGACATTCGTGCGCCGAGAAGAAGTCCATCTGGTGAACGATGGGTGCATGCACCAGCGGCTCACAGGCAAACCCCACCAGCAGCGAGAGCAGGTTGTCGCCTTGAATATCGCGGGCGAATTTGAAGCCAGCCTGCCAGTCGCGCACAGCGTCCTGACCATCCTGCAGGGCAATCGCGTAGCGGATACGGGCGTTGACAAGCCGTGCCAGATTACGCCACCATGCGAGATACGGAAACAGCTCGGAGTTGACCCAGAATTCAGGCAGGCTGTAGGCGCGGCGCGTTCCTTCACGGAGCAAAGGGTAAGCGCGCTGATGGCGCTCCACCCACTGGCGCTCTTCGCGTGAGGGAGGCTGCCTGTCGCTGCTGAAGGCGCTGAGCGACTCCAGCGTCCTGCCCGCCTCATAGTAGTAGTCAAACGCATTCGGCGACGGAAGCTGCGGACGATAGACTGCTTCTACCTCTTGCACGATACTCACCCACCTGAATTATACTTTGTCAAGGTATAATCCTGTTGGTGAGTTGAATGTCCCGTGCCGTTGGTGAGCGACTGAGCGTGGCGGAGTTCGAACAGCGCTATCTCGGCAAGCGCGCCGAACTCTGGCGCGGGGAGGTACGCGAAACCATGCCCGCAGGATTTAGACATGGACGGATTGCCGCACGGCTCACAGTGCGGATTGGAGCGTATTTAGCACAAACTGGCGAAGGGGAGCTGTTCGCTGCGGAGACGGGTTTTGTGGTGCGCACGCCTGCGGGCGAGAGCGTGCTGGCACCCGATGTCGCCTTCCTCCGCAAAGAACGCCTCCCCAAAGCCGACCTCCCCAGCGGCTTCTGCCCGATTGTGCCCGACCTAGTGGTGGAAGTGGTCTCCCCCAACGAGACCGAAAGCGCCGTGCGCGAGAAGGCACAGGAGTGGCTCTCAGGCGGAGTGCAGGTGGTGTGGGTGGTAGACCCTCAGCAGCGCGTGGTGGAGGTGTGGCGTGCCGATGGGCAGGTGCAAGTGCTGTCCGAGAACGAGGTGCTGGACGGCGCGCCCGTGTTGACAGGACTACAAATCCCCCTGAGCGAACTATTTGTGTAAGCACGGATGAGCAAACCGTTCCTGTCTTATCTCCAGCAGGTGGAAGACGCGCTCTCCTCAGGCGATGCAACGGAAGGCGCGCTGCGTCCCGCGCTCAAGCAGCTGGTGGAAAGCCTCGTGCCCGACATCACCGCCCTGAACGAGCCGCGGCGAATCGAGTGCGGTGCGCCCGACCTTGCCATCCAGCGCACACTCCAGTCGGTTCGCGCAACGATTGGCTATATCGAGACCAAAGAAGTCGGTGCGCCGCTGGACACGGTTGAGAACTCTGAGCAATTAAGGCGCTACCGCAACGCCCTGCCGAACCTGATTCTGACCAACTATCTGGAGTTCCGCTGGTATGTGAACGGCATACTGCGTCAGCAGGCGCGCCTCGCGATGCTCAGCGGCAACCGCCTGCAGCCGCTTCCGCAAGGAGTCGAGCAGACCGAAGGGCTGCTGAAAGCGTTTCTGGCGCGAGCGCCTGAGCCGATAGCGGACGCCGATACACTCGCCCAGCGCATGGCGCGCTATGCACACCTGATTCGCGAGATGCTTATCGAAAACCTTCAGTCGGGCGTGCCCTCACCGATGCTGGAAGATTTACGCGCCGCGTTCGCCCGCACACTGATGCCCGCATTAGACAAGCCAGAACACATCCCGACTTTTGCGGATATGCTGGCGCAAACCCTCGCCTATGGGTTGTTCGCTGCACGCTGGTATCACCCGCTTGGCAAGCCGTTCCAGCGTGCGGGCGCGGCGCACGAAATCCCCCGTTCCAACCCGCTCCTGCGCCAGCTCTTTGATACGCTCACGGGCACTGCCCTCGACAACGAGCCGTTCGTCGGCTTTATTGACGATCTGGTCTACCTGCTCCATATCGCTGACATGGCGAGTATCCAGCGCGACTTCGGGCGGCGTATGCGACGCGAAGACCCCGTGGTTCACTTTTACGAAACCTTCCTGAAAGCCTACGATCCACGCGAGCGCGAGCTGCGCGGCGTTTACTACACGCCCGAACCTGTGGTGGGCTACCTCGTGCGCTCGGTGCATTCCCTACTCCAGAGCCGTTTCAATCTCCCGGAAGGGTTGGCGACCCTGCCCAAACCCGACGCGCCCTCGCCCCTCTACATTTTAGACCCCGCCTGCGGCACAGGTTCGTTCCTTGCAGGGATTGTGGGGTTCATTCGGCACACGCTGGAGAGCAAAGGCTTGGGCGGGCTGTGGAACAACGAGACCGTCCGCGCGCTGATTGACCGAATCTTCGGATTCGAGTTGCAAATGGCGCCCTACACGATTGCGCACCTCAAGTTGAGCTTGCTCCTGCGCCCCGACGGTCAGCCCCCGCCTGCGAAGCGGCTCGGGATCTACCTCATCAACACCCTCGAAAAGCCCCTTGATCAGATTGTGATGGAGATGGGACCGTGGCGTGTGCTGTCCGAAGAGGCGGTCGCCGCGAACGCCATCAAGAGGCAGACGCCGATTCTGGTGGTCATCGGCAATCCGCCCTATAGCGTGCATTCCGCCAACCGTAGCGAGTGGATTGAGGACCTCGTACGCGACCACTACTACCCGCGCGACAGCCTGCGCGAGCAGAACCTCAAACTGCTACTGGACGACTATGTGAAGTTCATTCGCTGGGCACAGTGGCGACTGGAGCAAACAGGACACGGGATTCTGGCGTTCATCACCAATCATAGCTATCTGGACAACCCGACTTTCCGCCGCATGCGCCGCGCCCTGATGAAAGCTTTCGACGAGCTCTATATCCTGAACCTGCACGGCAATGTGCGACGCAAAGAGATTGCTCCTGACGGTAGCCCCGATGAGAATGTGTTCGACATCCAGCAGGGCGTCGCGATTCTGCTCGCCGTGCGATTGCCAGAGAGCCAGCATGCCAGCGAACCCGACGCATACAAAGTCTATTACGCCGACCTGTGGGGCAAGCGCGAAGAGAAATACGCCTTCCTGAATGCAAACGATGTGAACACCACCCCGTGGCGAACCCTCCAGCCGCAGCCCGACTTCTATCTGTTCCTCCCGCAGGATGAGCCGCTCCGCCAGCAGTATGAGCAAGGCTGGAAACTGACCGACATTTTTCACCTGCACTCAACAGGCATCAAGACCCACCGCGACCATTTCGTAATCGACTTTGACCGCGACGCGCTCTATCGGCGTATTGCCGAGTTTCGGGACATCGGGCGATTCTCCGACGATGAGATACGCCAGCGCTACAAACTGCCCGACACGCGCGACTGGAAGCTTTCGGCAAAACGCAAGGAACTGGCAGACGACCCCGACTGGGAGCAACGCCTGCAGCGCTGCCTCTACCGCCCCTTTGATGTACGCTACCTCTACTACTCGCCCGCTGTTGTGGAGCGGCCCCGCGAAGAGGTGATGCGCCATCTGCTGGCAGGCGAGAATGTGGCGTTGCTTTCGTCGCGTCAACAGTCGCAACACAATCAGCCGTGGGCTCTGGCAGGCGTGGCTCGCACGCTGGTGGAGTGTTGCGCACTCTCTAACAAGACCAAAGAAGCGACCTATGTCTTCCCGCTCTACCTCTACCACCGTGAGACTCTGGCGGACGGCGCGACTCTCGTGCGCAAAGAGTCGAACTTGAAGGCGGAGTATTTGCGTGCGCTGGCGAAACAGATTGGCTACGAGCCATCGCCGGAGCAGGTGCTGGCGTATCTGTACGCCGTGCTACACAGCCCGACCTACCGCCAGCGATATGCGAGCTTTTTGCGTCAGGATTTCCCCCGCGTGCCGCTGCCTGCCAGCGCTGGGCAGTTTGACGTGCTTGCGTCGCTGGGGCATGCGCTGATAGAGTTACATCTGTTGCGGGCGCCGCAGCTCAGCCAATCACATGTGCGCTACCCTGTGTCGTGGAGCGACCGCGTGGAGAAGAGCTACCCGCGCCACGACGCGCCCGCCCCCCACCAGCACGACGGGCGCGTGTGGATCAACCCAAAGCAGTATTTTGAAGGCGTCCCCGAAGCCGTATGGAATTTCACCTTCGGCGGCTATCAGGTGTGTCAGAAGTGGCTTAAGGATCGGCGTGAGCGCATTCTCTCCAACGCCGAGATTGAGACCTATCGCCAGATTATCGTCGCGCTGGAAGAAACCCTAAAGATTACGGCGCAGATTGACGCCCATGTCGGAGAGGCTCAGCAAAATATTGTATAATACTTCTGAGGAGGCGAACGATGGCGTACATTCCGCGTGCGGTGGAACGGGCTGACCGTTACAAGGTCAAAGTCGCCGAATATGTTCACTATCGGCGCGAGGGGTATCTCCAGGTGGAGAAGCTGGTTCCGCCTGAAGATGTGCAGAAGCTACTGGACTGGGCGAAGGCGCGCTGGGAGGCAGCGCACGCTCCTTCTGGCAAAGGCAGCGCCCTGAAGCAGTCGGACAAAGCTTCTATAGAAGAGGTTCATCGCACGGGCACGCGCGTCCATCAGCTTCATCGCGTAGACCCGATTGCCGAATGGGGGCTGTTGCACCCGCGCATTCTGGATGTGCTGGAGGCACTCATCGGTCCCGATGTGCTGGCGCTTCAGACGATGTTGTTTTATAACCCACCAGGCACGGGCGGTCAGGGTTGGCATCAGGACGCTTATTACATCACCACCTACCCCGACACGCTGATAGGGGCGTGGCTGGCACTGGAACCCGCCGATGAGGAGAACGGTTGCCTGTGGGTTGTGCCTGGCTCTCATTGTGAGCCAATTTACCCGCCCGAACAGGTACACGGGCATGTGCATGCCCAAAACGCCTTTGAGGATCTCCATGCAGTGCAGAATGTCAGCCATCTGGACGATTCGGTGAACACGCTCACGCAGATTGTGTGTCGCTATCCAGCCCCCCTTCCGGTGCCGATGGAGGCGGGTGATGTACTGTTTTTTGATGGGCATCTGCTCCATCGGTCGTATCCGAATCGCACAGTGGATCGCTGGCGTCGGTCGTTTGTGTGCCACTACTGCAATGCGCGTTCGTGGGTTCCGTGGAATCACGGTGTGTCGTATGAGGGTGACAGCGCGAACTATCTGCATATTCTCGCGCGGGGTAGCACGCACCTGCCCTATGCTTCCCCACAGTTTGGCACGCCCGTCGATCTGTTCGACGAGCGTGCCGTGAAAGAGGCGCCTGTCCCGCCCCGCATGATGGGCGACGAGTCAGGCGAGATGGTGATGGGTTAGGATTTCGGCTCGCGCTTGATGGTGCAGCCGAAGGCGCGGGTTTCCGCGACGCGCGGCTCCTTGCCCGCCAGAAGGGCGTTCAGCGCATCGCGCAGGTACTGTTTGCTCACGCGCGCCTCGTTCTGGCTGTCATCAATCGAGCCGTGATAGCGCAACACCAGATTCGAGTCCACCACGAAGACCTCAGGCGTTACCTTTGCATCGTAGGCGTCGGCAACACGGTTGCCGGCGTCCTTCAGCACGGGGAACGGAATGCCCTTGGACTTTGCGTGTTCGGCGACCTCTGCGTCGGGTTCGATATGATTCGAGTTGATGCCGATGAACTGCACGCCCTTAGGACCGAACTCCTTCGCCAGATTCACCATTCGCTGGTCATAGGCGAGGGAGACTGGGCAGCGTGTAGCCATGAAGATAATCACGACCGCTTTTTTGTCCTTCATCTGGGAAAGGGTTACGGATTCAGGCAAGCCCTCCATTTTGTTGAGGTTCGGCAGGGTGAAGTCGGGCACTTTTTTGCCGATGGCGGGTTTTTCGGGCACCGCTTCGGCAGCGGGGTTGCTGGTAAAGAACGCCAGCAGTTCCTCGGCGTGGTTGCTGGTGCCCGCTTTCTCGAACACCTTCGCAATCCTGCCGTCGGGTGCAATCATGAAGGTGGTGCGGGTGGCGAAGCCTGCTGTGGTGCGCACACCATAAGCGCTTGCCACCTCGCCTTTCTCATCCGCCAGCAGCAGGTGTTTGAAATGGTTCTGCTCAGCGAACTTCCGCTGCGCCTCCACCGAGTCGACGCTGATGCCCACGATGGTGGCGTACTGGCTCAGTTTGTCATAGGAATCGCGGATGGAGCAGTTCTGGGCTGTGCAGCCGGGCGTCATCGCTTTCGGGTAGAACATCAGCACCACCCACTTGCCTTGATGCTCGCTGAGTCGGAACGGCTTGCCTTCGTGGGTGGTCAGGGTGAAATCGGGCGCGGGGCTGCCCTCTTTGAGGGGGGTGGACGAAAAGACCACGCTCCAGACGCCCCACAGTAAAACGCCAATACTGAACGGAACAACCCACCAGAAACGGTTCGGTTTACGCATCGTTGAAACCTCCCTGTGGTTTAGTTTTGAGCGAGAGCGAAAAGCCACTCCCTTCTCTACTTATACCCTATTTGACGCTTGAAAGGCGCTCTGGTTCTCCCAGAGGGCAAATTTAACGAAGCCCTAACATCGCTTAACCCTGCCTTAAACTGGCGTGGGGGATACTATTGGCGTCATCATCAGAGAGGTTTGAGTCCTCTCCCCTAATGCCTGCGCGAGGGTAAATGCGCCGTGCGGTTCTCGCCACGCACGGCGCAATTTTTCACTTGATGAAGCTCAGGAAGTAGCGGTGGATGCGTTCGTCGTCGGTGAGTTCGGGATGGAAGGCGGTCGCCAGCAGGTTGCCCTGCTGGACGGCTACGATTTTGTCTTCGAGCTGGCTGAGCACCTGCACGCCGTTTCCGACCTCCGTGACGATAGGCGCACGAATGAAGACGGCGCGCACGGGCGTTTCGAAAGGCTCGAAGGGCAGGTCGGCTTCGAAGCTCTCGCGCTGGCTGCCGAAGGCGTTGCGCAGGACTGCAATATCCATCATGCCCAGACGCGGCTGGTTGCTGCCTTCGATCGTGCGCGCCATCAGAATCATGCCGGCGCAGGTTCCGTAGAGGGGCATGCCCTGCGCCACGCGCTCACGAATGGCGACATCCAGCCCGTAGCGCTCCATCAGTTTGCCGATGGTGGTGCTTTCGCCGCCCGGAATAATCAGCGCATCGACGGATTCCAGGTCGCTGGGTTTGCGCACTTGCTGCGAATCGACGCCGATACGGCGAAGCATCGCCTCGTGTTTCTCGAAGTCGCCCTGCAGAGCCAGTATGCCGATTTTCATTTACCACCCGCGCACTGCCAGCAGCTCCTCTTCGGCGAGTTTGCGCACATCCAGTCCTGGCATCGCCTCGCCCAAGCCCTTGGAGATTTCTGCCAGCATCTCAGGTTCACGATAGTAGGTTACGGCGTCGACAA
Organism: Armatimonadota bacterium; assembly: GCA_037442385.1. Lineage (GTDB taxonomy): Bacteria > Armatimonadota > Fimbriimonadia > Fimbriimonadales > GBS-DC > LDYB01. The sequence continues at coordinate 12,997 of JBBIQJ010000007.1, forward strand.
TCGCCCGCGCCCGCTTTACGGGGTCGGACGACTTGAAGATGCCAGAGCCAACGAACACCGCTTCGGCGCCAAGCCACATCATCAGCGCCGCGTCGGCAGGGGTAGCAATCCCGCCCGCCGAGAAGTTGGGCACGGGGAGGCGTCCTGTCTGATGAATCTCCACCACCAGGTCGTAAGGAGCCTGAAGCTGCTTGGCGATAGCCATCAGTTCGTCTTCGGGCGCGCTGTGGATTCGGTGGATGTCGCGCATAATCGCGCGCATGTGGCGCACGGCTTCCACGATATTACCAGTGCCTGCTTCACCTTTGGTGCGGATCATCGCCGCGCCCTCGCCGATTCGGCGTAGCGCCTCGCCCAGATCGCGCGCCCCACACACGAAAGGCACTTTGAAGGCGTGTTTATTCACATGGTGTTCTTCATCGGCGGGGGTCAGCACTTCGCTCTCGTCGATAAAGTCCACGCCCAGCGCTTCCAGAATCATCGCCTCCGCGAAGTGCCCGATACGGCATTTCGCCATCACGGGGATGGACACCGCTTCTTTGATTTCGAGGATTTTCAGGGGATCTGCCATGCGGGCGACACCGCCCTCGCGTCGGATGTCGGCGGGCACACGCTCCAGCGCCATCACCGCCACAGCGCCCGCTTCTTCGGCGATTTGCGCCTGCTCGGCGTTCACCACATCCATAATCACGCCACCGCGCAACATTTCAGCGAGACCGACCTTCACGCGCCAGGTGGCTTTTTGAACCTCGTAGCGATTGCCCTCGTTTTGCATAGCGTATGGATTATACCCGAAGCCCCCTCAACTCTGGTCAGCGGGTGCTTTCTGCAACTGCCCCGCGCAATCGGAAGATTTCAGGTATCCTTATTATGTGGGGCTTGCCCCCTGAAGTCAGCGTGGACTAAAGCGAGGTGAACCTATGGATCGCAATCTGGGAATGGATTTTGTTCGGGCGACTGAGGCTGCCGCTTTGAGCGCAGGACGCTGGGTTGGTAAAGGCGACCGTCATGCCGTGGACCAGGCAGCTTGTGAGGCGATGCGCCGTGCCCTTGCCGACATCGATATGAACGGTGTTGTGGTGATTGGCGAGGGCGAGCGCGATGAGGCGCCGATGCTCTATATCGGCGAGGAGCTGGGCACAGGCAATGGTTATCGTGTGCAGATTGCTGTGGACCCTGTGGAGGGCACGAATCTGGTCGCGAACGGGGCGCCGGGCGCCATCAGCGTGATTGCCGCGGCGATTGAGGGCGAGGGCAAGCTGCTCCGTGCGCCCGACATCTATATGGACAAGCTGGTGGTGGGCGCCGCCGCCAAAGGCGCCGTGGACATCAACCTCCCGCCCCGCATGAACCTGAAAGTGATTGCCAAAAGTCTGGGCAAAGATGTGCAGGACCTGACGGTGGGCGTGCTGGACCGCCCGCGCCATGAGAACCTGATTCGGGAGATTCGCTCGGCAGGCGCCCGTATCCGTCTGGTGTCGGACGGCGACCTCTCACTGGCGCTGGAGGCTTTAGACCCCAACGGCGAGATCGATGTGCTGATGGGGATTGGCGGCGCACCTGAAGGCGTGTTGTCGGCAGCCGCCGCGCTCTGCATGGGTGGCGAGATACAGGCGCGACTCGTGTTCCGCAACGAGCAGGAGCGCGCTCGCGCCCGCGAACTGCTCGGAACCGATGATGTAGACCGCGTGCTGACCCTGGAAGACCTCGCATGGGGGAATGTGGTGTTCGCGGCGACGGGCATCACCGGCGGCAACCTGCTAGGCGGCGTGCGCTACACAGGCTGGGGCGCTATCACCCACTCTATCGTGATGCGCTCGCGTAGCGGCACCATCCGCAAGATGGAGACGCATCACCACTTCCATCACGACCCGAGGTACTAAATGCTGAGTGGATTAAGCGACCAGGGGGACGGAATGTCCCCCTCTGTCGTTTTCTAAGTTGCTGCTCGGGAATTTCTTGCTTGAATCCCGACGGGTTCACTTACTCTGTTGCAAGGATGCCCATTCCACCTCGTGGCACGGTTAGTTTCGCCGCGCCCCTACTGATGCCCGTAAGGACGCGGTTCCCGCGTCCTGTTCAGCGAAACCTTCGTTCTTTGCGAGGGAGCAGGTGAACCCGTTTTATACAAAGCCAGCCTGCACAGGCTTGCGTAGCTTGGGTATCTTGCCCAAAATCACGCGCGGGGATGCGCGGGCTACTGAAGCCAACGCAGGGCGGCTTCGTGTTACAGGAACGGCTTGAGCCGTCTGACAGAGATAGCCCTCCTGACTGCGCGGCTTGCTTATTTTCCTAATTGCTTCTTACGGCACAATCCCCTTTTTACGCTCTATCTCGCGCTCGATGCGTTGGAGGTGCTGGGCGTATTCGGGGCTGGCGAGGTCATCCAGCCACATAATCAGGGCGTCCTCGCCGTCGTTGTAGTAGCGTTTGCGAATAGAGACAGGTCGAAACCCGAACTTTTCGTAGAGTTTCTGGGCGGGGGTGTTGCTGACTCGCACTTCCAGTGTGGCGCGTGTCATGCCGCGCTCCCGTGCGACGCTCAGCAGGCGATGGATGAGCCGCTGCGCAAACCCACGCCCGCGATATTCGGGCAGAACGGCGACATTGGTGATGTGCGCTTCGTCGACCACCATCCACATGCCAGCGTAGCCCACAATCTTGCCCCGAAAGCGCAGCACGAGGTAAAACGCCGACGGGTTGCGCAAATCCTGCAGAAAGGCTTGTTCCGACCAGCCCGGCTGAAACACCTCGCGCTCGATGCGCATCACCTCTGGAAGATGCGACTCTTCCATCGGTTCGATTACAATTGCCATCTCACTCTTTGACGCCGCAAAGTTGTTTGTAGACGCGAATCACCTTGCGGATGTAGTTCTGGGTCTCTTTATAAGGAGGCACGCCGCCGTGTCGGCGCACGGCGCCAGAGCCTGCATTATACGCCGCCAGAGCCAGAATCACATGGTCCCAGTCGTTGGGGTCGCCTGTTTCTGACCAGTATTTGACCAGATGCCCGCGCACAAGACGAACGGTGCCTTCCAGGTTCTGGATAGGGTCATAAGGGTCTACAACTCCCAGCCCACGCGCAGTGCCCGGCATCAGCTGTCCCAGTCCCATCGCGCCTTTTCGGGAAGTGGCATAGGGGTTAAAGCCCGATTCGACCAGCACAATTGCCATGATGAAGCGTGGGTCCACGCCGTAACGCACGCTGAAGTGCAGGATGGCGCGTGCAATCTGTTCGGCGGTGGCAGGATTCAGGCGTGGGTTAAACTTGCGGATGGCTTGATAGTAATAGGGCACATAGCTTTCTAGATTGCGGGCGAAGGTCTCCCAGTCCACGATGGTGGGGGGTTGCTTGGGCGGAGCGCTTCGGCTGGCGAGGTCTTTGCCGCGCGTAGGGGGAGCAGGTGCGCTCTGGGGTTGACGCTTCTGTGTTTGAGCTTGCTGGCGTGCCCGTTCCTGTGTTTCCCAGCGGGCGAAGGTGCTGGCGTAGGTCGCCGCCAGCAGGTGATAGTCGGGCATCGCCCACTCATTCTCGCGTGTTACCTGCACCAGCGCCCGAACGCGTACCTGCCCGTTCAACACCCAGCGGTCGCTGGGGCGAATCCGAATCGGCAGGCTTTTGCTGGGGTCTATCTCCAGATAGATGGAGGTGTAATCGTCCACGGCAGTGTAGCCGCGCACGACGCCTTCCACTTCCAGCACGCGCTTGCCCACCACCAGTTCCAGCGCCCCCACTGGGGTCGGTTGCGACACCTTGTGTTGCCCGCGAAGGCGCAGGTACGAATCCAAGTCCTGCCCTGCTCCGACGCCAAGCAAGCACGCCATCAAACCCAGCCAGAGCCAGTTGCGCATACGCAGGTTAATTTTCCACACCTCCCCGATTTCCTGCTGTGGTCTCGCGCTTGATGGGGGGCAGTTGCGGCGGGAAGCTTTTTACGCTGGGCTGATCCCAGCCGTTGCCCTGCCCTGACAAATCCCATAGCAAGTCTACGGCGGGCACGCCATACCGGGCGACACGGGGGTCAGGATTCTTGCCGTTATCACGAACGGTATTACTGTAGATTTTGTTATGGTCGGGGAACGGGTCCACATCGAGGTTGGCGTCTTTCGGGAACAGGTTCAGCAAGCTAACCACGAGAATCCCGAAGGTATCGTTACCCACGACCTCGTTTTCGTAGACTTCGGTGCGGTCCGCAGCAAGGAGCATAATGCCTGTGCCCTTCAGCACATTAGAGACAATCGCCTCAGGAGAGGCGAAGTTGGGCGTGTTGTTGTGATAAACTCGGTTGCGCCGCACGATGCACTGATCCTGCACTTTGGAGGGATTAAACGGCAGCAGGAACACCAGGATCCCGCCCGTGTTCTCATACGCTTCGTTATCCTCGACGAGCGCGTTCACGCAGTTTTCGATCTCGATGCCCGTAACATTCTGGAAGACCCTGTTGCGTCGCACGACGATGTTTCGCGACTGCCCCACATAGATGCCCGCATCACGCACGCGCGACACAACGCAGTGTTCCACCAGCACACCGTCGCATTCGACGGGGTAGACGCCATACAAGCCCGTGTTGTCCACCACGAGGTCGCGGAAGACCGCGTTGCGCGCCCCATGAACCACCACGCCGTTGCCCTGATAGTTGCGGATTTCGAGTCCCTGCACGGTGAAGTTGTTGCCGAGCGCGGAGATGCCGTCGGGGAGCTCATTTTTGCCGTCCAGAACGGGGCGCTTGCCATCTTGAATCACGCCTTCAATTCGCACGCCGTGGTGAATCACCAGCACATTCTCGTGGTAGATGCCTGGGTAGACGCGCACAATCCCGTCGCGTCCTGCGCGATCCACCGCTTCCTGAATGCTCTGCCCCGGACGCACTTCTACGACCTTTTGAGCAGGCTTTTGCTCCGTTTTCGCGGGGCGTTGCGCCTGTGGGGTGTGTGCGGCGAGTGCGACTTGTGGGGATGCGGTCTGGCTCCGCTGGGTGTTCTGGCGCTCGCGGTGCATCGCCTGAATGCGCCTGAGTTCAGGGCTCTCGATGTTGAGCTTTGTGGGCAGGTTCGGCACGAGTCGGGGTACGACGGGCAATCCTGATGGTACGTGCTCCGGGATAGGCGGCTTGGCGCTTTCGTCGGTGAGCGCGAGTAGGAAGGCAATCAGGTCCTCTTTTTCCTGCTGGGTGAGCTGGAATTGGCGGATTTTATCGTCTTGCAGGGGCACATCGAGTCCGCGCCCCCGCCCACCGCCGCCTGCGTAGAAGTCGAGTACCTCTTCGAGGGTTGCGAACGCGCCGTTGCGCATGTAGGGGGCAGTAAGTGCGATATTACGCAGAGTGGCAATTTTGAACGCGCCGTTGGGTCCACCGCCCCTGCCCTTTTCAGCTTCTGGTTTGGGTTTGTCTTCCGGGGCGCCCGGCACAGGCGGCACACCAATCACTTTAAAATCGCGGTTGGCGAAAGTCGGGATACCGTGGCACTCGTTGCACCGTGTCTTGGGCGAAAGGAAAAGTTTGAGTCCGCGTTTTTCCTGTGGCGTGAGGGCGCTGCCATCGCCTGCCGCGTAGCGGTCGAATCGGGAGTTGTAGCTGACCAGGGTGCGTTCGAACGCGGCTATCGCACGCACGATGTTGCTGAAGGTGATCGACTCGCCATTTTTGCCGCCGAAAGCGCGGTCAAACAGGCGTCGGTATTCGGGGATGGCTTTCAGCTCGCGCACCAGCTCTTCGGGGTCGGCATTGACCTCTTCGGGTGTGGTGATGACCATCCGCGCCTGCTCTTCCAGATCGCGAGCGCGACCGTCCCAGAACTGGCGATGGTTGAACACGGCGTTCCAGAGGGTGGGGGCGCTTCGGGCGAGTTCGATGCCCCCGGTGCGCTGGTTACCTGCTCCGATTGCGCCCTTGCCACGTGAACGCGGCAAGCTGTCGGAAAAGCCCAGGTCGGGGTGGTGGCAGTGGGCGCATGAGAGTGTGTTATCATCCGAAAGGATCGGGTCAAAAAAGAGCAGGCGCCCCAGTTCCACCTTTTCGGGCGTGGTGGGGTTGTCGGGGGTTTGAACAATCTCCTTCGGGAAAGGCTTCTGTAGTCCAGTGGCAGGTTCTTCGCCTGCGCGCGGAGGGGGGTCAGGTACTAAGCCACCCTGCACGATGCGCATGCCGCGCCCCTGCGTTGCGTCCGAAAGCGCCGAAAGCGTGAGAAACCCCAGCAAAGTCAGTGCGCTCGCACCCAGCAGAATCGTTCGTCGCCGCATCGTTGCTCACCGAGAGAGTCTTTACGGGATAGCCACACCAATTCCTGCTATCAGGGAACTATCAGGCAGGATTTGGGGTATACTTGACTCTGGAAGAGCGCCGTTTGGCGCTGTGGACGCAACGCCAAACTGCCAGAATCGTTAAGTATTCGGGAGGTCTATGTTGAGCCGAAATATCCGTACCTTCGTGACTGTGGTGGGGCTTGTTTTGATGGTGCTCCTGTTGATGAATTACCTGCGCCATCTTCAGCCTCTTGGCGCGCGGGAGCTGAGCTACACCGAGCTGATGCATGCGATTGAGCAAGGCACGATTCAGGAAGCGGTTGCGGAGGGCGACCGTCTGACAGGCACTTTCAAAGATGGCACGCGTTTTTATGCCTCGTTGCCCCCAGCAGGCTCCACGCGCGACGCCCTTGTTCAGAAGATGCTGGAGGCGAAAGTAAGCGTGCGTTTCACCCCAGAGGCACGCACCCCCGATTATCTGAGCCAGTTGCTGGGGATGTTCCTGGTGATTCTGATTTTCGGGGGGTTAATCTGGTTCTTGCTGATGCGTTCGGCGCAGGCGGGCAACAATCAGGCGTTTTCGTTTGGCAAGGCGCGTGCGCGACGCTACAACGAGAGCATCCCCCGCGTCACTTTTGATGATGTGGCGGGCGTAGACGAAGCCAAGCAGGAACTCGCCGAGATTGTGGACTACCTCAAAAACACGCGTAAGTATCAGGCACTGGGAGCGAAAATCCCCAAAGGTGTATTGTTGCTGGGTCCGCCCGGGTGTGGCAAGACTCTGCTGGCGCGCGCCGTGGCGGGCGAGGCGGGCGTGCCGTTTTTCCACATCAGCGGTTCCGATTTTGTGGAGATGTTCGTGGGCGTTGGCGCGGCGCGCGTGCGCGACCTGTTCGAGACCGCCAAAGCAAATCGCCCTGCCCTGATTTTCATCGACGAGATTGACGCGGTGGGGCGCTTGCGCGGCGCAGGTCTCGGTGGCGGGCACGACGAGCGCGAACAGACGCTCAACCAGCTGCTGGTGGAAATGGATGGGTTTGACCCCAATCAGGGCATTATCGTGATTGCGGCGACGAACCGCGCCGATATTCTGGATCCCGCGCTGCTCCGTCCGGGGCGATTTGACCGCCATATCGTGGTGGATCCGCCCGATGTGGAGGGGCGCAAGAAGATCCTGGAGGTTCACACGAAGGGCAAGCCGCTGGCGCCCGATGTGAATCTGGAGGTGCTGGCGAAGCGCACCCCTGGCTTTACAGGGGCAGACCTTGCGAATCTGGTGAACGAGGCGGCGCTCCTGGCAGCGCGACGCAACAAAACCCGCATCACGATGGACGAGTTTGAAGAAGCCATCGACCGCGTGATTGCGGGACCCCAGCGCCGCAGCCGTGTGGTGGACGAGAAAGAGCGCCTTGTGGTGGCATATCATGAGGTCGGGCACGCGCTGGTGGGCGAGCTGTTGCCCGAAGCGGAGCCTGTGCATAAGATCTCTATTCTGCCGCGCGGGATGGCGCTCGGCTACACCATCCAGATGCCTGAACGCGACCGCTACCTGTATACCAAATCGGCACTGCTGGATCGGATTACGGCGTTGCTGGGCGGGCGCGTTGCCGAGGAGATTGTGTTCGGCGAGGTGGGCACAGGCGCTCAGGACGACCTGAAGCGTGCAACCGAACTGGCACGCGCGATGGTCACCGAGTTCGGCATGAGCGAGAAACTCGGTCCGCTCACCTTCGGGCGCCGACATGGTAGCCCCTTCCTCGGGCGCGACCTGATGGAAGACCGCAACTACAGCGAACAGGTTGCCTACGAGATTGACCAGGAAGTGCGCCGCATTATCGAGCAGTGCTATCAGCGCGCGAAGGAGATTTTGAGCCAGCGGCGCGAGACGATGGATCGGATTGTGCAGGTGCTGCTGGAGCGCGAACATCTGAATCGCGAGGAGTTTCTGACGCTGTTGCACGGCGAGGACGGTCAGGGCGCGCAGGCGGCTGAGTCGATTCCAGAGCCGACCCCCACACCTCAGACGGAAGCCGAGATGGAAGCACCTCCTGAGTCGGCGCCTGCCAAAAAGTCGCTCAAGCCGCGTGCCGCGCCCAGTTAGGAGGCGATTCCATGCGTCTGGACGAGTTTCGTGCCACCCTGAACGACTCGCAACCGCCTGCGTGGCTCTCTGTGCCTCTGCAGGCGCTGTGGTTTGAGGCGAAAGGCGACTGGGAACGTGCCCACCAGCTGGTGCAGAACGACCCCAGCGCCGAAAGTGCATGGGTGCATGCTTACCTCCATCGCAAGGAGGGCGACATTGGGAATGCACATTACTGGTACCGTCGCGCCAGCAAGCCGCCCTTTGATGGCGATTTTGAGGCGGAGTGGGCGCAGATTGCTTCCCATTTGCTGGGAGAGTAGTTCTGGTATACTGAGAGCATGGGCATGTTGCTGTGGCGCCGTGTGAAGGCGCTGGCTCTGGCGGGAGGAGTGCGGCTGCTGTGGCTCGCGATTGTGGTACTGCTTCTCAGCGCTCTGCTGGGACCTGCTCTCCGAGAAGCTATCCGCCGCGGCTGGAGCGGATTGACGGCAACTGTGTATCACACTCATCCCAGCCCAACGGTGATAGTCTCGCACCTGCAGCGGCTGAATCGTCTTGAAACAGCGCGCCAGATTACGAATCACATCGTGGGGGTTGAGGCGAGCAATGGTTTGCCCGTGTGGCTGGCAGGCGAGCGCGTATTGCTGATTGCCCGCGTGGAGGCTGTGGCTGGAGTTGACCTTTCGGAGGTGAAGCCTGAGCAGATTCGGGTGGAGGGTAAGCGCGTGCAGATGCGACTCCCCGAACCGCGCCTGTTGAATGTGAGCATCAACGAGGCGCACACAAAGGTTTATGACCGCAAGCGTGGCTGGCTAGTGTTCCAGCCTGATAAGGAGATTGAAACCCGCGCGCGCCAGCAGGCGATTGCAGAGGCGCGAGAAGCCGCTCTCAAGGGCGAGCTAATGGAGCTGGCGAGACGCAATGCTCAGGAGCGCCTGACAGAGCTTATGCGCTCGTTGGGGTTTGAAGAGGTAGAGGTTCGGTTTTAGAGCGGGAGCAGGGGGTTTCCCCTGCTCCACCGCAAGCTCACTGGTCGCTTGAGGGCTTCTGGTTGTCTTTCTGGGAGTCGCTGCCCTCTTTGTTTTTGTCTTTCTCGTCGGCTTTCTGATCTTTCTTCATGGCTTTGTCCCATTGCTCACGCTGCTGGGGGGTCAGCACCTTATCGCGGATTTCCTGGAGCATCTGCTGGTTGATTTCCTGCAGGCGTCGTGCGCGAGCACTGGGGTCCAGCGACTGATCCTGCGCAATCTGCTGGCGGATTTTGGCATAGCGCTGGGAAATTTCCTTCAGTTTTTCCACCTGTTCTGGGCTGAAGCGCATATTCGCCAGGCTGCCGTAGGCAGGCGCCCGCTCTTCTAGGAGTTTTTCGAACTTCTTGAGTTGCTCTTCGGTGAGTAGCGAGCGTACGAGGCGCACATACTCTTCCCGGTTCTGGCTCATCCGTTGCATGCGTTGTTGGGGGGTCAGCGAGGTGTCGCGTCGGAGCGCCTCGTTGCGGTCGTTATACTGCTTCCAGAGTCCCTCGACACGAGCGCGCTGCTCTTCGGTGAGGTTCAGTTCGCGTGCGAGGTTCGCGGGCGCCAGCACATCCCCGCGCTGAGGCTGGGGCGCTGTCGCAGGCTGAACGCGCCCCTCTGCGGGTACTTCCTGTCCTTTCCCTGGGGCATCTTCCTGAGCTATTGCGGAAAGCCCGCTCATCAAGACCAGAAGACCACCTAAAATCCAGAACTTTTTCATCGTGTAACCTCCTTGGGGGTGCCCCCATCATAGTATACCACGATTTTAGACGGAAGCACACTGGAAAAGTTTTGGTGAGCCACTGGCATGCAGTGGCTCTGTCGCAAAGAACGGGGAATTCGCTGAACAGGACGCGGGGACCGCGCCCCACGCGGCGCAATCTGCCAAGCCACAAGGTGGAATGCGAATCCTTGCGACAGATCAGGTATACTTTTTAATGGGGATTTGTCCCTAAGGAGGATACAACCATGCCGAAGAAGGTGCTGATGATTGTCGGCGACTTCGTAGAGGATTACGAGGTCATGGTTCCGTTTCAGGCGTTGCAGATGGTGGGGCTGGAAGTGCATGCGGTCTGTCCGGGCAAGCGAGCGGGACAGAAAGTACGCACGGCGGTCCACGACTTTGAAGGCGACCAGACCTACTCCGAGAAACCGGGGCACAACTTCACCCTGAACTATTCGTTCGACGAGGTGCGTGTATCCGACTACGACGCGCTGGTGATTCCGGGCGGGCGTGCGCCGGAATATATCCGCCGCGACCCGAAGGTGCTGGAGATGGTGCGCCACTTTTTTGAGACCAACAAACCCGTTGCTGCGATTTGTCATGGCTTGCAAGTACTGACCGCGGCGGGGGTTTTGAAGGGGCGCACGGCGACCGCCTATCCAGCAGTGGGCCCCGAGCTGACTCTGGCTGGCGCGAACTACGAGGAGGTCCCCGTGGATAAGGCGGTGGTGGACGGGAAGCTGGTCACCGCGCCTGCGTGGCCGGCGCATCCCGATTGGCTGGCGAAGTTCCTGCAGGTGCTGGGCGTGCGGATTGAGGCATAGCCCTTCTGGAATTCGATGCGGGCTTGGGCGAGCGGGTTATGGGGGCTGGCGGCGCTGCTTGCGGCTTTCCTGCTGCTCACCAAGCCCGTGCATATTGACGACACGGTTGTGCTTCATGTAGCGGCGCAGGTGTTGAAAACCCCCCTGCGCCCGTTCGATGGAGAGCTTTTCTGGCTCGCGGAGCCGCGTCCTCTGTTTGAAACGACCACGAATCCCCCTCTGGTGAGCTATTGGTTGGCACTTGCGATTGCGCTGGGGGGTTATCGAGAGTGGTGGCTTCACCTGTGGTTGATGCCGTTCGTGGGGTTGCTGGGGTGGGGTGTTTATCGGCTGGCGTGGCGATGGCTGGGGGCGTCGTATGCATGGTGGGCAACCGCATGGGTTCTGCTTTCGCCTGCGGTTTTACCTGGAATGAATTTAATGCGCGATGTGCCTGCTCTGGGGTTGTTTGTGGCGGGGCTGGCGTGCTGGGTGGAGGGGATACATCGGAGTCATCGCGGCTGGCTGCTGGGCGGAGCCTTGCTGGGCGGGCTGGCAGGGCTGGCGAAGTATACCGCGCTCTCATGGATTGGAGTCGCGCTGGCGTATGCGGTAGCTCAGGGCGCGTGGCGAAAGACTTTGTGGCTTATTGTGGCGCTTGCGCCGATAGCACTCTGGAGCGGGCATAACCTCTGGGCGTATGGCAAGCCGCACCTGCTTTATCTGTGGCAGGAACGACGTGGGAGCGCGCCATGGGAAGCGAAGTTTCTGCCTGCGGTGGTGGGGCTTGGCGTTAGCACACTTCTGGGGCTGGGCGTGTTGTGGGAGCGGCGCCTGTCCCTGTGGCAGGTCGGCTTGCTGGCGGCGGGTGTGGCTGGGCTGGCTTACTGGCATCGTGTGTTTTACGCCAGCGAGCCGCTTCACTGGCAGACGATGTGCTGGCTGGCGCTGGGCACGGTGCAGTTGGGCTTGGCGCTTTTCTCCCCTGCCCCACGACGCGATTCTGATGTCGTGGGCTGGTTTTTGCGGATATGGCTGGGGATTGGGCTGGTAAGCGCGGTGTTGGGTGTGCCTTTTCAGGCGATGCGCCATCTGCTATTTGTGCTGGTTCCAATGGTGCTGCTATTGATGCGCTGGGCGCTTTCGGGCAGGCTCCATGATGTTTTGCTGGGTGTGCAGACGGTGTTGAGCCTGCTCGTTCTCTGGGGCGACTATCAGTATGCACAGGTCTATCGGGATTTTGCGACGCGAGCGCAGGCGCAATTCGGGCATGAGCGGGTCTGGTACGCAGGTTCGTGGGGCTGGATGTTCTACGCCGAGCAGGCAGGCTTTCGCAAAATGTTGCCGAGCGGCGAGGGGCTGAGGGTGGGCGACCTGATTATTGTGCCAGAGCTGGCTTATAAGGGGAAACTCCCAGCCGATTTTGAAACCAGTGCGCATTACATAGGCATTCTCGTGAGCTACTACCCCGTGGGGGCTACGGCTTACACAATGAACGCGGAGGCGGGCGGGTATTATTACGCGCTGGTGCGTGGACGCGCTCCCTTCGCGTTCGGGTATGGCTTGCCGCTGGAGGTGTTTCGGGTCTACCGATGGGTTCCGTCGGAGTGAGTTTGATTGTGCCCATGCATAACGAGTCGCCCTATGTTGAGGCGCTTCGGGATACGCTGCCACGGGTTTTAAGCGCGCTGGGCTATGAGTGGGAGTTGATTCTGGTGGACGATGGGAGCGCCGACGACACTGCCGAGAAGCTCCGGGCGTGGTGTGAGTCGGATTCGCGTGTGCGTGTGATTCGGCATCCGCATCGGCTGGGGAAGACGGCGACTTATGCCAGCGGCTTCGCCCAGGCGCGTGGGCAGTATATTTTCACGCTGGACGCCGATTTACAGGAGGACCCTTCGGCGATGGGGACGATGCTTGCCCAGCTTCAGCAAGGGAGAGGAATGGTGGTGGGCTGGCGTCGCCCGCGTCGGGATAGCGCGGTGAAGCGGATGGCGTCCTGGGTTTTCAACAGGTTCCTGGGCTGGGCAACGGGCGTTCGCCTGCATGACATCAACTGCGGCTTTAAGGGGATGCGCCGGGAGGTGATGGAGGCATTACGCCCTTATCTGGTGCGGGATTTTCACCGTTTTTTGCCTGTGCTGGCGCACTGGATGGGGTATACGGTTGGGGAGGTCGCGGTCTCTCACCGCGCACGCCAGTATGGTCGTTCCCGTTATGGGTTCGGACGATACTGGCGTGCGCTTTGCGATTTGTTGGTGCTGTGGCGCGTTACGGGTAGATGCCGCGAATCGTCGTCGCTTCGGCGACGCGCTTGACGCCGATAATATAGGCGCCCATGCGCAGGTTGACTTTGTTCTGTTCGGCAGTCTGCACGACATGGGCGAAACTCTTGCGCATCGCTTTTTCTAACTTGGCATTGACTTCTTCCTCTTCCCAGAAAAACGCCTGCAGGTCCTGAACCCACTCAAAGTAGGAAACGATGACACCGCCTGCGTTGGCGAGGATGTCGGGCACAACCAGCACACCCATCTCATCCAGAATTTCGTCGGCATCGGGGGTAACGGGACCGTTGGCGGCTTCCACGATAATTCGCGCCTTGATGTTGGGCGCGTTGCGTGCGGTGATAACGCCGTGCAGTGCGGCGGGCACGAGGATATCGCAGTCCAGCTCGAGTAGCTGCTCGTTGGTGATGAGCTCGGCGTCGCGATACGCTTGCAGGCAGCCATCGCGTCCTGCACAGTGGAGGAGGCTGGGGATATCCAGCCCATTCGGGTTATGGATGCCTCCACGCACATCGGAGACGGCAACGACTTTTGCGCCTGCCTGGTGCATCAGTTTGGCAGTGGCGGAGCCGACATTTCCGAAGCCCTGAATGGCGACTCGCGCGCCTTCCAGCGTGAAGCCGAGCAGTTTCGCCGCCTCGTGCGCCACCACGCACACCCCGCGCCCCGTGGCTTCCAGGCGCCCTTCCGAACCGCCAATCGCAATTGGCTTGCCCGTTACGACAGCAGGCACTGTATACCCCTTGTGCATGGAGTAGGTGTCCATAATCCATGCCATCACCTGGGGGTTCGTGCCCACATCGGGCGCCGGGATGTCGGATTCGGGTCCAATCATGATGGAAATCTCAGTGATGTAGCGTCGGGTCAGGTTTTCCAGTTCGTGGACGGAGAGCCGCTTGGGGTCGCAGACCACACCGCCTTTTGCGCCGCTGTATGGGATATTGACCACGGCGCATTTCCATGTCATCCACATGGCTAAAGCGCGGGTTTCGTCGAGGGTCACTTCCGGGTGGTAGCGGATTCCGCCCTTTGCCGGGCCGCGAGCGGGGTTGTGATGGACACGATAGCCGGTGAAGACACGCACGGAGCCGTCGTCCATTTTGACGGGGAAGTTCACTATCAGTTCTCGGCGTGGGTGCTTCAGCACCTCAAGCAGGCTGCGATCCAGGTTCAGGTAGTGCGCCGCGGCTTCGAGCTGGCGCACCGCAATCGCGTAAGCGTTGCTTTCTTCGTGTTGTTTTTTTGGCTCAGCGGCGAGCATCGTCTGCGACATTGCAGTTTCTCCTCCAGTTGTTTTGCAGCGGTTTACAGATTAAATGTTCCATATCGTCGGTCATCCTCCATCAATGACAGTGGCAGCCAGCGCTGGCAGATGTCGAACGCCAGCATCACCACCCCTATATTATACACCAGCGCGCCGAGGTTTGTTTCCACGAACTCCCCTCCAAATACGCTGGGGGCAAAGAGGTAGAGCAACCCCTGTGTTAGTACCGTGAGGGTCAGGAGCGCCAGCATTGTGCTAGGGCGCCGCCTGGGGTTGAGCTTCAACGGCAGAAAGGCTGTCGCATAGCAGGCGAGAACACGGCTCACTATCAGGCTCCCCATCAGTTGATTCTGCAGGCTCGCCTCGATAAGCCCGGAGAGGAAGCCGGCTCCTGCAGCGAGAGTGGGATTCGTGCGCATCGCGATACACGCAAGCGCCACAAAAGGAAAGTTAGGGATAGCCCCCGCAATCGCGATTCGTGGCGCCAGCACTCCCTGCAGCACCTCTGCCAATATAATCAGCGACATCACTCGCAGGGTGGTTCCCCATCCCTGCCACAGGGCGAGGCGCACAATCCATGAGGGGCGGATGCGGTCGTACATCAGCCTATCTCCCCTGTTGCACCAGGACGATTTCGAGGGCACTGAGGTCCACAGCGGGCACGACAATCGCCTTTTTGACGGAATACTGGCGGTCGATCCATGCGCGCTCTACCGTCCCGATGGGGATGTTGGAGGGATACTTGCTGCCCAGTCCAGCCGTTACGACTTTATCCCCTGCCTGAACAGGCGCTTCGGGGGGCAAAAAGTTAAGTAGGAGCACCGACTCGCCTCGTCCTTCCACCACGCCTGTGGAGACCTTTTGAGGGTTCAGCACTTTCGCACTGACCGCTACGCGCGGGGCAATCACGAAGCGCACAATTGCGTGGTTTGTGTCGGCTTGCACCACCACGCCCACCAACCCCTCGCCGACCACGACAGGCGCGCCGGGCTGAATTCCGTCGCGTGTGCCTTTATCGATAATCAGGGTTTGCTGTCCTGTCTGGGGGTAGTTTGCAATCACCCGTGCGCCAACCCAGTTGCCCGGGAGCGTGGGACGCATCCGGAGCAGGCTTTGCATCGTGCTATGCTCATGCTGGAGCTGCTCCATCTGGCTCAGTTGCAGGCGCAGGCGCGCGTTTTCTTCTTTGAGCTGATCAACCTCGCGCGCGGCGTGCTGTGCCTGAATCAAGGCGCGTCCGCGCGTGCTAATCGCGTTCGCGATGTTGTTTAATCCAGCCTGAAGGGGCACGATGGTCGCACGCACAAGCGCCGTGATGAGGTCGGATTGTCCTTGTTGCATCTGTCGATTGTGATACACGCCCAGCGCCAGTCCCGCGGCGGCAAGGATTGCCATCATCATCAGGGAGCGGCGCATAGGGTTCACCTCTTCCTGTTCTGAGCAGTTTGAAGCACCTTGCGGAGCATCGGGTTGGTGTCCAGTTCTTCCAGCACCTTGCCCGTGCCCAGCACCACGCATGAGGTCGGGTCGTTGGCGACAATCACGGGCATGCCCGTTTCGCGCTGGAGGAGATGGTTTAGCCCACGCAACAGTGCGCCTCCGCCACAGAGGACAATCCCCTGATTCATGATGTCGGCGGCGAGTTCGGGAGGCGTTACTTCAAGGGTCTGTTTGACCGCTTCCACGATGGCGTTCACGGGTTCGGCAATCGCCTGACGAATCTCTTCGGAGGTGATGCGCACGCTTCGGGGCAATCCGCTGATGAGGTCGCGCCCCTTGACCTCCATTTCGAGTTCCTGTTCCAGGGGGTAAGCGGAGCCGATTTCAATTTTGACCTGTTCGGCGGTACGCTCCCCGATGTAGAGGTTATAGGCGCGGCGCACATAGTTGGCAATCGCTTCGTCGATTTCGTCACCCGCGATGCGGATGGAGCGGCTGGCAACGATCCCCGCCAACGAGATGACCGCCACCTCGGTGGTGCCGCCTCCGATATCCACCACCATCGAGCCTGTGGGTTCCACGACGGGCAATCCCACGCCAATGGCGGCTGCCATCGGTTCTTCTATCACGTAGGCTTCACGGGCACCTGCTCGCATCGCCGCCTGAAGCACCGCGCGGCGCTCCACCTCGGTGACGCCACTGGGGATGCCCACCACCATGCGGGGGGGAATCCAGCGATGGCGCGAGACTTTGGCAGCGTAATACTGGAGCATTTTTTCGGTTTGTTCAAAGTCGGCAATCACACCATCCTTGAGGGGGCGCACCGCCACAATATTGGCAGGTGTACGCCCCAGCATGCGCTTCGCTTCCTCCCCCACCGCCAGCACCTTGCGTGTATCCTGATCGATGGCAATCACGGACGGCTCGCGGAGCATAATGCCCTTCCCCCGCACATGCACCAGCGTGGTGGCGGTGCCAAGGTCGATTCCCAAATCACGCCCAAAACGCCCGAACAGTTTCGAGATGAAAAACACCGCGCCTTCTGCCTCCTGTAAAAGTATACCTTCTCGATGAGGGGTGGGGTAGCTTGCCGAAACGGGATAACTCCCCGCTAATTGCCTCCGTGTCATTCGTCCCATTTGATATGGTCGTTAATTTGATACTTTTTGTAAATTTTCAAAATCTCAAGACAGAAGTTCACTATCTTCTCGTCGCCCTCCCTCATGGCAATTTCCAGCAAGCGAATAAACATTCGTTTTCCTGTTTCGGTCTGTTGATAGGTCTTTTTACGATAGTTGCATTGAGAGCAGAGGGCCTGCCCATTTTCTATCACGCTCTTGCCACCCAGGTGGCGCGGCTTGATGTGGTCAACATGAAGTTCGAACCCTTCTTCCCTGCCTCGACCACAGATAACACAGCGGTAGTTGTCGCGCTCCAGTATCATTTGCTTTTGCTCTGGTGTAAAATCATCCAGGCTGCTCTGCAAGGCAGCTTTGGGTTCATAGCGATAAATCCCTTTTTTCACCTTAATGAGCCAACCTTCCTGATGAAGTCTGCGGATTACCCGCCATGGGTCGCGCGGAGGAGTGGGATTCCCCTGCCGAAGCCACTGCTCCGTCACCCAATCAACAACAGGACCATGCTCTAGATCCTGATAGGGGTGACGCATGAAGTATTCCACCACGAGGTCTCGTATCGTTTTTGCTGGCTTTGAGGATTTTGATCGCCTCATAAAAAAAACACACCTTATATTTGTAGTGCGTGCTGGACGGAATGCAGATACTCCTCGATGCGTTGACGCGCCAGATTGCAATACTGCGGATCGATCTCAACGCCTACTGCACGACGCTGGTGTTGAATGGCTGCCAGAAGTGTCGTACCGCTCCCGGCAAAGGGATCCAATACAGTATCGCCGACATAGGAAAAGAGCTTAATACAGCGTTTGGGCAGTTCCAGTGGGAATGGCGCAGGGTGTCCCGTGCGTTTTTTGCTTTCGCCGTTGAAGGTCCATAGCCCATTCGTCCATTCAATGAACTCGTCTTGGGAAATATCGGAGACACGCGAACCCGAGGGCTTTTTCCATTCCTGCTTATAAAGCACCACGATAAGTTCCACAGGCGCAATTACATAGGGAGCGGAAGCACTGAGCCATGAACCCCACGCCGTGCGACGCGAGATATTGCCCTCGTTCCAGACAATGGTTGCGTGGTAGCGGAAACCTAACTGTTTCGCGAGTGTGGTCAGATCCGCGCCGACGCTCTGCTGTCCTCCTTTGTTCTTGTCCAGCGGGATATTGAGGCAAAAGCGCCCATCGGGTTTGAGCCACTCATAACAACGACGCAGCCACGCTTCAGGAGAACTCCAGATACTCATTGTAGCTCAGGTCATCCCGATGCGAACCGTACACAACACCCACATTATACGGAGGCGAGGTGATGATAAGGTCTACTGACTCGGGGTCTATCACGACCTCCAGCACATCAGCGTTATAAAGCACACATTCCGGCTCAGGGACGTGAAGGCACGGCTTCATCAACCTGCATGATACCCGATGCCGCCTTCTGGGGAACAAGCCTTCCTCAGCAGGACTTTGAGGCGCTTCAACGAAATTCGGGTCTACTATGCAAGGCAGCGGTTCGTTTCCATTCGGGTTTCGCTGGGATAGTGCGCCTGAAGGGATTGCCGACTTTCGTTTTTTGCTCCATGCACCTGCAGGGTCGCGAGGTGCGGTGCGGGTGGGGCAGGACGGGCACTATTATACGGGGTCGCGCCGAATCAAATTCTGGGGGGTCAACTTCACGGCGGGCGCAAACTTCCCCCCGAAAAGCGATGCTCCGAAAGTCGCGGAGCGACTGGCGCGCGCTGGAGTGAACTGCGTGCGGTTCCATCATATGGATGCCGACTGGGCGCAACCCTCCCTGATTGACTATTCCGGGGGTGCTTCGCGCACGCTGAACCCCGAAGCGCTGGATCGGTTTGACTTTTTGTTCGCCGAGTTGAAAAAGCGGGGGATTTATGGCAACATCAACCTGTTGGTCAACCGCCGATTTTTCAGCAAGGACGGCTTGCCCGAAGCGATAGACTCGGTGCGGGATGTGAAGGATCAGCACGGGATTGGCTTTTTTTATGAGCCGCTGATTTTGCTTCAGCAAGAGTACGTTCACCAGCTGCTGACCCACCGAAACCCCTACACAGGGTTGACCTATGCTGAAGACCCCGCACTGGCGATGGTGGAAATCAACAACGAGAACGGTTGCCTGCAGAGCTGGTTTCTGGGCGTGTACGACCGCATGCCTGAACTGTTTCAACAGGAGTTGCAACG
Source organism: Armatimonadota bacterium (assembly GCA_037442385.1). Lineage (GTDB taxonomy): Bacteria > Armatimonadota > Fimbriimonadia > Fimbriimonadales > GBS-DC > LDYB01. The sequence goes on from JBBIQJ010000007.1 coordinate 32,178, forward strand.
CCAGTGGAACGAATGGCTCCGTCGTCGCTATAGCACAACTGTCCGTCTCCGGGAGGCGTGGGGCGAGGTGGACCAGCCGCTGGGGAGATCTCTGTTGCAGAACGCCGACTCCGCTCAGGGCGGTGCCCAGTGGGTGCTGGAACAGCACGGGAGCGCCCGTGCGGAGGCGGTCTATCAGCAGGGTACGGTGCAGATTCGCATTACGCAGGCGAGCGATCAGGAGTGGCATGTGCAGTTTCACCAGCCGAATCTGCGTGTGGAGCGGGGAGCGCTTTATACGATTCGTTTTGAGGCGCGTGCTGACATTGAGCGCCCCCTGCGGGTCTCGATTGGCATGGCGCACGAGCCGTGGCAGACGCTGGGCGTTGAGGAAACGGTGAGCTTGACGCCCGAATGGCGTCCCTATGAGGTGGTTGGGTTCGCCAGTCAGGATGACGCGAACGCACGCCTGCTGTTTTCGGGGCTGGGCAAGCAACCAGGGACGGTCTGGCTACGGGGGATTCGGTTGCAGAAGGGGGGCACGGTGCGCTATATACCCGAAGGCGACGCGCTTGCGGAGGGGCGTGTGCCGATTCTTTACCGTCGTCAGTGGGCGCGCTATCCTGAACACGCTCAGAAGGACTGGCTTCGGTTCCTGTGGGAGACCGAGCAGCGCTACTGGCAGCGCATGTATCGCTTTCTAAAAGAGGAGCTGAAGGTGAAAGGCGTGGTGTTTGGCACGATTATCCGCTGTAGCACGCCGAACCTCATGGCGGCGCTGGACGCCATCGACACCCACGCCTACTGGCAGCACCCTGAGTTTCCGAATCAGGCGTGGAGTGCGACGGACTGGTATGTGCGCAACCTGCCGATGGTCAACACGGGCGGAGGCACGCTGACGGGGCTTGCGGTTAGCCGAGTGCCGGGGCGCCCCTTCAATGTAACGGAATATAATCACCCTGCCCCGAACCAGTATTGTGCCGAAGCGATACCGATGCTCGCTGCGGTGGCGTCGCTACAGGATTGGGACGCGCTGTTTCTGTACACCTACAGCCATAGCGCCGACCTCAAGGCGGAGCGGATTACGGGAATGTTTGATATCAATCAGCATCCTGCGATGTGGGGGCTGTTACGGGCGGGCGCGGCGCTCTTTTTGCGGGGGGATGTGGCGCGGGCGCGGCGCTGGGCGGTCGCTACGCTGAACGCAGACGACGAGATAGAGCATCTGCGCACTTCGTGGGCATGGGGGCTGGTGTCGGGCGAGCATGCAGGGCTGGACGGGCGCTGGGCGTTCCGCCACCGGATTGGAATTGTGCGCCGCCGGGAGGAGACGCCGCCGAACGCTCTGCCCCCTGACAAAGTGGCGTTGAATCCCGAACGCTACGAATCGGACACAGGGGAGGTCGTGTGGGCAGGATTCGCTCAGCAGCGAGGCGTTTTTGTCGTGCGTAGCCCTGTCAGCAAGGTCGCTGTCGGTTTTCTTAAGGGACGCAGTTATGACTTGGGCGACCGATTCCAGTTGCGCTGTGTGGATGCGCCGCTGGATGGGTTCGCGGCGTTTGCGTTAACGGCGCTGGAGCATGGGACGCGTTGGCGATGCTTGGTAACCACCGTCAGTTATGCCGAAAACACGGGCTGGAACCTGCGCGATCTGGGCGAGGGGCGCATCACAGTGGGCAACCAGTGGGGCGATGCGCCCACACGAATTGCCGTGCCAACCCTGGAGTTGAGCGTGCCCTTCCCTGCGCAGAAGGTGGTGTGCTGGGCGCTGGACAGCGACGGCAAGCGGCGTCAGCGAATTCCGGCAGTCAGCACGGGGCGCAGCACGGCGCGGGTGCGTCTGGAGCCTGCCCACCGCACGATGTGGTACGAGCTGATTCTGGGCTAATCGGCTACCCCGCCTGGCGCAGGGCGTTCTCAATCAGCTCGAGCTGGGTGCTGAGTCGTGCGTCGTAAGTGCCCTGCTCCGTTTCGATGCGGCAGGAGCCAGCCTCCACGCGCCTGTCTTCGAGAATTTCCAGCTGGTCGATGCCGTCCAACACGCTGAGCAGACTGGCGCGGTGCTGGCGCACGCGATCCAGGTCGGCGGGGTTTACAAAGATACGCACGGCGCCGAATCCTTTGATGCGTCGCAGGGCGTCCCGAATCAGCGCGAGGATATGTTCGGGGTGCATCCGCAACTCTTCGCGGATAACTTTGCGGGCAATTTCCATCACCAGCTCCAGCATGGGCGTTTCCGTCGTCTGCAGGTAGGCGTCAAACTCAGCGCGAAGGGACTGGAGAAACCCCTCCACTTCGGCGCGGAGCGATTCTATCTGGAGTTGCAGGGCGTGTTGCATCTCTTGCTGGGCTTGGCGTTTGCCTTCGGCGTAGCCCTGCTGGTAGCCTGTTTCATAGGCTTGCTGACGGATTTGTTGCGCTTGTGCGTGGGCATTGCGGATAATCTCGTTCGCTTTGCGCTGGAGGGCTTCGAAGTCGGGAGCAGGCGTCCCTTGGAGGGGCGTCTTCACTTCG